>NZ_CVSB01000034.1 GCF_001179845.1 Candidatus Pelagibacter communis | reverse complement strand
GATCCTGCTGAAATATCAAATGAATTAATGGAGTCTGATATAATTAAAAAAGTCTCAGTTACTGGATCTACTAGAGTAGGTAAAATTATTTTAAAAAAAGCAGCCGACAAAGTTCAAAGAGTTACAATGGAGTTAAGTGGACACTCTCCCTTTATTGTATGTGAAGATGTAGATATGAATAAAGTAGCTGATATAGCAATAACTGGTAAGTTCAGAAATAATGGACAAGTCTGTATTTCACCAAATAGATTTTATATCCAAGAAAATAGAAAAGATGAATTCGTTAATGCTTTTATGGAACGAGCAAAAAAATTAAAAATTGGTAACGGTATGGATGAGGGTGTGGATCTTGGACCTTTAACTACCGCTAAGAGATTAGAAGAAATTGAAAAGTTAGTTGAAACAACAAAAAAAGAAGGAGCTAAAGTATTAATGGGTGGACAAAGACCTTCTGGTTTTAATAAAGGTTATTATTATGAGCCAACTGTATTTGATGATGTAAAAGATAATTTTACAATAATGAAAGAAGAACCTTTTGGTCCACTAGTTCCAATATTAACTTTTAAAACCTTTGATGAAGTAATTGAAAGGGCAAATGATAACGACTTAGGTTTATGTAGTTACCTTTATACAAATTCCATGGATAAAGCTCATATTGGATCTGAAAAATTAGAGTCTGGTTGTGTTGCAGTAAATACTGGTGTTGTTGCAATTGCTGAAGCACCATTTGGAGGAATAAAACAAACTGGTTATGGTCGTGAAGGTGGGTCAGGTGCAATCAAAGATTATCTAAATGTGAAATATACTCACATGGGCTTAAAAATCTAAAAATGAGAAAAAATAAAGTTAAAGAAATGATGAAGGCAGGGAAACCTGTTATCAATGGTTGGCTTCAAATACCTAGTACTGTTTCAGCTGAAGTAATGGCTCATCAAGGTTGGGATTCTCTAACAATAGATATGCAACATGGCTTAGTTGATTACACTAATGCACTCCCAATGCTTCAAACAATTTCAACAACAGATGTAACTCCTTTAGCTAGAGTAAACTGGAATGAGCCAGGTCAAATAATGAAAATTCTAGATGCGGGTTGTTATGGAATTATATGTCCAATGGTAAGTAATAAAGAAGAAGCAGAAAGATTTGTTCAAGCTTGCATGTACCCTCCTCATGGTTATAGAAGTTTTGGTCCGGTTAGAGGATTAATCTATGGAGGTTCAGATTATGCAAAACATGCAAATGATGAAATGCTCAAATTAGCTATGATCGAAACAAAAGAGTCTTTAGAAAAACTAGATGAAATTATGTCAACACCTGGTGTTGATGGAATTTATATTGGACCAGCTGATTTAAGTTTAGCTATAGGTGAAGAGCCTGGTTTTGATAGAGCAGAAAACACAAAAGCTTATTCGGAAATATTAAGAATATTAGAGCATGCAAAGAAAAACAATATCTTTGCAGGTATTCATAATGGTACACCTGAATATGCACAAAAAATGATAAGTAAAGGTTTTAATTTTGTAACTATTGGAGCTGATCAGAGAGCTTTAAGTGCTGGTGCAAAAGCTGTTGTTGAAAAAATGAAAGGTTCTTCGAAAAAAGAAGAGTCTAAAGCTTACTAGGTAAACTATTTAACTCCCTTATAAAGAATATCTCTTCTGTCAATAAATTCTTCAAAAGTTTTAATTGTAATTACTGAAGGTAAAATAAATATAGATCTTTTATCTCGCTCGTTTCTAATAATTCTAAAATATCCTTTTTTAATTGCAGTATCGATATAAACATTTGAGGTTAAATATGATTTCTCGATTACTTTAAGTAATTGATTTTTAGTAATTGATTTATTTTTATAATAAGCAAGCATAACCATATGCAACATTATCCAATGTTGTGGAGTTAAGGAGAACCAATTCAATAATTCATTGGCTAACCTTCCTTCAAAATCGCCAAGTGATATTTCTGCTAATTGAATTCTTTTTTGAGTAAGTTTTGGTATTTTTTTTTGTTCTTCAAAGTGCTTAGGGTACTTGAACTGTCTTTTCATTTAAATAAATTTAAACTCATTGAGTTTTCTATTCAATACTATTTTTACTTAGTAGTTCTTTATAAATGTTATTTACTCTATGTACTTCTGTAGCAGTGTTAAAATAACCTTCATATTCTATTTCTTCAGGTGTTACGTCAAAATGATAATGCCCAGCATCTCTGTTATGTTCATAAGAATGAAAGTGAGTATGTTCACCAGACTCTCTTAAATTTAATTTTCCTCCAGTAGGATCACCAGTCCAAAGAACAGTATAACATTGCAATTTTGGTCCAACAGGTTCATAAAATTGAAGAAAATCTTTTACACATTTCATTTGTTTTGGATCATAATACTCATGTTTAATATCTTTATAATCAGGTTGCACGTGCGATCTTATTTTTCCATTTAATACTCTAAACACGCCAGCAAGAGATAAATGTTCATTATCTTTAATTTTTAAATTTTTTGATAAAGAAGACCTCATTGCTTGGGGCAAAGAACCTTGTTCTCCATTTCTACCTTTGATTTTTATTTTAATAACTTTTCCTTGTTTACCATCAGTGTAATAAATGTTTCCAAGTCCACCATGTTTTTTTGCAGAATATTTTTCAACAATACATTTTTTATCTGGGCTTACTCTTGCTATTATTGATTTAGACTCATCCGTAATTAAATTTTCATTTATAACTAATTCTCCACAGTGACCATTTAAACATGACATTGCACCTGATCCAGCTCCTAAGGCATAAGATTTTTCAGAGTTGATCATTTTGGATATTTCTTGATAGTCAAACTCTGCACCAATAAATTTTGGATCATGCATATAAGGTTCTCCACCAACATCTATTATTTTTTGATTTCCGCTTATTCCTTCAGATGGACAATCCCAATCTCTAAGATTAGGGCATTCTACCACTTCTACTTCAACATTTTTGAAATTTTCAGACAATCCTTTTCTTAATGCATCTGAAATATCTTCTAATGAGTAATCTTTAAAAGTTCCTTTTTCTATTTTTAATTGCATGATGTTAATAAGCTATAATTTATTTTGCATAATGTCTATAGATAATATATATAATTTCTATACATAAATAATTTTAAATAAGGTAACGATGATTAATAAAGATTTGAAAGTAGCTGTACTTGGTGCAGGAGCAATGGGTTGCTTGTTTGGTGGTTTGCTTGCCGAAAAAGGTTTGAATGTAATTTTAATTGATGTTTGGAAAGAGCATGTAGATGCAATTAATAAAGATGGTTTAAAAATGGATGGACATGGCGGTGATCGAGTAATCAAAGTTAAAGCCACTTCAGATCCATCATCGTTAGATAAAGTTGATGCTGTAATTGTTATGTGTAAAGCTACAGCTTTAGAGCCTGCATTAAATAGTATTAAAAATATCATAGGAGACAAAACAGTATTCATGTCTTTTCAAAATGGTATTGGTCATGAAGCAATTATTCAAAGTATTGTGGGTAATGAAAAAGTAAT
>NZ_CVSB01000033.1 GCF_001179845.1 Candidatus Pelagibacter communis | reverse complement strand
AAGATATCTAAAAACTCTTAATAAGTTTTAAATTATATCTTCTGGTTTTTGATATTCATAACCAAATGCGTCGGCTACAGCTTTGTATGTTAGATAGCCTTTGCATACATTAAGTCCTGCTAAAAAGTTTTTATCCTCACTTAAAGCTTTTTGATACCCTTTGTTAGCAAGTTTTACTAAGAAAGGTAAAGTTGCATTATTTAATGCAAATGTTGAAGTTCTTGGAACTCCGCCTGGCATATTTGCAACACAATAATGAACTACATCATCAACAATATAAGTTGGATCACCATGAGTAGTTGGTTTACTTGTCTCAATACATCCACCTTGATCTATTGCAACATCAACAATTACTGATCCACGCTTCATTAACTTAATCATTTCTCTGCTTACTAATTTTGGAGCTTCTGCTCCAGGAACTAAAACTCCTCCAATTAAAAGGTCTGCCTCAGAAACTAATTTATTTAAATCAACTTTATCGCTTTGTTTAGGTATAATTTTATCACCAAATATTTCTACTAGTTGTTTTAATCTTGCTTCTGACTTGTCAACTATATGAACTTTTGCTTGCATTCCTGTTGCAATTGTTGCTGCGTTCTCCCCAACTACTCCACCTCCCAGAATTAATACATTAGCTGGTTCACCTCCTTGTACTCCTCCTAATAATACACCTCTACCTTTCTGGTTTTTTTCTAAACAATGAGCACCAGCTTGTACAGACATTCTTCCTGCAACAGCACTCATAGGTGCAAGTAATGGAAGTCTTCCATGGTCATCCGTTACTGTTTCGTAAGCAATATTAATACTTTTAGATTTTATTAATCCCTCAGTTAATTCTTTTGCAGCAGCTAAATGAAGATAAGTATATATAATTTGATTTTCTCTTATCATATCTACTTCTACTTTTTGTGGTTCTTTAACTTTAACTATTATTTCTGTATCATTAAAAATATCAGCTGCTGTATCAGCAATTTTAGCTCCAGCTTTTAAATATTGATCATTATCAAAACCAGCTTCAAAACCACCGTTGTTTTCAACCAATACTTCATGACCTTCTGAAACTAAAGTTTTAACACTATCAGGTGTTAAACCTATTCTATTTTCCTGTGGTTTTATTTCTTTAGGAACTCCAATTTTCATAAAAGAAAATTAATTTTTTTTACTTTTTGCGTAATTCGTTATTCCAGTTCGAAGTTTTTCAATAATCTCGTCAATATGTTTTTTTTCACAAATAAACATTGGAGCAATGATTAAACAATCACCTGTAGCTTTGAAATTAATGCCTGCTTCATAGCAATGTTTGAAACAAGTAAATCCTGCTGCACCTGGTTTTTTATCCATTACAATATCTATTCCACCCATCATTCCATAACCTCTAATGTTATCTACAACATCAATATCTTTTAGAGACATTAAACCTTCTTGGAAATAAGGTGCTAAATTTTTAGCTCTATTGAAAATATCATCCTTTTCAATAATATCCTGTACAGCTAATCCAGCAGCTACAGAAATTGGAATTCCTGAATAAGTATATCCATGAAATAATTCAATTGTTCCTTTAGGAGCATTTTCTGCGATGGCATCATATATATCTTCTTTACACGCAACAACTCCCATCGGGCTTATACCGTTTGTAGTAGCTTTTGCCATTGTCATCATGTCTGGAGTTACTCCATACTCTTGTGATGCAAATGGAGATCCTGTTCTTCCCCATCCTGTAATTACTTCATCAAAAATTAAAAGTATTCCATGCTTATCACAAATCTCTCTTAATCTTTGTAGATATCCTTTTGGTGGAACTAATGTACCGGTTGATCCTGCAATAGGTTCAACAATACATGCTGCAATATTTTCAGCTCCAAAGTTCATACAAATTCTTTCTAAGTCTTCTGCTAACTCAACACCCGTTTCAGGTTGACCGCTTACAAATTTATGTTCTGGTAAATGTGTATGTCTCATATGAACAACACCTGGCATTAAAACACTTGCAAAAGTTTTAACATTATTAACCATACCTCCAACAGAAGTCGCACCAATGTTCATTCCGTGGTAACCTCTTTCTCTACCAACAAATCTAAATCTTTGACTATCTCCTCTTGCTCTGTGATAAGCGATTGCAATTTTAATTGCGGTCTCAACAGCAGTAGAACCACAAATAGTATAAAACATTCTATTGAGGTTTCCTGGAGTATGTTTTGAAATTCTAGTCGCTAATTCAAATGATCCACCAAAACCTTGTTGGAAAGGTTGACAATAATCTAAAGTTTTTAATTGATTTGTTATTGCTTCAATAATTTCTTCTCTACCATGGCCTAGAGGATTACAAAATAATCCAGAGCTCGCATCTATTTGAGTTTGTCCTTGATGGTTTTTTAAATACACACCTTTAGCTTCAACAATTAATCTTGGGTTCTCTTTAAAATCTTTGTTAGATGTAAAAGGCATCCAATGCTCATTTAGAGAATTTGGAATTGCTGTTTTGTTTTGTGTGCTCATAAAAATTTCTTTCTATAAAATATTTTAATTTAAATCTTAAGGCCTCTTTAGACTAAAATAAATGGATTAACTACCACATTATTGACACAACTAATGATTGTATAAAATTTCTTTTTTGTTTTACATCAGGCCCAATTTGAATTTAAATATCGTTAATTTAATTAATTAAACATAGGGGAATAAATGAAAAAAATACTAAGTTTTATTCTAGGATCTATCTTTGCACTTAACCTATCAATTTCAGTTGCTAATTCAGCTGCTAATGAAGTTAGAGTTGCATACTTTCTAGAATGGCCAAGCCCAAATTTAGAAGACATGCAGAAAAAGAATTTTGCTAAAGCTCTTGGTGTTCCAGTTAAATGGACAAATTTCACTAATGGTGGAGCAATGACTGATGCAATGTTAGCAGGAGATATTGATATTTCTTACTCTCAAGGATTAGTACCTTTTATAAATGCTGTAAAATCTAATGCACCTATCAAACTAGTTGATATTGCTATGGAATACGGAATGGGTGGAACTACTTGTGTTACATCTAACGCTTCTGGAATTACAAAAGCAAACGCTACTGAATTAGAAGGTAAAAAAGTTGCTGTTCCATTGGGAACAATGGCTGAATACGTTTTTGATGAAAGTATGAAAGTTGTTGGTGCTGACAGAGGTAAAATGGACATTATTCAGATGGACCCTGAGGAAGGTGCTGCTGCATTAGTAAGTGGCGATGTTGTAATGGCATGTTTATTTGGTGGTAACTCTATCAAAGCAGCAACTGCAGTTGGATCAAGACTTTTAACTGTAGATGAAGCTAGAGCAGCTGGTATCTTAGGTATAGATATCACTTCTGTTACAGATAAATTCATGAAAGAAAACCCAGGTATGTTAAGAACTTTCATCGAAGTTACTCATGAAGCTAATGCTAGATATAAAGCTGGTAAAGCTGACATGAACGCTATGGCGAAAGCTTCTGAAATGACAGTTGCGGATATGAAAGACACTTTGAGTGGTTTCAAATTCTTAACTCCAGAAGAAACAAAAGCATCTATGGAAAGTGGTAATCTTGATGGTTTCCTAAAAGGTATGGGAACTCCAGGAGGAGCTGTAGATACAAGTTTCTTACCTTTGTAATTTTAAGGGTTTAAAACTTTTTAAATAGGCACTGATTTTATAATTGGTGCCTATTTTTTTTATAAAATTTCTAATATAAGGCACTTATGAGTGATCTGATTTCTCAAAATCTGAACATGATTTTTAAAACTC
>NZ_CVSB01000032.1 GCF_001179845.1 Candidatus Pelagibacter communis | reverse complement strand
ACATTCTTTTTAAATCGAATATCATCTAAATTATGTTTATGAAGATTTTTAAGCTAGTTTTATTATCATTTTTTTTAATAACATCAGCAAATTCAAATTCTATATATAATCTAATTAAAATACCAAATTTAGAAATCTATGAATTAAAAACTCCCAATAAACTTAAATATTTTTATGCAACTAAACCCTTTAGGCTTGGAGTCCAAAAAAATATTTCTTGCATTAATTCAAATACAAAAACTTATAATGAAAAATACCAAATTATATCTAAAAATTTGAGCCTCTATTCAAAAGAATTTTTGAGAAAAATTAATCTTAAATATATTGTTATGTGTGAAAACCTATCTATTTCAGGAATAAACACAGCTGGAATTCCTGATCACTTAATGAAAACATTAATTATAGATGTAAAATTTAATGAAAAATATTTTGAAAGAGTGATTCACCACGAGTTATTTCATATTATAAACGATGGGTTTAAAGATTTATTTGATGAAAAAGAATGGAAAAAATTTAATAAGCCAGGTTTTAAATATTCTGATTGTTCTACTT
>NZ_CVSB01000031.1 GCF_001179845.1 Candidatus Pelagibacter communis | reverse complement strand
CCATTCTTCTCCAGCTTTCCAACTACCTAACGCTTGTGAAAGTTCGGTTAATGAAACTTTAGCATCTCCAATGACCGCTTGTGCTAAATGTTTGTTAGCATCAAATCTTGATACATTTATTGAAACTAGTTTAAAATTTTCGTTTTCAAAATTTGCCCATGAACCAGTTGTAAAATCTGCAAGTTTGGTTCCAACTGCAATTGCTAAATCTGTTTCTTTTGCTAATGTATTTGTATTTTTTCCACCTAAACCGCCAATCTGGCCTGCAAAATGAGAATGATCTCTTTTCATTGTAGAATATCCCATCACAGTTTGAGTTACTGGTATGTTGTGTTTAATAGCAAACTGACTTAACTCTTCCATTGCATCTGAGTAAAAAACTCCACCACCAGAAATTATAATTGGGTTCTTAGATGACTTAATTTTTTCTGCTGCTTCTTTGATTTGAAATTCATCTGGTCTTGGTCTTCTAATTGCGTGTACTCTTTCTTTAAACAATTCTTCAGGGTAATCAAAAGTTTGACCTTGTATATCTTGACTTAAAGCGATACACGCGGGACCGCAATCTGCAGGATCTAACATTGTTTGAACTGCTGCTGGGAATGATTGAATAATTTGTTCTGGTCTAGTTATTCGATCAAAATATCTTGTAACTGGTTTAAATGCATCATTGGCTGTTATTCCTGGATTATTAAAATGCTCAACTTGTTGTAAAACTGGATCTGGCATTCTATTCGCATATGTGTCTCCAGGTAAAAATAAAATTGGCAACCTGTTACTCATAGCAACTGCAGCAGCTGTAACCATATTTGTTG
>NZ_CVSB01000030.1 GCF_001179845.1 Candidatus Pelagibacter communis | reverse complement strand
TTTGATTAAAAAGAATGGAAAAAATTTAATAAGCCAGGTTTTAAATATTCTGATTGTTCTACTTGCTCAAAAAAATTAGGGTTAGATACTTACACAAATACAAACGGTTTTTTTACAGAATACTCAATGACAATCCCATCTGAAGACATGGCAGAAGTATATTCTCATTTAATAACAGGAAATTACAAAATTTCAGATGACGAAATTCTCAATAAAAAAATTAAATTTATAAAAGATAAATTAAAAGAAATTGATAATACTTTTGTATTTTAGTTATGATAAAAAAAGTTAAAGCCTCTCTGCATGAAAAATTAATTTTTATTTTTTTAATACTGCTTGGAGTTTTTGCTTTAAGTTTTACTATTGTTGTAAAAAATAAGTGTTTATTTGTAAAAAACTTTGATCCACAAAAAATTAATTTTGAAAAACCAAATAATATTGTTGTCCTTAATGCTGAATGTGGCAATGTCATAATTGAACTCTATCCTGAAATTTCTCCAAACGGAGTCGAGAGATTTAAAAAATTAATCAATTTAAAAGCATATGACGATATTGCTTTTCATAGAGTGATTAAAGATAAACTGGTTCAGGCGGGTGATCTTGAGTTTGGTAAAAAAGATCAATTAGATTATGGAAAAATTGGAACTGGTAAATCAGGTCTAGGTACTATTAAATCAGAAGTTGATGCTGAGTTTAATTTTGAAAGAGGTTCCGTTGGTTTAGCGAGAACTTTAAAATATGATACTGAAGATAGTCAGTTTTTTATTATTCTTGATGATGAGCCACTATTTGAAGGCGAATACACTCCTATAGGGAAAGTGATTTACGGTATTAAAGTGTTAGAAAAAATTAGATATTCTCATAGATCTGAATATGTCCTTAGACCTAATTTTATAAATACAGTTAGGATGCTTAAGTAAAAATTAATTAACTAATGGCTTGCCGGTTGCGAGGGTATGTTTAATTCTATCTTGAGTTTCTTTAGTCTCAATTAGTCTCATAAAAGCATCCAATTCCAATTTGTATAAATCATCTTCTGATAATGTTTTGTCAAATGAAGTGTCTCCACCACTCAATACATGAGCTAATTCTTGTGCTACTTTTAAACCATGATCTAATATAACTTTATCATTATATAACTTATCCAAAATTTTATTCATTTCAGGAAGTACTGTTTTTCCCGGAAGATTAAATTTTAATTCTGATGGGGCTTTGAAGTCTTTATTGTTATTTAAAATTTCCATTGAAACTTCTAATAAACTATTTCTATTCATAATTTTTTTATCTTGAGGTTTTAGATATTTCATAGGTTCTGCTTCAACTGGTGAAGTAGCAGTTTTACCGTAACCGATTATATCAAATACTTTAAGAGGAGCATAATGAGGGTCGTTTCTGGCTTCATCTGTATCTAGCCATCTAGCCAACATTTCTTTACATCCCCCTCCTGCTGGAATTAAACCAACAATAGTCTCTACCAGTCCAACAACAATATTTGTATGTGAGGCCACAAAATTACTTTGAACCATCACCTCAAAACCTCCACCAAGTGTTAGGCCTGAAGGTGCTGAAATTACAGGATGTTCAGAATACTTTAAGTGCTTACACGTTTCTTGAAAATACTTAATGAATTTTTCAATAGATTTAAAATCACCTTTATTAGCAAAATCCATTGTATAAGTTAAATTTACACCTGCAGAAAATTGCATACTCTCATTTATGATAATTAAAGGCTTGTCGGTTGCTTTTTTAAGAGCATCCATTGAATCATAATCAAGTGCGTTGGCTTTCGTAGTAAACTCAACGATATTATAATCTTGAAAACGATAAACTTGAGCGGAATTGTTTCCATCAATGCTCATAGCTTTTTTCTTAACTTTTCCTAGTGTTTCAATCTCAGTATACTTTTGTCTAGAACCATAAAAATTTTGATCTTTACTTATAGATAATTTTTCTAAAAACTCATTTCCTTTAAATTCATCAATTCTACTAAAAAAATTTTCAACACCTATTTCTTCTAACATTTCAAAAGGACCTTTTGCCCAATTAAAGCCTAATCTCATTGCTTCATCTATATCATTAAACTCTTTGGTAATTCCTGGTACTAAAGATGATGAATATTTTATAATCTTTGAAATGACAGACCAAGCATACTTGCCAAATTTGTCATCTCTAGAGATTAAAGATTTTAAATCAACTTTATCAGTACCAATATTAATTTTTTTGCTTATAGAATATTCACCCGTTTGAAGATTAATTGCCTCCATAACCTTGGTTGCACCGGTTTTATTCATTCGGTAAAAACCACCTTTACCTTTTCGACCAGTATAACCCGTCTCAATTAATTTTTTAACAAGAGGAATTTCTTTAGCAACTTCTTGGAAAGGGTCATTTTCAGACAGCTCTTTGATAAAACTTTTTAAAACATCAGCCATTAAATCAATTCCAATTAAATCATAAAGGCCAAAAACTCCTGTTTTTGGAATACCCATTGGTCTTCCAAATATTGCATCAGCTTCTTCAATGCTTAGTTTCATTTTAAAAGCTTCTGTCATTGCAACTTGCATTGCAAAAACACCTATTCTATTACCTAAAAAACCTGGTGTGTCATTACAAACAATCGCTCCTTTACCTAATTCTATTTCACAAAACTTCTTGAGCGAATTAATTTTCTCTAAATCATTATTTTCATTTTTCACTATCTCCAGCAAACCCATGTATCGAACTGGATTAAAAAAATGAGTAATGCAAAAATCTTTCTTTTCTTCTGAGTTTAATTTTTCAGATAAAACTTTGATAGGAATAGATGATGTGTTTGATGAAACTATCGCCCCATCTTTTCTATTTTTAAAAATTTTTTCATATATATTATGTTTAATATCTATTCTCTCAACTACTGCCTCAACAATCCAATCAGCATCTTTAACAACATCAAAGTTATCATTAATATTACCAACTTTAATATTGTCTATTTTTGATTTATCTAACAATAATGGTGGTTTTGACTTGAATATTCTGCCTCT
>NZ_CVSB01000029.1 GCF_001179845.1 Candidatus Pelagibacter communis | reverse complement strand
TTCTGGATCAGTGGTTAATCTTGATTTTGAATAAGGAAGTTTGGCTTGTTTTGAAACTAATTTTGCTGTGTAAGGCATCAATTGCATTAATCCTTTTGCACCTGCATGACTGTTAGCCTCTAAATCAAATTCACTTTCTTGTCTAATTATAGATAAGATCAAAGCACTTTCTGGAATTTTTCTTTTATTAATATATTTAGGAGTACTAATTATTGGATAATTGTATTTATTATGAAATCTTTTTTGGTAAGAAGCAATTTTTGAAACCTGAATAGCAAAATCATATCTGGTTATACTTGTAGCTAATTCTGCAGCCAAAACTTCACTACCTTTAGCTATATTGTCGTTAGCTAAATGTCTTAAAATATGTTTTGTGTATTTATCTTTCTTTAGTTCATCTAGAAGATAAGAAATTTTTACAAGCTCTTTATTAAAAAATTGAATTCTATATTTTGGATCAATTTCCATATCTTTTTCTAACTCAAATTTTCCATTTGGATTTAATTTTAAAAAAGCTAGCTGACCATAGTAAGTAGTAAGATATTTTGTAGCTTCTCTGTACCAATTATTTGATTGTTCATTTTCGCCTATTTTTTCATAAGCTCTTCCAAGCCAATACGCACCTCTAGATAAACTTATTGGATAACTAACATTTTCATAAAAATTTTTAAAATGATTTTTAGCAGTCAAAGGATCGTTTAAAAAACTTAATGCTATCCATCCACTCATCCATTCAGCAGCCGCATATTCAGATCCTTCAGTCATTCCATGATTGCTTGAAATTTTATATGAAACTTCATATTTCTTTTTATAAAGCAATGCTCTTGAGATAATTTCTCTTTCTTTCCACCATTTATCTGGTCTAACTAAATACTCTTTATCATTTCTTATTTTCAGTAATATTTCAGTTGAAGAATCTACACGTCCTTTTTTTCTTCTCCATTTCAATCGATCATAGTTTAAACCTGCGTCATTCTTAAATTTTTGTGGAACATTTGCTATAGCCTGGTCAACTCCATAGCCTTTACTCATTAAAAGGTATCTTGCGTTATATAAAAGTTCGTAATCTTTTGGAAGGTATCTTATTAATCTTTGTAAATCCCAACGATCTCCGTTCCAAGCCAAATAATCAGCTCGTTTAATATAGTCATCTGCATTTAAATATTTTTTATATTTTTTTCTAAAATATTTTAATTCGGTTTTAGATAAATCTGCTGTTACCCAACCCTCTTTAATTAGTTTTATACCCTTATTTTTGTCTCCAATTAAAATATGGCTTTCTCCAAGTATCATTTTCCCAAAACCACTTAATGGATCTTTTTCTCCAAACCAATTTATTATTTTTTTAGGAGAAACACTTTCTGTTGATAGTTTGTGTTCAGCTAGATATCTAATTCTGTCTATTCTAGGATAATCTGAATTTTTATTTAAAAAAACTTGATAATCGTAAAATGACGCCTGGTTACCAGACGTTAAAAGATGTCTCCATTGTATAAAATTATAAATAGAGTTGTCTTTTGCTTTTTTTGCTATTTTAAGTGCAGATGTCCATTTACTTTTCTGCATTTCTGAAATTGCTTTTTTAGCTAACCCGAAGTCTTTTTTACTAAAATATCTTGAAATCTTTACATTCTTAGCTGTGCTAGTACCAGCTATAGTTGGTTTTTTCTTTGGTATTTTAAAACTCAATTTTTTTTCTTTTAAAACCAACTCTTTTTTAACAATCACTTCTTTGATTTTAACTTCTTTGGTTTTCGTTGGCTTCTTTAATGGCTTAAGGATATTTATAGATATTTTCTTTTGAATTTCTTCTTTACTTAAAATAGGTTTTTTTAAAGGTACAACTGAGTTTATTTCAGCAAAGAGATTATTTGAAAATATCAATATGAATACTGTGAAACCTAAAAATAATATTTTTTTGAGCATAATCTTTTAGTATATGAATCTTTAAACTATGTTATAAGTATTTATGTTCAAAGGATCAAATGTTGCTTTAATTACACCATTTAAAAATAATGGTCTAGATGAGGAAGCATATATAAAATTAATCCATTTCCACATCGATAATGGTACTAATGGACTTGTGCCAGCTGGTACAACTGGTGAATCCCCTACGCTAAGTCATGATGAGCATCAAAGAGTAATAGATTTATGTATAAAAGAAAGTAATGGAAAAATTCCAGTTATTGCTGGTACGGGTTCCAACTCAACTGAGGAGGCCATTTCATTAACCACACATGCAGAAAAAGCAGGAGCTAATGGAGCTTTGATAGTTACACCTTATTACAATAAACCAACCCAAGAAGGCTTGTATCAACATTATAAAGCAATTAACGACAAGTGTGGCATTCCAATTATAATTTATAATATTCCTGGTAGATCTGTGATTGATATGTCAGTGGATACAATGGCCAGACTCTATGAATTAAAAAATATAGTTGGTGTTAAAGATGCAACAGGTGATTTAGATAGAGTTAATCAGACACTAAAAAAAATGGGCAAAGATTTTATTCAATTAACAGGTAATGATGATAATGCTTTTGAATTTAATAAACGTGGTGGGGTAGGTACTATTAGTGTAACAGCTAATATTGCACCTAAACTTTGTTCAGATTTTCAAAAATTCTCCAAATCAGACACCGATAACGAAATGAAAGAAGCAGAAAGATTAGATAAAATATTACAACCAGTTCATCACTCAATGTTTGTTGAGAGCAATCCTAGTCCTGTAAAATATGCTGCAAAACTTTTAGGACTTTGTGATGACAACGTAAGACTACCACTTGTAAAAGTAACAGACGCAACAAAAGAAATTGTAAAAAAGCTCTTCAGTCTGCTAAGTTAATTTAATGAACAAAAAAACCAATCCTGGTTTGAAAATCATTTGTTTAAATAGAAAAGCTAGTTTCAACTATTTTTTCGAAGATCTTTTTGAAGCTGGAATTGTTTTAAAGGGATCAGAGATTAAATCAGTAAGAGAGGGCAAGGTTAATATTGCTGAGTCTTATGCTGTTGAAAAGCGAGGTGAAATAGTTTTAATTAATTCACATATATCTCCATACAAGCAAGCCAGTTACTCTAATCACAACCCAACAGACGATAGAAAATTGCTTCTTAATAAAAAAGAAATAAATAAATTGATAGGTAAAATGCAAAGAGATGGTTTCACATTAGTTCCTACAAAAATGTATTTTAAAAAAGGAAAGGCTAAAATAGAACTAGCTGTTGCAAAAGGGAAAAAGCAATATGATAAAAGAGCAACTAAAAAAAGTAGAGATTGGAATCGTGAAAAGGCAAGATATATTAGAAAATCAAGCTAAAATTGTTTTTTTAGGAATAGGTTCAAATTTAGGTATAAGAAAAAGAAATATAGAAAAAGCAAAATTTTTATTAGCAGAACATAACTTAGATGTTCTCTCGGTATCTAGTTATTATGAAACCCCTTCCTGGCCTGACCCACGAAAACCTAAGTTCTTAAATATAATTTTAAAATTAAAATGTTATTACAGTCCTCAAGAACTATTAAAAATATGTAAATTTATAGAAAATCAATTAGGTAGAAAAAAAGCGAAAAAAAATGCTCCTCGTACATGTGATTTAGATATAATCGATTTTAATAATTTGGTATCAAAAAAAAACTCTAAGATTAATTTACCTCATAAAATGATGCACAAAAGAAACTTTGTGTTATTTCCATTATTTGAGATTCAAAAGAATTGGATCCATCCTGATAAACAAATTGATGTTAAAACCTTGATTTCTCTGCTTCCTAATAGAGACATTAGATCTATTAAACAAATTTGATTTAATGGTATAATATCAATTATGCTTAATTCAAATGAACTTATAAATAAAGTTAAGGATTACAATAAATTTCTTAATCCTGAAAAATTGGATAAAGCATATAATTTTGCTGTTAAAGCACATAAGAGTCAAAAAAGAGCTTCGGGTGATCCTTATTCTGTTCATCCAATTGAGGTAGCAAATATTTTAACTGACTTAAAATTAGATAGCGCTACAATTACAACTGGTCTATTGCATGACACTATAGAAGACACTTTTGCAACTTATGAAACTATCAAACAAGAATTTGGTGATGAGGTTGCTGATTTAGTTGATGGTGTAACAAAAATTTCAGCATTTGAAAATTCAGCTGGAGCTAATTCTAAAGTTGAGAATTTCAGAAAATTAATTTTAGCAACATCAAAAGACATCAGAGTTCTGTTAGTGAAAATTGCCGATCGACTACATAATATGAGGACCATTAAAGCAATTACAAAAGAAGACAAAAGAAAAAGAATAGCTCAAGAAACTATGGAAATTTATGCCCCATTAGCTGATAGAATGGGAATGCATAGAATAAGAGATGAACTTGAGGATTTATCTTTTGAAATTTTAAATAACGATGCAAGAAAATTAATAAAAAAAAGACTTGATGAAATAAAATTGGATAGAAAAGATTTATTTGAAGAACAATCTTTTGAGTTAAGTGAAATATTGAATGATAATGAGATTAATGCAGAGATTCATGGTAGAGAAAAAACACCTTTTTCAATTTGGAGAAAAGTCCAAAAAAAAAGAGTCTCCCTTGAACAAATAACAGACATTATTGGATTTAGGATAATTTTAAAAAACGTAGACGATTGTTACAAAACCCTAGGGATTTTTCATAAAAAATGGAATTGTATACCGGGAAAATTTAAAGATTATATTTCATCTCCAAAAATCAATGGTTATAAATCTATTCATACTTCTGTAATTGGTTCAAATAAAAAACCAATAGAAATTCAAATTAGAACACATGAAATGCACGAATTTGCAGAAAGAGGCGTTGCATCTCATTGGCAGTATAAATCTTCTGAAAAATTTAATTCTTTAAGTTGGAAGGAGTATGATTGGTTAAAAGATCTTGTTGAGATTATAGAAAAAAATGAAAACCCTGAAGACTCATATGAGTATACAAAACTACAAATGTTTCAAGAAAACGTATTTTGTTTCACACCAAAAGGTTCAGTAATTAAATTACCTAAAGACGCAACAGCCATAGATTTTGCATATGCTGTTCATACTAAAATTGGTAATTCAGCAGTTGGTTGTGAAATTAATGGAAACAAAAGTGAATTACAAACTATTTTAAGAAATGGTGATCGAGTAAATATTATAACATCTAAAAATAATTCACCGTCGCTTCACTGGATACCAACAACTAAAACAGGTAAAGCTAGAGCAGCAATAAGAAGATATTGGCACGATAAAGGAGAGCAAAAGGAGGAAAAAACAAAAAAATACAATACTACTCTATGGATGTCATTACCTGATAAGCCAGGTCAATTAGGAGATATAAGCTCACTAATTGGAAGTCATAAATTAAATATATCGAGCTTAGAAATGGTTGGTAAAAATCCCAATTATATTAATTTTAAATTTAAATTAATTATTAGAAACCTTAAGAATTTTACTAATTTTATTGCAGAGCTAAAACAAAAGAGTATAAAATTTAAGATAATTAGACACGAAGAAAAAAGAAATGCTTTCACTCAAAAAATCCTTAAATATTTTAAAAAAAACTAATGCATTATTAGAAGGTCACTTTGTTCTATCCTCAGGTCTACATTCTTCAAAATACATTCAATGTGCAAAACTTTTAAGTTACCCTAATTTAGCTGATAAAATTTGCAAATCCTTAGCAAATAAAATTAAAAAAAAATTTAAAAAAATTGATTTAATATTAGCTCCTGCAATGGGGGGAGTAATTATTGGATATGAAATAGGAAAATTGCTTAAAAAAGAAACAATTTTTTGCGAAAGGGTAAATGGCAAATTTACTCTCAGAAGAGGTTTTAGTATTAAAAAAGGCGCAAGAGTATTAATTATAGAAGATGTAATCACTACAGGAAAATCAAGTTTGGAATGTGTTAAATTGATTAAAAAATCAAAAGCAAAATTAATTGGATTTGCATCTATTATTGATCGATCAACCAAACAATCTTTAAAAATAAAAACTAGAATAACATCTCATTTAAAAATTGATGTTCCAACTTATAAAGCAAATAAATTACCACCAGAACTTAAATCTATACCAATAACAACCCCAGGAAGCAGATTTATTAAGTGAAAAGGTTAGGTGTAAATATAGATCATATTGCAACTCTACGAAACGCTCGTGGAGAGAAACATCCTGATCCACTATACGCAGCCAAAAAAGTTATTAGTTATGGAGCCGATTCCGTTACAATACATTTAAGAGAAGATAGAAGACATATAAATGATATTGATGCAAAAAAAATCTGTGGTTTAAGAAATGTACCTACAAACCTTGAAATTTCTATGAACAAAGAAATTGTTAATAAAGCACTTAAGATAAAACCAAATTTTGTCTGTTTAGTTCCAGAAAACAGAAAAGAAATTACTACCGAAGGAGGTTTAAACATAAAAAACAATCTTAAAAAATTAGAGAAAATTATTAAAAAATTTAAAAAAGCAAAGATAAGAACAAGTTTATTCATTAATCCTTCCTCAAATGACATTAGACTTGCTAAAAAATTAAATGCTGATTGTATTGAAATACATACTGGAAAACTAGCAAACCTAGTTAAATCAAAAAAAAATTATTCTAGCGAATTAAACAGAATTAAAAAAAGTGCAAAATTAGCATCAAGTTTAAATATAGAGGTTCATGCTGGTCATGGTTTAGACTATAAAACCACCAAAATGTTAACAAAAATAATAGATATTGAGGAGTATAATATTGGACATTTTATAATTGGGGAGTCAATATTTGATGGATTTTCAAAAGTAATTAAAAACTTTAAAAAAATTATAAAAAAATAAATGAAAATTCTTGGTATTGGTGTTGATATTGTTGAAAATAAAAGAATTCAAAAATCGATTAAAAATCCTTTATTTAAAAAAAGGATTTATTCATTTAAAGAATTGAAACAATCTAATGCTATAAATAATAAAGTAGCTTTTTTTTCGAAGAGATTTGCTGCAAAAGAAGCATTTTCTAAAGCTCTTGGCACAGGTTTTCGTATGAATTTAAATTTTAAAGATATAGAAGTTGTTAATGACAAAAAAGGAAAGCCTTATTACGTTAAAAATAAAAAAATTAAAAAAATCGTACAAAAGAATTTTAAAACCAAAAATTTTAAATGTTTTTTATCAATTTCGGATGAAAAAAATTATTCAACAGCATTTGCAATTATTCAAACTTCATGAAATTAGATAAAAATTTTTTTTCAGAAAACATAAAAACCTTAATTTATGCATTAATAATTGCAGTTATAATTAGATCACTTTTAGTACAACCATTTTATATTCCATCATCATCTATGGAACCTACTTTATTAGTAGGTGATAGGCTGTTTGTAACAAAATATACCTATGGTTATAGCAAACACTCATTTCCTTTTAGTCCTCCAATATTAAACAAAAGAATTATGTTTAGTGCTCCTGAAAGGGGTGATGTGATTGTATTTAAAACCCCAGCAGATAATCGAACAGATTATATTAAAAGACTAATTGGTTTACCTGGTGATAAAATTCAATTTATAGACTCTAATTTATATTTAAATAATTCTGAAATTCTTAAATCTAAAATTAATAATAAAACTACAATTTTCTGTGGCGACAAAAATATTGATGTTTATAGATTTGAAGAAAAACTTTCAAATGGTAAAAAATTTCATACTGTTTATTTAAAAGATTATACCTATCAAAATTCTGATGTGTTTACTGTACCAAAAGATCATTATTTCTTTTTAGGAGATAACAGAGACTGTTCTAAAGATAGCAGATACTTAACAAGTGTTGGATATGTACATAAAGATAATTTAGTAGGAAAAGCTCAATTTATATTTTTCTCTTCAGATAAAAGAATAGGGAGTTTTATTGAATTTTGGAAATGGCATAAGTCAATAAGATTTAATAGAACTTTTAATAAAATTAATTAATGAAAATTAACTATCAAAGTTTAGAAAAAAAAATTGATTTAAAATTTAAAAATAAAGATCTACTTACCCAAGCTCTTACACATAAAAGCTTTAATCCAAATGAAAATAATGAAAAGATAGAGTTTCTAGGTGATAGAGTTCTTGGCTTGGTGATAGCAAAAAAACTTTTAGAAATTTATCCAGGAGAAAAAGAAGGTATTCTTGATAAAAAATTTGCATCGCTAGTTAATAAAAAAACTTGTCTTGATATAGCAAAAAAAATCAATTTAGCTAGTTATGTAAAAACATTTAACCCAAACAATAAAAAAATAAAAATTGAGGACAAAATTATATCTGATAGCTGTGAAGCATTAATTGGTGCTATTTATCTTGATAAAGGTTTTACAATAGTTGAAAAAACAATTTTAAACTTGTGGCAAGATCATATTGAAAAAAGTGTTGTTACAGAAATAGATGCAAAAACGAAGTTACAGGAATTAACTTTAAAAAACTTTAAAAAATTACCTACTTATAAATTAATTTCAAATACAGGACCAAGACACAAACCCATATTTAAAGTTGGAGTAAAATTGCCCAATACAAAATATTTTATAGCTACTGGAAAATCAAAGAAAGAAGCTGAACAAAATGCTGCTATAGAATGTTTAAAAAATACAAATAAAAAATGAATTGGTCAGACGAAGGATTTTTAATAAGTAAAAATAGATATAATGAAAATTCATTAATTGCTGAATTATTTACAAAAGATAAAGGAAAGATATCTGGAATTATATTTGGTGGTACTTCAAAAAAAATTAAAAATTATCTTCAGCTTGGTAATAAACTCCACGTTAATTACAATTCTAAAAATGAAAACAGAATAGGTTATTTTAAAATTGAAATTTTAAATGCCTATACCCCATTATATTTTGATCATAAGCAAAAGTTATCCTGTATTACGTCTGCTATGAATTTGATTAAAATATTGACAGCAGAGTCTCAATCTAACGATAAAGTTTATTTTATAATTCAAAATTTATTTTTAATTTTAAAAGAAAAAGATTGGATAAAAAAATATATATTTTGGGAATTGGAGTTACTTAAAATATTAGGATATGACTTAGCTCTTGAAAATTTAGTTGAAAAGGATTTAGAAGGTAACAAAACTGTATATTATGCAAGTTCTTTAAATGAAAAAAAATATGTACCTAATTTTTTGATTGAAAAAGATATAGAAGTTAATGATCTTGGGACTTTATTGAACGGTTTAAAATTAGTAGGTGATTATTTGGATAAAACTATATTAAGACCAAATAATTTAAATTATCCAAATAGCAGGTTATTATTTTTAAATACGTTAAAATAATTATTTTATTATTTTATCAATTCTATCAGCGTAATAACTTACTATAGCATTGGCACCAGCTCTCTTAAAAGCAACTAAGCTTTCATATATAGCGTCTTTATTAATTAATTTTTTTGATATGGCTGTTTCAATTAAGCTGTATTCTCCTGATACTTGATAGGCAAATACAGGTAATTTAAATTTTTCTTTAATTGATTTTATTATGTCTAAGTAGGGCATACCTGGTTTAACCATTACCATATCAGCACCTTCTTTAATATCTAATGCAACTTCTCTTAAAGCTTCATCAGAATTTCTATAATCCATCTGATAAGTTTTTTTGTCTCCTTTTAAAGAACCTTTAGATCCGACTGCATCTCTAAAAGGTCCATAAAAGCTTGAAGCATATTTTGCAGCGTACGATAATATTTGAACATTTTGGAATTTGTTTTTATCTAAAGCTTTTCTTATTTTTCCTATTCTGCCATCCATCATGTCTGAAGGAGCCAGTACATCACAACCCATCTCAGCTTGTAGTAATGATTGATTGATCAAAACCTCAATTGTTTCGTCATTTAATATAGTGTTAGATTTGATCAAACCATCATGACCATGTGATGTATAAGGATCTAATGCAACATCGCACATTATCCCGATTTGGTTTTTGTATCTTTTTTTGACTTCTTGTATCGCTTTACAAACTAAATTATTTTCATTCAGTGATTCTGTTCCCAATTCATCCTTTTTTGAATTTTGAGTCTTTGGGAAAAGAGCTATCATTGGTATTCCTAATTTTATTGCTTTATCCACAATTTGGCTCAATCTATTTATCGAATAACGGTAAACATTTGGCATAGAGCTAATCTGTTGTTTTTTGTTTGATCCCTCAGTTAGAAATACAGGCAATATAAAATCATTAGAGCTTAGAGTATTCTCTTGTATTAACTTTCTGCTCCACGTCTCTTTTCGATTGCGTCTAAGTCTCAATGAAGGATATTTTCCAGTAATCATATTTTAATTTTCTTTAAAAATGCGACAAATGTAATATACAAATATAGCTTAAATAGAGTATTAAACAATTAAAGGGTAAAATACACAATGACACTGGATTTTCAAGACTTTCACAAACAAGATATCAAATTTGATATTAACGAACTACAAAAAGCTTATAAAGAGGTTTTGAAAATTAAAAATTTTGAAGGTCCAGAGGGTATTTCTAATTTTGGAGCTATTTCTTTGACTCAAATTCCTGGAGACCCAGATTCTATTAAAGGACATAAAGCTAGAGGAATTTTTTGGACCAAACCAGATTCAACAGGTAAAGAAGTTCTAAGAGACGAGACTATAGATGAGTCAGCTTATTCTGAATTTATTGATGAATACAAAAATACATATTTCAAAGAAGTATTTGATGTACTGTCATCAAAATACAAATTAGGAAGAATTAGAATTTTATTAAAACAACCAAGATCAACTTTAAGTTGGCACAGAGATCCAGAACCAAGATTACATATACCAATAATCACAAATCCTGGATGTCATATGGTTATTGATAATGTTGCAAAACATATGCCTGCCGATGGTTCAGTTTGGGTAACAAATAATACTAAATATCACAATGCATTTAATGGTGGTGAAGAGGACAGGATACATTTAGTTGCTTGTGTTTTAGACTACAAATTTAATTAATTTGAAAAAAATATTTATTTCATCAGATCACGCTGGATTTAAATTAAAAGAAACAATCAAAGATTATCTAAGGAATAAAAGAGTAAAATTTGAGGATCTTGGTCCTAAAGATGATAGCAGTGTTGATTATCCTGATTATGCACATAAGGTTGCTAAAAAAGTTAAATCAAGCAGGAGTAATGTTGGTATTTTAGTGTGTGGATCTGGGACTGGTATGAATATTGCGGCAAATAAGCATAAAAATATTCGCGCTGCACAATGTTTTAATCTAAAATCAACGAAATTATCCAGATTGCATAACGATGCAAACATCATTACATTAGGTTCTAGGTTGATAACTAAAAAAAATGCTTTGAAATTTGTAAGTGTTTTTTTAAATACAAAATTCGAGGGTGGTAGACACTCAAGAAGAGTTAAGAAAATATAATTATGTCGAGCGAAAAAAATTATTTAAATGATAGCTATAAAAGCTTCTTCGAAGACAGTTTATCGTTAAAAGATCCAGAACTTTATAAAGCAATTAAAGATGAATTGATTAGACAGCAACAACATATAGAGTTAATTGCGTCTGAAAATATAGTATCTCAAGCAGTATTAGAGGCGCAAGGATCGGTTTTAACTAATAAATATGCCGAAGGTTATCCTGGTAAAAGATATTATAATGGTTGCGAGCATGTTGATGTAGCAGAAAACCTTGCCATTGAAAGATTAAAAAAATTATTTAATTGTAAATTTGCAAATGCTCAACCACACTCAGGAGCACAAGCTAATGGAGCTGTATTTTTAGCTTTGTTAAGCCCGGGCGATACATTTATGGGTATGAGTTTAAATTCAGGTGGTCACATTACTCATGGATTAAAAATTTCAATGTCTGGTAAATGGTTTAATGCAGTTGGCTATGATGTAGATAAACAATCTGAATTGATAGATTATGATAATGTTGAAAAATTAGCATTAGAACACAAACCTAAACTAATCATTGCAGGCGGAAGTGCTTATTCTAGAGTAATTGACTTTAAAAGATTTAGAGAAATAGCAGATAAAGTTGGAGCATATCTAATGGTTGATATGGCTCACTTCTCAGGATTAGTTGCTGGTAAAGGATATCCTAACCCTTGTGATTATGCACATGTGGTTACATCAACAACTCACAAAGTATTTAGAAGCGCAAGAGGAGGCATAATTTTAACTAATCATGAAGATCTTGCTAAAAAATTTAACACAGCCGTTTTTCCTGGTTATCAGGGAGGACCGCTAATGCATATTATTGCTGCAAAGGCAGCTGGTTTTCTTGAAGCACTACAACCAGAATTTCAAGATTATATTAAATCTGTTTTAGCAAACGCAAAAATGTTGGCAGAAACTTTAAAAAATAATGGATTTAAAATTTATTCAGATGGAACAGATACACATTTAATGCTGGTTGATTTGAGACCTTATAATGTAAAAGGTAATCTTGCGGCAGAGAGTTTGTCTAGAGCAAACATTACATGTAACAAAAACGGTATTCCATTTGATACAGAAAAACCCATGATAACATCTGGAATAAGATTAGGAACTCAAGCTGCTACAACTCGTGGATTTGGTTTAAATGAGTTTAAAACAGTGGGTGAATTAATAACAAAAACTCTAAAAGGTTTATCTGATAATCCGACAGATAATAGTAAAATAGAAAACGAAGTAAAAAATGAAGTTATTTCTTTAACTTCATCATTTCCGATATATAAGAACTTATAATAGATGATTTGTTCAATATGTAAAAAAGGGGAGACCTCTGTTGTCGACTCGAGGCCAACTGAAGATGGCACAGCTATAAGAAGAAGAAGATTATGCGTCTGCGGAGCTCGTTTTACAACTTTTGAAAGAGTACAGTTCAGAGAGCTAATGGTTGTTAAAAAAAATGGAAGAAAATCAGGATTTGATAGAGATAAATTATCTAAATCTATTTATATTGCTCTTAAAAAAAGACCTATTGATACAGAAACAATAGAAAAATTTATTAGTAATATTTCAAGATCTTTGGAAGAACTTGGCCAAAGTGAAATATCTACTAATACAATTGGAACTATGGTTATGGATGGATTAAAAGATTTAGACCCAGTTGGATATGTAAGATTTGCATCTGTATATAGAAACTTTAGAGAAGAAAAAGATTTCGTACAATTCGTGGACAAGCTTGATGTCTACAAAAAAAGATAAATTTTCATCAAAAGATAAATTTTATATGGAATTAGCCTTAGACTTGGCTAAATCTCGTCATGGACAGACCGGATCAAATCCTTCTGTAGGTTGTGTTATTGTCAAAAATGATAAAATTATTTCCATAGGACAAACCTCATTTAATGGAAGACCACACGCTGAATTTAATGCGATTAAAAATAGTTTTGAAGAATTAGAAGGTTCAAAAATGTATGTTACTTTAGAGCCATGTTGTCATCATGGATTAACACCACCATGCACTGATGCGATAATAAAATCAAAAATTTCTGAGGTTATTTATGCTGTTACTGACATAGATAAAAGAGTAAGAAACAAAAGTTTTAAAATTTTAAAGTCAAAAAAAATAATTGTAAAAAAAGGTTTATTAAAAAGTAAAATTGAAAGTTTTTATTTACCTTATTTTTTTAATAGAGAGAAAAAATTACCCTTCGTTACTGGCAAAATAGCTATTTCAAAAAATAATATTATTTACAGTAAGAACCAAAAAAAGATTACAAATTCTTACTCAGATCAGTTTACACATATATTGAGATATCAAAATGATAGTTTGATGATTACTTACAAAACACTAAATAAAGATAATCCAAAATTAAATTGTCGTTTGAAGGGTTTCGAAAAATTTTCTCCAAAAAGAATTATTTTAGATAATAAGTTAAATTCTAAAATAAACAGTTATATAATTAAATCCTCTAATAACAAAAATACTCTAATTTTTTATAATAAAGCTGACAAATCAAAAATTACAAAATTTAAAAGAAAAGGAATTCATCTAATTAAATCTAAAATTGATAGAAACAACAGATTTGACATTAAATTAATTTTGAAAAAATTACATAATTATGGATGCAGAAATTTGTTAATTGAAGGGGGGGACAAATTAACAAATTCACTGATTAAGAATAAAATTTTTAATAAATTTTATTTGTACAAAAGTCCAAAAAACCTATCTAAAAACTTCGAATATTTGAAATTTAGTAGTCAAAATATATTAAATCAAAAATATAAAACAAAAATTAATCTAAATCTCAATTTACGAAAAGACCGAATAACACTATATAGTTAGAAAAAATGTTTAACGGAATAATTTATAACCAAGGTACTATTACTAAAATCATTAAAAGACCTAAAGGTCTTAACATTTTTGTTAAAAGTAATGTTAAAGTATCAAATAAAGACATAGGTTTGTCTGTTGCCTGTGATGGTGTTTGTCTAACTTTAATTTCATATAAATCCAAAATTATGGAATTTTATCTTTCGAAAGAAACGATAATTCGATCAAAATTCAAATTTTTAAAAATAAAAGATAAAATAAATTTAGAATTACCTTTAAAATATGGGACAAAAATTTCAGGACATATTTGTCAAGGACATGTTGATACTGTTGGTAAAGTATTAAGTATTAAAAAAATAGATAAATCATTTCTCTTTGACTTTGATTTGCCAAAAAAGGAAAGAAAACACTTAATAGAAAAAGCATCAATCTGTGTGAATGGTATTTCTCTTACAATTTCAAAAGTGACTAAAAAAGGTTTCCAAATTTGGATTATCCCTCACACCTACAAAGAAACGAATTTATCAACTTTAAAAAAATCTAGTTTAGTCAACATAGAGATAGATATCTTGTCTAAATACGTTAGGAATTATTTTAATGGAAAAAAATAATTTTGCGTCAATAGAGTCAATTATAAGCGTAGCCAAAAAAGGTGGTATGTTTATTTTAGTAGATGATGAAAAAAGAGAAAATGAAGGAGATTTAGTTATTTCAACATCAGACTCAAATGCAAAGAACATTAACTTCATGGCAAAATACGGTCGAGGCTTAATTTGTTTAGCTCTTGATTCACTTCAAGCAAAAAGATTAAATTTATCTTTAATGTCTCCAGTAAATCAATCAAGAAACAAGACAGCATTTACAATTTCTATTGAAGCAAAAAAAGGAATAACAACTGGTATATCAGCTAAAGATAGAGCGAAAACAATCAAAATTGCTTCAAAAAAAAATGTAAATAAAAATGAAATTGTATCACCTGGTCACGTGTTTCCAATTATAGCTAAAGATGGTGGAGTGCTTGTTAGAGCAGGGCATACTGAAGCGTCAGTTGATATATCTAAATTAGCAAAAAAAAATAACTCTGCTGTAATTTGTGAAATTATGAATGAAGATGGAACAATGGCTAAAGGTCAGGATTTATTCAATTTTGCAAAAAAACATAAATTAAAAATTGGAAAGATAGAAGATCTGATCGCATATAGACTAAAAAAAGAAAAACTTATTAAACTTAAAAAGCAAAGCAAGATTGATGTAAAAAATCAAAAATACAATATTAGAATTTATGAGAATCTTTTAGATGGTTCAGAGCACTTTGCATTAATAAAAGGTAAAATAAAAAAAGGTATTACTCCAAGAGTAAGAGTAATTTCATCTAATGTCGTCCAAAACTATCTAATAAACCAATCACTACCAAACTCATTTAACAAGACTTTAAATTATTTTAAAAAATATCAAAATTGCGTTTTAGTTTTTATCAAAGATTCAAATTTAAAATCAGTAACTCAGACTTTAAAAGATTATAAAAACAAAGACTTCTATAAAAAGGGAAATGACAAGTTAATAAGAAATTATGGTATTGGAGCTCAAATTATTAAAGACTTAAAAATTAAAAACATGATATTAATCACCAAATCACCAAAAAAAGTTATTGGTCTTGATGGTTATGGTATAAAAATTACAAAACAGGAATTAATTTGATGAAAAAAAAATATTTAATCGTTGTAGCGGATTATTATAAAGATATTGCTGATGGTCTAATAAGCAGTGCTTTAAAAAAAATTCAAAAAAAAAATATAATAAAAATTATTAAAGTGCCCGGTGCTTTTGAAATTCCAGTTACAATCTCAAAAAATTTAAAAAAATATGATGGTTTTTTAGCTTTAGGATGTGTAATTAAAGGTCAAACGCCTCATTTCGATTTCATTTCGCAAGCATCAACAGATGCAATAATGAAATTATCTATAGATAGTAAAAAACCTATCGGAAATGGAATAATTACCTGTCTAAATATGGCTCAAGCAAGAGCAAGAAGAAAAAAGGGTGCTGAAGCTGCAGAAGCTGTAATTTCAGTTTTGTCTCAAAAATGAGAACTCATTATAATCCAAAAAATAACCCTAGGGTTATAATTATTCAGAAATTATATGGTAAATTTTATAATGAAGATGATGATTTAGATTTTCCAAAACACAGATTTAAAAAATTTATTAAAGATATTGTTTTAGGAACAATAGAAAGAAACGATCTTATTTTAGATGAATTAAATAATAAATTAGGTGATGAATTTGTATTTGAAAAATTAGATAAAATTTTTCAAACAATTTTAAAAGCAGCAACTTATGAGTTTATGTATAAACCAAATTTATCAATTAATATAATCATTAAAGAATATTTAAATTCATCTAATTTTTTCCTTGAAGGTTCACAAACAAAATATCTTAATGCTTTATTAGACAATGTTGGAAAAAAATTAAGATCTAAAAATGCATGAATTTGATCTAATAAATAATTATTTTTTTAAAATAGCTAAAAAAAATAAATCTGCTCTTAATCTAAATGACGATGTTTTTTTTGATAAAAAAAGAGGTGTTGTTATATCTGTTGATACATACAATATTGGTACGCATTTTTATGATTTTAAATACCCAGATTTAGTAATTAAAAAAATATTAAGGTCATCAATTTCTGATTTAATTTGTAAAGGAGTAACACCAAAGTTTTATTTTATTTCTGGTTCTGGTAATAAAAAAACCTTTACAAAAAATAATTTATATAAAATTTCAAAATCACTTAAATCAGAACAAAATAAATTTAATATTGATTTATGTGGTGGAGACACAACTTTTTCAAATAAACTAAGTTTCACAATCATTTCATTAGGATATTCGAATAAAATAATTTATCGTAATAAAGCTAAATTAAATGATGACATTTATGTTACTGGAAATTTGGGTGATAGTTATTTAGGTCTTAAAGTATTGAGTAATAAAACTAAATTCAAAAAAAAAGACAAATTATTCTTTGTAGATAAATATTACAAACCAGACTTACCTTTGAATTTAACAAAATATTTATTAAAATTTGCTAATAGCTCTATTGATGTTTCAGATGGATTACTTGATGATTTATCAAAAATGATTAATAGACAAAGTTTATCATTTCACTTATTTGAAAATAAAATACCTGTTTCCAATAAATTGAATAATTTAATTAAAAAACAAAGATTAAATAAAATTAACCTAATTTCTAAGGGAGATGATTATCAGGTATTGTTTACTGCAGATATTAAGAAAGCTAGAATCATTCAAAAATCTTCTAAAACAGCTGGAATTAAAATAACTAAAATTGGTAAAATTGTATCTGGTAAAGATAGATCTTTGATATTCGATGAAAAAGGCAAGCAAATACGAGCTAAAACCAAAGGTTATATTCATCGGTTTTAGAAGTTAATCGTTGTCTTTTCTATCTTTTTTTGTATTGTGCGGGCTTAAAAATTTAACAACCAACAACTTAAGGTTAATATGAGCGGAACAGTCGAAACAATACTATTATACACAATTGGAGCTGGTTTATTATCTATCGTCTATGGATTTTTAACTGGTAAAAACATTCTTAATTCAAGTGCAGGAAATGCAAAAATGCAAGATATTGCATCTGCAATTCAAATTGGTGCAAAAGCATATTTAGCAAGACAATATAAAACTATTGCTATTGTTGGTGCTGTAGTTTTGGTAATCGTAAGTATTGCATTTAGTCCACTAGTAGGTCTTGGTTATCTAATAGGTGCTGCATTATCAGGTATTGCGGGGTACGTAGGAATGTTAGTTTCTGTAGAAGCAAATGTCAGAACAGCAGAAGCATCTAGAAAAGGTTTAGCTCAAGGTCTTTCAGTTGCTTTTAAATCTGGTGCTGTAACTGGAATGTTGGTAGCTGGTTTAGCATTATTATCTATTGCAGTTTATTATTATATATTATTGAAATCTAATGTTGATGAAAGAGAAATTGTAAATGCTTTAGTTGCATTAGGTTTTGGTGCTTCTCTAATTTCTATCTTTGCAAGATTAGGTGGTGGAATTTTTACAAAAGGTGCTGATGTTGGTGCTGACTTAGTTGGAAAAGTTGAAGCTGGAATTCCAGAAGATGATCCTAGAAACCCTGCTGTTATAGCAGATAACGTTGGTGACAACGTAGGAGATTGTGCTGGTATGGCTGCTGATTTATTTGAAACATATGCTGTTACAATTGTTGCTACAATGGTTTTATCTTCAATTTTTTTTGTAGGTGATCTTAATATGATGATTTACCCTTTATCAATTGGCGCTGCATGTTTGTTAACATCTATTGTTGGAACATTTTTCGTTAAACTTGGAAGAAGTAATAACGTTATGAATGCTTTGTATAAAGGATTTGTTGTCTCTGCAGTAGCATCTTTAGTAATTTTATGGCCGGTTACAGATCATGTGATTGGTTTTGCAAATGAATATACTGTAAATGATAAGACTTTTAATGGAATGGATCTATATTATTGTGGTGTAATAGGGTTAGTTATTACTGGATTATTAATCTGGATTACTGAATACTATACAGGAACAAGTTATAGACCAGTTAAATCAGTTGCACTATCATCAACGACTGGTCATGGTACAAACGTTATTCAAGGATTAGCAGTTTCTATGGAAGCAACTGCTATACCAGCATTAATAATAGTTGCAGGTATTCTTATTACAAATTCTATCGCTGGACTTTTTGGTATTGCAATCGCAGTAACTACTATGCTTGCTCTAGCTGGGATGGTTGTAGCTTTAGATGCATACGGGCCTGTTACTGATAACGCTGGGGGTATAGCTGAGATGTCTAATCTGGATAAAAAAGTTAGAAAAACAACTGATGCTTTAGACGCTGTAGGTAATACTACAAAAGCTGTTACAAAAGGTTATGCAATTGGATCTGCTGGCTTAGGTGCTTTAGTTTTATTCGCTGCTTACACAGAGGATATCAAGCATTTTTCAAAAGAAGCAGGATCTGCATTAGAAGGTATAGTAGTTACTTTTGATTTATCTAACCCTTATGTAGTTGTTGGTTTATTAATTGGTGGAATGTTACCTTATCTTTTTGGTTCAATGGGAATGCAAGCTGTTGGGAGAGCAGGTGGTGCAGTTGTAGTTGAAGTAAGAAGGCAATTTAAAAAATTCCCTGGTATCATGAAAAGAAAACAAAAACCTGATTATGCTAAATTAGTAGATTTACTTACTGTTGCTGCTATCAAGGAAATGATTATACCTTCATTGTTACCAGTCTTATCTCCTGTCGTTTTATATTTTATAATTTTATCAATAGGTGGACAGGTTGCTGCACTAGCTGCTGTTGGTGCGATGTTACTTGGTGTCATTATTACTGGCTTGTTTGTAGCGGTATCAATGACTGCAGGTGGTGGCGCTTGGGATAATGCAAAAAAATATATTGAGGATGGAAATCATGGTGGAAAAGGTTCAGAGGCTCATAAAGCTGCAGTAACAGGAGATACTGTTGGAGATCCATACAAAGATACTGCAGGACCCGCAGTAAATCCAATGATTAAGATTACTAATATAGTCGCATTATTATTATTAGCAGTTATCGCTGGTTAATATAAAAAACAAATAAATGAACGAATGACTTATTAATTTAAGTCATTCGCTCAAATAAAATTATTTCTTATTTCTTTTTGTACTATCGATTTTCTGTCTCAGACTTGATAAAACACCATAAACAAAACTATCTTTATCAGACATTTTTGTTTCATTTTTATTAAAATTAATTTTATTTAAATCGTTAATATCATAAAATTTCTTATTTTTTAAAATTCCCTTTTTATCTATTTCAAGAACAAGCACATTGTTTGTTAAAACAATTTCTTTACCAAGTTTAAATAATGATGATTTAGATTTTCGGTTTTCAATATAAATCCATAAATCATTTTCTAATATACTTTCTGTAGATGGAGCACCTAGTATTTTTATTATGTCATTTTTATTACTTTTATTAATTGATAATTTTTTTTGTTTTTTCTCTAAAAAAGCAACACCATGATAATTATCAATTGGATTTATGCTACAACTTGCTGCTACTAATATTATAAAAATTATATAAAATAGTTTGTACATGCGCGATAAATATATTTATATTTATAACAATTTGATTAATTACACTAGAAATAAAGATTTGTATAAGTCTTTAAATCGTAAAGATAATTTTTCTGACCGATTAACCTTATTTTTATTACATTTTTCTTTTTTTATTATGAATTTTAAAGATGAAAAAAACAAAGTTATTTTACAGGAAATATATGACTTTAATTTTAGACAATTAGAACTCAGTATTAGAGAAATAGGTTATGGAGATCAATCGATAAATAAAAAAATGAAAGATTATGTAAATTTATTTCATTCAATGATTTCAGAAATTCACTTCTGGAATAGCCTATCTAGATCTGAAAAAAAAGAGAAGTTTTCAATTTTTTTAAGCGATTTTAGCCAAATTGATCATTTGTTAGATTATTTTGAGATATTTAACAAAGATTTATCAAAAAAAACTTTGAATTCTTATTTAAAAAGTGTAAGTAACCCATAATTATGGCTGTACCAAAACGTAAACAAACCCCTTCCAGAACTGGAATGAGAAGAGCTCAGACTATGAAATTTTCAACTAAAAATATAGTTGAGGATAAAAAATCAGGGGAATATAGACTTTCTCATCATCTTGACCTTAAATCAGGAATGTATAAAGGAAGACAAGTTTTAGATCCAAAAGAATAATATAATATAATCGATTAAAATGTCAGATCTGATTAAAATTGCAGTTGATGCAATGGGTGGTGATGGGTCACCAAAGAAAATAATAGATGGTATTATTTTAAATCATTCTGCAAATAAAAATAATTTTTTTAAAATTTTTGGAGACAAGAATAAGATAAATCCCTTAATTAAAGGAAAAATACCTACAGAATTTTTTGAAATAATTCATACAGAAAAAAAAATTGAAAGTACTGATAGTCCTCTAGAGGGTGCAAAAAGAGGGAAAGACACTAGTATGTGGCTTGCCATTCAAAGTGTTAAAGATAAAGAAGCAGATATAGTTATATCAGCTGGTAACACAGGTGCATTATTAGTTGTATCGAAATTGAATTTAAAAATGATAGAAAATATAGACAAACCAGCTTTATCTGCTTTATGGCCAAATAAAAAGGGTATGAGTGTTGTATTAGATTTAGGTGCTAACATTGAATGTAGTTCTAAAAATTTATCAGACTTTTCAATTATGGGAGCCTCTTTGTACACTTCACTATATCCTAATGACAAACCTAATGTTGCTTTATTAAACATTGGTTCAGAAGAATTGAAAGGAAATGAAACCATAAAAGAAACTTATCAATTACTTAATGATAAAAAATCAAGTAATTACAATTTTTCAGGCTACATTGAAGGCAATCATCTTATGGATGGAGAGGTTAATGTAATAGTTTCAGACGGTTTTACAGGAAATGTTGCTTTAAAAACAGCAGAGGGTACTGCGAATTTTATAACCAGTGAATTAAAAAATGCTATGACAGGTACATTAATAGGTAAAATTTCATCTTTATTAAATATATCAAACTTAAGGAAATTTAAAAAAAGACTAGATCCAAGATTATATAATGGAGCTATTTTTATCGGATTAGACTCTCCAGTTGTCAAAAGTCATGGAGGAACAGACTATATAGGCTTTTCGAACTCTTTAGATGTTTGTCATAGAATTGTAAAAGGTAATTTGATAGAAAAGATCAAGCAAAATATTTAATATGAGAATAAATTTAACTAAAAGAGACTTAGTTAATTTAGTTTATATGCAGCTTGGTTTTTCAAAACAAATATCAGAAAATTTAATTGAAGATTTTTTATTAACGATCGTATCTAATATTAAAGACGAAAAAAAATTAAAATTATCTAAATTTGGTACTTTTTCTATAAGACAAAAAAAATCTAGAATTGGAAGAAATCCTAAGACAAAAGAAACAAAAGTAATTTCTAGTAGGGATGTTGTTTTGTTTAAACCATCAAAAGAATTTAAAGAATTTATTAATTTGAAGGATAATGGATAAATCAGACAGTGCTTACAAAACTATTGGTGAAGTAGCTAGAATATTAAATTTTAAATCAAATGATAAGGGAGCTTTACCAACTCATGTCATAAGGTTTTGGGAAACTCAATTTAAACAAATTAAACCAAAGATATTAAATTCAAATAGAAGATATTATGATGAGAAAACTATAAATCTTCTTAAAAAAGTTAAATTTTTACTTAAAGAGCAGGGTATGACGATAAATGGTGTAAAAAAAATATTAAATAATGAAGATTCTTTAAAGCTTGACGAAATTGCAGATAAATCTATAAGAACTGAAAAATTAAGAAATAAGTTATTGAAAATTTCAAATAAATTAAAAGAATTAAAAAATGGCAAAAAAAACACACGTTAAAGTAAGAATGGTTCCAGAGGCAAAACCAGATAGTCCTTATTTCTATTATGTTAAAAAACCAGCTGGTGGTGAGAAAGCTAAAGTTAAACTTTCAGCAAAAAAATATAATCCAGATACCAGAAAACACGAGATGTTTGTGGAAAAAAAACTTCCACCACATAGTAAATAATTATTTTTTCTTAAAGTTTCTTTTTTCATAATCGATATAAGACAAAATCATATTTTTCCATATACGATTAGTGATTTTAGGATCAATTTTTAATTTCTTGGATTTTGAATGAATTTTTTTAAGTATAAAATTGATACGTTTTTTATCTACTATTTCTTTTTTAAATTCTTTAAGTTTTAAAACTTCTTTTACAAGATTTGTTCTGTATTTAATCAAGGATAACAGTTTATTATCCAACTTATCTAATTTAGATCTTATTATTTCTAATTTTTTTTTGTTTTTAGGCGACATTTAATTTATTGGTTTAATTAATAATTATTATATTTATCTAATCATGTACAGTCAGAATTATTCTTTAAATTCTCAATTAAAAATATGGATGATCACTTTATTATTAATGATCGTGCTTATAATTTTAGTAGGGGGCCTAACAAGATTAACTGACTCTGGTCTATCTATTACTACCTGGGAACTTTTTGTTGGCACATTACCTCCTTTAACAAGTGATCAATGGATAGAATATTTTGATCTTTATAAAACAATACCTGAATACAAAGAGCAAAATTTTAATATGACTTTAAATGAATTTAAGATAATTTTTTGGTGGGAATGGGCACATCGTCAATTGGGTAGATTAATTGGTTTGACTGTGCTTTTGCCCATGATCTATTTTACAATTAAAAATGGTTTTTGGATTTTAAAAGAATATTCACTAATTTTTTTATTAGTGTTTTTTCAAGGATTTATGGGATGGTATATGGTTTCAAGTGGTTTGGTTGATAGAGTTGATGTTAGCCATTATAGATTATCAATACATTTATTTATTGCTTTTGTAATTTTGTCTTTAGTTTTCTGGAAATTTTTAAAACTAACAAATATAAAAATTAATCATATTAATATTAAATTAAATTCAATTAAATTTTTTCTTTTATTATTATTTTTGCAATTAATAATTGGAGCATTTGTGTCGGGGATGGATGCAGGAAAAATTTATAATACTTGGCCCTTAATGGGCTCATCATATTTCCCAGATGACAGTGTAATCAATGATTTGTTTAATCTTACTGTGTTTGATGATCAATCACTTGTTCAATTTATTCATAGAAATTTAGCATATTTAATTGTCATAATATATTTTTACATGCTTTATTTTGTTTTAAAAAATGGAAATACAAATTTAAGAATTCCAATCTTCATTATTGGAATTTCTTTATTGTTTCAAATTGTTTTGGGAGTTCTTACAATTTTATCTGGAGTAAAAATGCTTTATGCATCTGTACACCAGATAAATTCTGTTTTTATAATACTTTCAACATTGTATTTTCTTTTTATTACAAAATATAAAGAGAATGTTTATTAGTTTCTATTCGTAGACATATAAAACTCAAACTAACTAACAGCTTTTAAATTACCTTTAGAGGATTTATCTAAAGCTTGATCTAAATCATCAATAATATCATCTATGTGTTCTAGACCTATGCAAAGTCTCACATACCCTGGTGTTACTCCAGCTGCAGTTAGTTCATCTTCTGTTAACTGACTGTGTGTAGTTGTAGCAGGGTGAATAGCTAGACTTCTTGCATCACCAATATTAGCAACATGGTAAAACATTTTTAAAGATTCAATAAACCTTTTTCCAGCATCTATTCCTCCAGCTAATTCAATACCAACTAATGCACCATTTCCATTTTTTAGATATTTTGTTGCACGACTTGATATTTCTTTCTCATGTTCGGTAGCGTAAATTACTCTATTAATTGCTTTATGTTTTTTTAAGTAATCAACTACTTTAGCCGCGTTTTCACAATGTTGTTTCATTCTTAAAGCAACAGTTTCTAAACCTTGAATTACGCCAAATGCATTATCAGGTGATAGGGCAGAACCAAGATCTCTAAGCAATGTAACTCTTGCTCTAACTGCAAAAGATACATTTGCTCCTGTTAATTCTGGTACTGCTTTACCCCAAACAACACCACCATAACTAGCATCAGGTTCGTTAAATAATGGTTGTCTTTTAGCATCTGCAGTCCAGTCAAAATTACCACCATCAACTAGAGCGCCACCAACAACTGTTCCATGTCCAGCTATATACTTTGTAAGTGAATAAACAACTACTGCAGCACCATGTTCAATTGGTTTACAAATAACTGGTGCAGCTGTGTTATCCATTATTAATGGTATATTATGTTTTCTACCAATATCAGAAACTTCCTTGATTGGAAAAACCCTTAAATATGGATTTGGTAATGTTTCGCCATAAAAAGCTCTTGTTTTGTCATCAACAGCTTTCTCAAAGTTTTTAGGATCTGAAGGATCAGCATACCTAACTTCAATTCCAAGTTTACTCAAAGTGTGTGTAAACAAGGATACAGTTCCACCATATAAATCCGTTGAACTAACTATGTTATCACCAGCTTGTGCAACATTTAAGATTGCAAAAGTAGATGCCGTTTGTCCTGAAGAAACCGTAAGACTTGCTAGACCTCCTTCAAGTGCTGACAATCTTTTTTCTAGAACATCATTAGTAGGATTCATGATTCGAGTGTAAATATTTCCAAACTCTTTTAGAGCAAAGAGATTTGCTGCGTGCTCTGTGCTATTAAATTGATATGATGTCGTTCTATATATTGGTACAGCTACAGAATTTGTTGCTGGATCGCTTCTATAGTCACCACCGTGTATAGCTATAGTTTCTGGATTATTTCTTTTTGTACTCATTTTTACTCCTTTTTTAGTGCTTTAACTTTATGTAAGGCGCACAATACAGATCAAATGCCTACCAATTTGCAATGTTATGAAAAATTCCTTTTTAGCAGTTATAAGCCCGCAATAGGATCAAATCGGCAAGTAAGTTATAGCATATAAGCTACATAATTCAAGGTAAATATAAAATTGACTTTGTAATTATTAATAGTATTAATCCTCGCACAATGACAAAATTCACTAAAAAAGACCAATTAACTTCATCTTGGTATGAAATAGACGCAAAGAATGCAGTAGTTGGAAGATTAGCAACTATTGTATCTAATATAATTAGAGGAAAAAATAAAACAACATATACACCTCATATGGATGATGGTGACTTTGTTGTAGTTAAAAATATTGAACAAGCAAAATTTACTGGAAAAAAATTTCAGGATAAAAAATATTACAGACACACTGGCCACCCAGGTGGAATTAAAGTTACAACGCCAGAAAAACTTCATGAAAAAAAACCTGGAGAAACTTTAAAAATGGCTGTTAAAAGAATGCTACCAGGCGGAGTACTGGGTAGAAAACAATTAACAAAATTAAAAATATACGCAGGTAATGAGCATCCTCATTCTGCACAAAATCCGACTGTAATAGAGTTAGATAAATTAAATAGTAAAAATATAGCTAGAAACTAAGATGGAAAACACTCAATCAGCACCAAAATCTCCAAAATTAAAATTAGATTTTAAAGACAGTAAATATGCTACTGGCAGAAGAAAAACATCAATTGCAAAAGTTTGGTTAAAAAAAGGTTCTGGTAAAATTTACGTAAATGGTAAATTATTTAGTGAATATTTTGCTGACGAAACTCATAAAATGCAAATTACAAGACCTTTTGAAATTATTAATCAGGCTACTGATTACGATGTAAGATGCAGTGTAAAAGGAGGAGGACCTACTGGCCAAGCAGGGGCTATGGTTCATGGTATTTCAAAAGCTTTAGTATTATTTGATGAAAATCTAAAAGCCACCTTAAAAACAGAGAAACTTACTACCAGAGACTCAAGAGCAGTTGAAAGAAAAAAACCTGGTAGAAGAAAAGCTAGAAGAAGCTTCCAATTCTCTAAAAGATAATTTTTTTTTAATTTTTAACTGTTATAATAAAAAATGCCTAAGCTTAACGCATTAGTTGCTGGATCAACTGGATATATTGGTGTTCAATTAATTAAATTATTAGTTAAACACAAATATATTAATATTAAATACCTTTGTGGAAACTCTTCTGTGGGTAAACATGTCAAATTTTACGATAAATCTTTATCTAAATATAAATTACCAAAAATTTTAAAATTTAATAAAAAACTATTAAAAGACGTTCATGTTATTTTTACAGCACTTCCAAATGGGGAAGCACAGGATATATCCAAACATTTAAGCAAAAATCATACTTTAATAGATCTTGCTGCAGATTTTAGATTAGAAAAAGCTTCTGATTATTTAAAGTGGTATAAACAAAAACATCGAGCAACTAATTTAATAAAAAAAAGTATTTATTTGCTTCCAGAAATTAATAGAAAAGAGATTAAAAAATATAATATTATTTCATGTCCAGGATGTTATCCAACATCAATATTGCTTCCTCTATTTCCTTTATTTAAGAAAAATTTAATTAAATTAAATAATATAATAATTGATTCAAAATCTGGATATTCAGGCGCTGGTAGAGGAGTTCACAAAAAGTATAAAGATAAAAATCTATATGAATCTTTAAGTGCATATGGAGTTGGTTATCATCGTCACAATTCTGAAATAGATCAAATGTTAAGAAAATTTACTAAGAAAAAATTTGAATTTAGTTTTACTCCTCATTTATCACCAATGTTCAGAGGTATTTTGAGTACTATATATGTTGATTTAGAAAACAATATTTCACAAGCTAAAGTATTAAAAACATTAACTAGTTTTTATCAAAATGAGAGTTTTGTAAAAATATTAAAACCTGACTCTTTGTTAAGTACCAATGAAGTAATAAATACTAATAACTGTTATATTTCTGTGTGCAAATCTAAATATAGTAATAAAATTATCATTCTATCTGCTATCGATAATTTGATTAAGGGTGGAGCAGGTCAAGCTGTGCAAAATTTAAATAATAAATTTAATTTTCCTGAAAAGACTGGTTTAAAATGAGAAAATTTATAATAATTTTTTTTTCATTAATATTAGCCAATTGTTCTTTAAACAAAGATTCTCAATATTGGACAGAAAATTCTATTGAAAATAAAAATAATCAAAAAAAAATAAATCAAATATTAAAAAAGGCAGACGATATAACGTCAATGACTTTAGAGGAATATGAGATTTATATAGATGACTATACAAAAAAAAGTAAATATCCGGATATAAGTAAATGAGTAAATTAATTAATATTGCAGTAGTAGGACTTGGTCAGGTTGGCAATTATTTGCTAAATGAACTAAACACAAAAAAGAAAGATATTGAACTTAAAACAGGCAAGAAAATTAATGTGGTGGCTGTTTCTGCTAGAAATATTAATAAAAAAAGAAAATTCAAAGTTAATAAAAAAATATTTTACAAAAATCCTTTAGAAATTTTTAAGAAAAATAATATTGATATATTATTTGAAGCTATAGGTTTATCAGATGGAATTTCTAAAAAAGTTGTAGAAACTGCTTTAAAAAGTAAAATCCATGTTATTACACCTAATAAAGCTTTAATATCAAAACACGGCAATGAGTTAGCAAAACTTGCAGAAAAAAATAAAGTTAATTTGGAATTTGAAGCATCAGTTGCTGGAGGTATCCCGATATTAAGATCTATTAAAGAAGGATTAGCAACAAATAAAATATCAAAGGTTTATGGAATTCTTAACGGCACTTCAAATTACATTTTATCTGAAATGGAAAATTCAAATGAAAATTTTGCTGACGTTTTAAAAAAAGCACAGATACTTGGTTATGCCGAACCTGGTAATCCTAAATTAGACTTAAACGGATTTGACGCATTTGCCAAAGTAAGAATTTTATCTGCTTTAGCTTTTAATAGTAAAATTTCAAAACATAAATGCTTAATGGAAGGAATAGAAAAAATAGAATTGAAAGACATTAAAATTGCAAATCAATTAGATTTAAGAATAAAGCTTCTTGGTATTTCTGAGTTAAAGAATAATCAACTTTTTGAGACTGTTCATCCATGCTTAGTTAGTAAAAAATCCTATATAGGTAATGTAAATGGTGTAATGAATGCAGTTATTTTGCAAGGTAAACCAGTTGGTGAAAGTGTATTACAAGGTGAAGGAGCAGGACCTGGCCCTACATCATCATCATTACTTTCTGATTTGTTATCTATTTTACGTGGTAATATAAAGAAACCTTTTGGTGTTACTGTTTCAAAGCTTAAATCTTTAAAACCATACAATGTAAACAATTACGTTAATTCATTATATTTAAGGTTTGAAGTAAAAGATAAACCCGGTGTATTATCCCAAATAACTAATCGTCTAGCTAAATATAAAATATCTGTAAAAAGATTGATTCAGACACCTGATAAGAAAAACAACAAAGCAACAATTGTTATAATTACACATAAAACATCGGAAATTAACTGCCATAATTGCTTATCGATATTTAAGAAAAACAAAAATATATTAAAAACACCAACCTTAATTAGATTGCTTGGTTAATGGAAATTTATTTAAAACTTTTTGAAGTTTTATTTCCAGTTTTTTTTATAGTCGGTATTGGATACTACTTAGGTAAAAAAAATCCAAACTTTGATAACTCTTTTATAACCAGTTTTGCTTCAAATGTAGGTACACCAGCAATGGTTATTTACGCTATAACCTCAACAGGTATATCTTTCGATATTTATGCTAGTTATTTTATTTATTACTTAATAGCAATTATTGGTTTTACTTTAACTGGAATAATAATTTTATACTTATTAAAAACTAAAGACATCATAAGAGAGGTGCCAGTTTTTATCTTGCCAAATAATGGGAATATGGGCATACCGATATGTCTTTTTGCATATGGTTCCCAAGGTCTTGGAATTGCTGCATCTATATCTTCATTAATCATTTTACTACACTTTACTCTTGGTGTTTTTCTTGCTGATAGAAAATTTGATTTTAAAATTTTGATTAAAAATCCACCTTTTTATGCAATAATTTTTTCTGTTGGTTTTTTGTATTTTGATTTAGAAATGCCAAAGGCTATCATTAATCTTACTGAGCTGTTAACTTATACTGCTATTGTTTTAATACTTATGTCTTTAGGTATAGCATTAACAAAGTTAAAAGTATTTTCTCTAACTAACTCAATAATTTCTTCAATTGGAAGAGTAATAATTGGTCCAATAATTGGTTTTATCATAATAATATATTTTGATTTATCAGGGTTTGGTGCAGGTGTTATATTAATTCAATCAGCCATGCCTAGTGCAATATTAAATTATCTTATTGGTTTAATGTATTCACCTAAGGAAATAGTTGATAACATTGCTAGTACCATTGTTGTCTCTACATTAATGTCGTTTATCACAGTTCCGCTTGTTGTATTCTTTGCTTTAAAATACTTCTATTAAGAGATATCTTTCTTTTATGAAGGCTATAATTTTAAACGCATCTGCCTGGATGATTGTTCCTGTTATGGATGCTTTTGCTAAGTATTTAAGCTCATCTATGGATGTATTGCAGATTACATGGGCTAGGTACTTTTTTACTGTAGTCTTTACGTTGTCCTTAATGCTTATCTTTTATAGACAATCATTAGTTTGGACAAAAAAACCAGCACTTCAATTAATAAGAGGATTAATTTTTGTTTTTTCTACTTACTTATTTTTTTATGCAATATCCGAAATTTCTCTTCCAAAAGCTTTAACCCTAGCTTTTGTAGCTCCAATTTGCGTTACAGCCTTATCTCCATTTTTTTTAAATGAGAAAGTAGGGGTGAAAAGATGGACTGCTGTATCATTAGGATTTATTGGAACTTTAATTGTAATTAGACCTGGCTTTATTGAGCTTAATTTAGCTACAATGGCAGCTTTAGGTAATGGAATTTGCTATGGATTTTACCTTATAATCACAAGAAAGCTCAGCACTTCTGATAACCCACTCTTAACGCTTTTACTCTCAGGTTTGATAGGTACTATCATTATTAGTCTATTTATGCCTTCTGTTTGGGTTAATCCTACTTCAAATCAATGGATTTTAATGGCCTTAATCGGCCTTATAGCCTCTGTAGCGCATCTTTTCCTTATATTATCACTGAAATACGCTGATGCCTCTAAATTAGCTCCTTTGGGCTATACAGAGATTATTACAAATATACTCATTAGCTACTATTTCTTCCATGAACTACCTGATAATTGGACATATTTAGGACTGTTCATTATTGTTCTTAGTGGCTTATACATTTCTAGAAGAGAATATTTGCTCACTAAGCCTAAATAATAGTAAATAAATAAGTACTATTATATAATGTATTACATTAATATACAGACATAAACTATTGTAATAATTAAATAATTTTATTATTTAATAAATTATAAAATAACATATTATTATTAAAAAAATTAAATATATCAAAAATTAAAGGATTAATTTCAATACTTTCGAGTGAAAAAAGACAAATATGACAAGTATAAAAATCTAAAATCAGCAATATGCATCAGAAGTGTTTAATATCAAGGGTTTTTAAGGGTTTTGAATTTATATAATTGAAATAAATTTTAAAATAGATGAGTAGGGTAGTAGAAATTCACATAAAATTGATGAGATTTTGGGCATTAAATTAGCACTGATATTATTGAAAACTAGAGCAATGCAGTTATAGAATATATGTTTTAAACGGCCATAGAGGTGCTTTATTTAAGTATATCTTCATATATAGTACAACTGAAGGATGCATAATACTATTTATGCAAAAATACCCTTAAAAATTAAAAAAATGTTGATTTTACAAGTGTTTTTGATCATAAAATAGTCTTAAAAAGATGCTAAATGTCAACTTTTTCAGATCTCAATAAACGCAGCTTTGTTTTAATTCCGCCTTTTCCTGAGTATCCACCAAGGTCTCCATCGGACCGAATTACTCTATGACAGGGTATTTTTGGGGCATATGGGTTTTTTCCACACGCATTTGCAACAGCACGGGCTGATTTAGGTCTTTTTATAGCAATCGCGACCTGTTTATAGGTTTTTACTTGTCCTTTCGGTATTGTTTTTAGATATTTCCAAACTTTCTGCTGAAATTTAGTTCCTTCAAGTAACTTCATGATTATTAATTTATCTTATTGACATTAAAATTCACTTAATATATTACTAACGATAATTAATTGTTATCAATAGTAATTATATGAATGAACTGACAACAGATCTAAAATTGCTTCATGAAGAAACTCTAAATAACCTTAAAAGTTCTAAGGCTAATAACACTTTAAGAGCATATAAATCTGACTTTAAAGACTTCGGAGATTTTTGTGCAAAGCATGGGTTAAATCCATTACCAACAGAGCCAAAAATAATTTCCTTATATTTAACCCATCTTTCTAAAAACTCAAAAATAAGCACTTTAAGACGAAGATTGGTGTCAATAAGCATGGTTCATAGACTCAAAGGGCATTATTTAGACACTAAACATCCAATTATTGTTGAAAATTTAATGGGAATAAGAAGGGTTAAAGGAAGTATTCAGAAAGGAAAAAAACCATTATTAATCAATTATTTAAAATTAATTATTAATGTAATTAATGAACAAAAAACTGAGGAAATAAAAAAACTTCGAGACAAATCAATAATCTTAATTGGTTTTGGAGGAGGTTTTAGAAGATCCGAAATAATTTCAATTGATCATGAGGATTTAGAATTTGTTTCTGAAGGTCTTAAAATCACTATTAAAAGATCAAAAACTGACCAATTTGGAGAAGGAATGATTAAAGGACTACCCTACTTCGATAATAAAATTTACTGTCCTGCTACAAATCTAAAAAAATGGTTAGAAATTTCTAAAATTAAGTCAGGACCTATTTTTAGAAGATTTTCTAAAGGTTTATTATTAACAGACAAAAGATTAACTGATCAATCTGTGGTTTTATTGATGAAAGAATATTTGAAGTTAGCAGGTATTGAAAATAAAAATTTTTCAGGCCATAGTTTAAGATCGGGATTTGCAACAGTTGCTGCTGATTCAGGAGCTGATGAACGAAGCATAATGGCTATGACAGGTCATAAAACAACACAAATGGTTAGAAGATATATTAGAGAAGCAAATATATTTAAAAATAATGCATTAGATAAAATTAAAATTTAAATTTATAAAATAAAAATTTTAATTTATTTATTACCAATGCAATAAACATTGAAATATTGTATTTTGGTTCATCCAACATACCCTTGTAAGGAATAATTGAATTATTTCCTTTTAAATAATATTTTCTGAAAAATTTAGGATTAAAACCATATTTCAATAAAAATATTTTTGTACCATCATTCAGTTTAACTTTATTATTTCTAGTTGTTAAAGAGTTAAAGTGATATACTTTAAATTTTGATATCCCCTTAAAAATTCTTACATTTTCTAACCATAACTTCATACAAAAATCAGGATCTGATCCATCTCCTGGATTGAATTCTTCACTAAATCCACCAATTTTATCCCATAATTCTCTGTGAATTAAATGAGGAGCCCAATGGGAACTTTGTAAATCAGGTGTATCGTCATCAATACAAAATTTTAAGAACTTATTTTCATCAAAATTTTCTAAAGTATCTCCACAATTATAATTTATTAGACCAAATCTTGTAGATACATTTGTACCAGATAAATAATAAAAATTATTTTTTTGTTTATTAATTTCATCAATTAAATATTTATCCCAATTTTTACAAAAATACATATCATCATGAGCATATAATAAAAAATCTGAAGTACTTAATTTATAAGCATTATTCATTGAACTGCACAATCCAATATTTTCATTGCTATGAGTGAATTTGAAATTATTTTTTGTGATATATTCTAAGGTACCATCTGAGCCATCGTTAACATGAATAACAATCTCATGTTCAAACAATGAGTTTTTTTTTAAAGAATTAAGAAAAAATTTTAAATAAGATAAATTATTAAATGTTGGTATCAATATTGATATTTTCATCAATATAATATTGTTTTATTACCTAAAGATTTATCGATAATATATTTAGTGGTTTTTAATTCATTAAATAACTTAAAATATTTTTTTTTACCATTTCTTGCAATTTTAATTCTTGATTTTTCATTTTTTTTATAAAATTTTATTTTTTCAGACAAATCATTAATTCCATTATAGAAAATAATCTCATTATTATTAAAAAAATCATTCATTTGTGTTTTTTTATCTATAAATGTTAAAAGACCATTACCCATTAATGAAGCTATTCTATTGCTAGAATAATATTTTGTAGGCAAACCCCTACTAAGGTTCAGTCCCATTTTAGAGTTTACAAGTGCTTTATAAAAATTGTCACCCCATATAGGTTCTTTGTTAGCAAAACCATAAAAATCGTAATTAATATCATCAATTTTTTTTATTAAATTATTTAAAAAATTAATCCTGCTATCCGTCTTCCCCTTTTTAAGTTTTGCTCTGTTAACACCGTGACTCATTGCATAAAATATATCTCTAGTTGGATTCAAATTATAAACATCAAAACATTCAATATTACTGTCAACAGGAACAAAGAAAAAATGTAAATTTTTAACTTTCGAATTTTGTTTTTTAAATATACTTGGGTCTGTAGTAATAAAGTTGTGATCAACAAGATTTGCATAATAAGATATATTTTTAATATTTGTTTTCGAATAATCCAAACTTGGCATAATAGGATCTTCATTCCATTGAGATATAATCAGATTCTTATTAATAGACCTAAACTTATCTATTGTTTCTAAATCTACATTTTTAGTATGACCAAAGAATAAAAAATCTGGATTGTAATTCTTAAAAGTTTCAATTAAAAATTCTTGAAATTTTGTTGAACTGTTTTTTAATGAAAAGTTTCTATTTTGTCTAACAAAATCTCTGTCACTAATTTCTAAAACATCATGACCATTTCTTATAAATCCATTAGTAAATTTTTTACCAAGTGAGATATTATATAACCTATGATTTAATTTTTGACCTGTATTGTAAATGTTTATAATTCTAAGTTTATTTCTTATAAAGTTAAGATTAAACTTTTGAACACAGTTTTCTCTAATCTTATCGATTAATTTTGAATTTTCTTTTATTTGATGTTTAACTTTTTTGAAACCATCATATTGAATTTTCTTTCTATATTTCTCATTTTTAATTAATTTTTTGATTTTTAAATATAATTCGTAAGAATTTAATTTTTTTAAAATAACACAATGATCTGTTGTTTCGGGTAATCCACCTCTATTTGAAATGATTGTAGCACATGCCCTAGATGAAGATTCTAAGGCTGTTCTACCAAAAGGCTCTTCCCATCTTGAGGGAACAACTGCTATTTCAGATTTATTTAAAAACTCTAAAACCTTTTTATGTTTTAAGAAACCTAATTCTATATGATTGTGATGATTTATTACAGGTCTACTTCTACTTTCATCGCCGATCGAATATGCTTTCCAATCTTTAAATTCATTAAGTATTTTAATAACCGCATCTTTGTATATATCATATCCTTTTGACTCATTTAATTTACCTACAAATGTAATTTTTTTTTCTTTTTTAAAAATTTTTTTTTCTCTATGTATACTTGGGTATACTACTTCAGTTTTATTAATTAATTTTTTATCTAAATTTAAGAAAAAACGATTTTGCACCCATTTACTTACAAATATTATTTTATCTATTTCATCTAATAATTTTAATCTTTCATTGACGGTCTTAGATCCATTCATCGATAGAGGATCATTATGAAAATACATTATATATTTTGTATTAATTTCATTCTTTAAAAAGTTAAAAACTAGAGGTCGATTATGAATTTCTATAATATCAAAATTAATATTTTGTGTTTTTTTTATAAAATTTTTACAGTATTCATTTGTTGAGCTAGAAAATTTTGACTTAAGATTGCTTATGTTAATATTTATGTAATTTTTTGTTAAATAATCTTTACCTTTTGTGTTTCCAAAAATATAATTTTGATTTTTAAATTTTGAAAATTTATAAAAATCGCATACCCATATAGCAGCAGCCTGAGCCTTATTGAATGTATAATTTTCTTTATATGGTAATATAGTAGCAATTTTAAGATCTTTGCTCATAATAATCTTGTAATATAGTTAAACGTTTTTTTCTATTTTTTTTAAGCTCATATTCAAATTTTAATGCTTTAGATTTAGTCTTAAAAATCTTTTTGAAAATTAATATCCATTTATATCCTCTAGTTGATTTTGCACCCTTACCTAAATTATGTTTTATTAATCTTCTTTTATAGTTAATACTGTATCCAACATAAGTTTTAACTTTTTTATGAGAAATGCTTTTAAGCATATATACATAATGAGGCATGTTTTTTGGCGGTCCCTAGGGGAATCGAACCCCTCTTTCGAGGATGAAAACCACGTGTCCTAACCGATAGACGAAGGGACCAAAAGCTGCTTTTTATTGTAAATTAGATAATTAATCAAGTATATCATCAAATATTTTGTTTCAATTTAATTACCTCTTTTAATCCAGTAGATTTGTGAGTGACCAATGTTTCTGAAACAAAAAAATCATCTTCAATTTTAATACCTGAAACTAAATCACCAGAAGTTATTCCCGTTGCACAAAAAATTGAATCACCTGAAACTATTTCATTAATTTCATATTTTTTTGATAAATTTTTTATACCCATTTTTTTTGCTCTAGTTATATCTTCATTAGTCTTAAATAAAAATCTTCCTTGAAAACTGCAATCATAAGCATCTAATGCAGCAGCAGCCAAAACACCCTCTGGCCCACCACCAATTCCTAAAAATATATCTACATTAAACTTATCATCTGTTACCATTAAAGCTCCAGATACATCACCATCGGTGATTAACTTTAGTTTTACTCCTAGATCAGTGAGTTCATTTATAATTTTTTTATGCCTTGGTCTGTCCAATAGACATGCTGTTAAATTTTCAGGTTTCTTATTTAAATAATCACTTAGATTTGAAATATTTTTTTTAATAGAATAATCAAGATCAACAACATTTTTTTCTTTAACCCTTGTTGAGATTTTATCCATATAAGTTTCTGGTGCGTTAAATAAATTGTTTTTTTCTGATATTGCAATAACAGATAATGCTCCTGGTAGATTATTAGCAGCAAAATTTGTTCCTTCCAAAGGATCAACAGCTATGTCTAATTCAGGACCATTTTTACTTCCAAGTTTTTCTCCAATATAAAGCATTGGTGCATCATCCAATTCACCTTCGCCTATGACTATTCTACCTTGAATATCCATTTTGTTAAGTTCTGACCTCATTGAGTCAACTGCAGCTTTATCTGCTGCAATTTTATCTTTTTTTCCAACTAGGTATGAGGATGATAGTGCAGCTTTTGATGATACATTAATCAACTGATCAACAAATTTTTTATCTATAGCCATTAAGCTTTTTCATCGGTAAATTCTTCATATTTAATTTTAGATTCAAATTCTCTTAAACGCTTGTATACGCTAGCAAGCTCAATGATTGTAGGCCATGCTTTTAATATATATTGCATTGATCCCTCTACTCGTCCAAATGCTCTTATTATTTGCTGCATCACCCCAAGGGTTACTGCGCCAGCAACTATAGCAGGTGCTAAGAAAACATAAGCCGACAAAACGTTAGCTTGTAAATAAGCTATTCTTCCAATATTAAAATACAAATATCTAATGTAACTCAAAAAATGAATACTTCTTACACCATCAAATAATTCTTCAATAGTTTTTGGTCGTACTGTTCCATCGTCTTCTGCAATTACAAGTATTTTTCTATAAGCCGCCTCTTTTTTTTGGAGATCGTACTCAACTCCAACCAATCTTAAAATTAAACCTAGTAAAATTAGAAAAATTGTTCCTCCAACTGACCAAATTAAAGCACCAACAATTAAACCATAATCCCAATCACCAAAAAAGAATATTGGTATTCCTATACTTAATCCAAATAAGATAGGCATAAATTCAACAAGTATCATTACAGCTTCAATTAAGCTCGTTCCTAAAGACTCCATTATTCTAGAAAACTTTATTGTATCCTCTTGAACTCTTTGAGCCGCTCCTTCAATTTTTCGGGCTTTATCATAAACACTGTGATACCACTCGACCATAGCTGTCCTCCATCTAAACAAATAGTGTGAAGTAAAAAAGCTGACTATTACTGCAACACCAACATAAATTGCTGCCAATGTTATAAAAGACAATAAACTTGACCAATATTCTGCTATTGTAATTGAGTTTGGAGCACCAAGTGCTTTTTGAATCATGTCATAAAATTCACCAAACCATTCGTTAATTTTAACATCTATTTTAACCTGGATCCAAAGAGATGATAGAATAATAGCTGAACCAATCCATGACCAAAGGAACCAATTTCGTTGTGTAAAAAATCTAAACATTATTTACTTTAAAAAATTATCAGCGTAGGATTTCTTTACAGTTTTTCTTTTTCGAGGTTCAATTAATTCAAAATCTATCTTCTTTTTTTTTGCATAATTAATTGCCAATTCCTTTGAAGAAAATTCTAATTTTAATTCTGTATATGTATCGGATGAACTCTCCCAACCCATTAAAGGATTTTTTGTTGGATCTTTAGTTTTAAATTCTAAAATCCATTTACTATTTTTTGCTAATCCAGATTGCATTGGATTTTTATTTGGAATGTAAATTATAGCTTTTTTCATAAATGATGGTCGGAGTGGCAGGATTCGAACTTATAATCTTGAACTCCAATTTATTAAGTGTTTATACCAATTCATCTAATAATTGAATTAGAAAAATTGACATTTTTCCCATAAAATAATCGTTAATTGGTGAGTGATATATCAAATTGAGTTATCGTTTACCCTCTCAAAATCCTCTCGATAGCTATTACTTATCAATAAAGTACAAAATTAACAAAATAATTAAATGAAAATAAAATAAAACCACTTACAAGGATAGAAAATATAATATCACTGTGCTTTGGGATAGTTTTAGAAAATCTATTATTTTGAAATTTTTGTAAATTTCTCTCTTTCCTGAAAACAAAATAGGCTCTAATAATAAAAACTATTAGCAGAATATAGATCCAATAAGTAGAAAAATTATTAGATGATAAAATTAGATTATAAAGACCATGTAAACAAATAGGAAAAAATAAAGCTAAAAATAAAAAAAGTTTCTTATTTATTTTATCAAAAATAGCTTCGATAAGAAAGAAACCCATAAAAACTCCTGTCAAGGCATGAAGGGGAACTGCAGAAAAAGCTCTTATTAAAGCAATATCTTTTGCAAATGCTAAGCTCACTTTAGATCCTGAGATTACGTATTCCCAGTTTTCATAAACAGCAAATCCAATAGATGCTGCTACACTATAAACAAGAGCATCCATGGGTTCATTAAATTCATTTAAATACAAACAATAGTAGATGACGATTAAAAACTTAAGAGTTTCCTCTAAAAATGCTGCTCTTATAAATGACATATAAAAATGATTAGACTCAGTTCCAAAGTTTGTTGTTTCTAAATAACCCTCGAAAAAAGGAATTAATATCATTAAAGGAAAGCTGATACCTGCCCCTAATAATAAAGTTATAAAAACAATTCTAGGAGGTTCTGGAAAATAATCTCTCTTATAAATATAAAAAAAAATAATTATAGCAGGAAGTATAGCGTAAAGAGATAATATTATAGTGTTTTGTTCAGATCCAAACAAATGATATCCTTAATCATCTTTTTTTTTAGCTCTTCTTTTAGGTTTTGAAGTATTATTTGACTGTTCATTGTCTCCACCTCCAAATAATTTTCCTAAAAAAGCTAGAGGTGCTAACAAAATCCACCAAAATTTTTTAAGAAGTAATAGAATACCTCCTGCAGCTGCCGCTCCCCCACTACTTTTCAAAGCCTTTACGCCTAAAGATGTTGCAACTAATGCTCCTATACCAGCTGCAGCTATCTTATCTCCTGATTTATAGTCTTTATAAGTATAACCTTCAGTAAAAGAGGTATCTAAACTTGCACTTTTAGCGAGATCTGCATTTTTTCTTGTATCCGATAAATCTCCAAAAACAAAAGTTTGATCGATATAACCTTCTCGACCTAGAATTATATTCTTGCTTTCCATTGATGTAGAATCATTATTCCAAATAACTTTATATGAGTAAGTAACAAGATTTTTTTCTTTATCTAAACTTGGCTTATAAATCCAATTAATTTGTTTAGCATAAGATAATCCATCTCCTTGATCTGTGTTGGCATCTCTTAAACCTTGTATAAGTTCTTCTGGTGAAACATCAGACCAATCATCAATTTTAACATAACCATTGTTTTCAGGTTTAGTTATTGTGTATGAATAATTATCACCAAAAACACGTATTGCATCCATTCCTTCAGTTCTTCCATATGCCCACCAATCATATTGATCAATATCCTGACCAAGTAGATACAACTCGTTTTCATAAATTTTTAAGTTTGCATTAGAACCTGGTATTTTTATAGAAGTATTTTTTCCATCTTCATTATACCATTTGAGGGTATTAATTTTTTCATTCCATTCGGTGTCTGTAAGTTTTTTTTTTTCAATCGCGTTTAGCTGTGTGCTAAAAAGAAAAATAATAGAAAATAAATATAAAAATATTCTTTTCATGAAATTACGTTATCAAATAATTAATTATAAAACTATCAATTTGTCACTAATAATAATTGTATTTATCCTCCCTTTTATCCTCCCTTTTATCCTCCAGTTTAGGTTAATGATTAAATAAATATTGAATATAAATACTTTTAATGGTCGGAGTGGCAGGATTCGAACCTGCGACCCTCTGGTCCCAAACCAGATGCGCTACCAGGCTGCGCTACACTCCGATCCGAGTACTAATACAGCAGTTATTGATAATTTCAATGTATAAAGAAGCCAAAATTAAAGAAATTTGGTTAAAATCTGGTATATAACGAAGCATGATAATCACTTGTCCAAATTGCAACAAGCAATTCAAAATTGATAATTCTTTAATATCTGATGAAGGCCGAGACTTGCAATGTGGGTCATGCAATCATATTTGGTTTTATAAAATCGAAGAAGAAAATAATGAAGTATTAAACTTGAATGATGAAATTGTTAAAGAAGAAATTGAGACTGAAGCTGAAAAAAAAGAAGAAAATATTACAACTGAAATAAATTACAAAAAAAAAGAAAAAACTTCAGAAAAGCAAAAAAATAATAATGCATCTAAAAATACATCAACCAAGGTTAGTAAGTTTTTCTCTTATTTAATTGTATTTATTATATCTTTTGTAGCATTAATTATATTGCTAGATACTCTAAAAACTCCATTAATTAATGTATTTCCAGCATTAGAAATCATATTATTTAACCTTTTTGAAACATTGCAAGATATAAAACTATTTATTATAGACCTAATTTAATTTTTTTTATGATTAATTATATCTCTAAACCTTTTAGATGGTTTTTTAAATTAGAAGCCGCTAGTGGTCTTGTTCTTTTGTTTGCTGCAATAATTGCATTATTTATAAGTAATTCTGGACTAGCAGATTTATATTTTAACACTTTAAATAAATATTTATTTATAGGTATAAATAATTTTGGATTAAAATTATCTGTATTACATTGGATTAATGATGCCTTGATGGCAATTTTTTTTTTCTTTGTTACTTTAGAAATTAAAAGAGAATTTTTACAAGGTGAGCTTTCAAATATAAAGCAAGCTTTATTACCAATAATAGCAGCTGTGGGAGGAATGCTAGTTCCTGCATTATTTTATGTTTTTATAAATTTAGGTGATAGCGAAACTTTGAATGGATGGGCCATACCGTCAGCTACCGATATAGCTTTTTCTTTGGGAGTTTTATCCTTGTTAGGAAAAAGGGTTCCTTTATCATTAAAAGTATTTTTAACAGCATTAGCTATAATTGATGATTTGGGAGCCATAGTAATTATTGCCCTTTTCTACTCTGGTGATTTAAGCATTAAATATTTAACTTTAATGTTATTAGCTTTTATTGTTTTGTTGTTAATCAACAAATTCAATATTAAAAAATTCTTACCTTATTTAGTTGTTGGTTTATTTCTTTGGGATTTCACCCATAACTCAGGGATCCATGCTACTATTGCTGGAGTTTTGTTAGCCATGACAATTCCGCATAGAAAAAAAGAAAAAGATTTTTCTTTATTAATAAAAATAGAACATGCAATTAGTCCATATGTTGCTTTTGGAATAATGCCATTATTTGCATTTGCAAATGCTGGAGTATCTCTCGAAGGTTTGTCGTTCGCTTCATTACTTGATAAGGTTCCCCTTGGAATCGTATTAGGACTATTCCTTGGTAAACAACTAGGTGTTTTTGTCTTCTCATATGTGTCAATAAAATTGAAAGTGGCTCAAATGCCAAATGATACAAGTTGGTATAATTTTTATGGAGTAGGAGTTCTTACTGGGATTGGTTTTACAATGAGTTTATTTGTTGGAAATTTAGCTTTTGTAGAAAACATGCAATATATGGATGGTGTAAAAATTGGCGTATTAACTGGATCGTTGTTGTCAACTTTATTTGGTTATTTTTTAATATTACTCACACCCAATAAACCTAATAAATGAGAAAAGTAATATTTTTATTTTCTATAATTATGTTTTTTTTTAAAACTTCAGCAACTGCTAACTACGAAAAAAAAATTTATGATTTTAGTATTGAGAGTATAACTGGCGAAACAATAAATTTTAAAGATTACAAAAATAAAGTTATTTTAGTTGTAAATACAGCAAGTTACTGTGGATTTACAAAACAATATGATGAATTACAAGAATTGTGGGATTTATATAAAGAAAAAGGTTTAATTGTTCTTGGTGTTCCATCTAATTCGTTTAATCAAGAAAAAAATAATAATGCTGATATTAAAGAATTTTGTGAAGTAAATTTTAATATTAACTTTCCTCTTACCACATTAACTGAGGTTAAAGGCAAAGATGCTCATGAACTTTTTAAATGGGCAAAAGAAAATCATGGTAAGTCGGCAGAACCTAAATGGAATTTTCATAAAATTTTAATTAATAAAGAGGGTAAAGTTCAAGATACATTCGCATCATTTACAAAACCAACTTCAAAAAAAATAATTAAAGCTATAGAAAATAGCTTATAAGTTTATTGTCAATCCATCATATGCTGGTACAACATTTCTAGGTAATTTTTTTTTTAGCATTTTGTAATCTAGATCTGTATGTAAATTAGTTAAGATTGAATGTTTTGGTTTAAATATTTCAATCATTTCAATTGATTTTGCCAAATTAAAATGTGAAGGATGAAATCTATACCACAAGCAATCAATTATTAAATAATTTATATTTTTAAAATATTTAAAATCTTTGTTATAAATTTTACTAACATCGCTTATATAAGCAATTTTATTATCAATTATAAAACAGTTAGATTTAACATTTCCATGTTCTACTAAAATAGTTTTAATCTTAATTTTTTTTTTATTATTTATTACATGTAAATTTTTACTAAGTTTATTTAGTTTCAATGTAGCTGGATATTCTTTTGAAAATTTATCAAAACAATATGAAAAACTATTTTTTAAATATTTAGAAGTAGATTGATCTGCATAAATATCAATTGGTTTTTTTCTATTTATAAAAAAGGCTCTAAGATCATTAATCCCATGTGTCTGATCACCGTGCATATGAGAGTATAAAACTTTGTTAATTTTTTTTATTTTATGCCTTAAAAGTTGTTGTCGTAAGTCAGGAGATGTATCTATAAGAATGTTTTCATCTGTAGTTTTTATTAAAGCTGAACATCTTGTTCTATAATTTTTTTTATTATTTGGATCACAATTTCCAAAGAAACCATCTGGTCTTGGTACACCCATTGAACTACCACATCCTAAAATAATGAATTGCATTAATTTCAATTAAAAAATAGTTTATTAAAGTTATCTGTAGTTTTTTTGATAAAATTCTCTTTGGATATATTTTTAATTTCAGCTAATTTTGTAGCGGTATAATCAATAAATGATGGTTCATTTTTTTTGCCTCTTTTAGGAACGGGTGCTAAAAAAGGACTATCAGTCTCAATTAAGATATTGTCCATTGGAATAGATTTAAACGTATCTTGTAAATCTAATGAGTTTTTAAAAGTAATGATACCACTTGCTGAAAAGTATGAATTTAAAGTCATTAGTTTTTCTGAGAATTCTTTAGATCCAGTAAAACAATGCATTAAAATTTTAAGGTTTTCATTTTTGTATTCATTTAAAATCTCAAAAGTTTCTTTTTCTGCATCTCTTGAATGAACAATTAATGGAACATTGGTTTTTATGGATGCATCTATATGTTCTTTAAAACTTGCTATTTGCTTGTCTTTTTCACTATTGTTGTAATAAAAATCTAACCCAGTTTCTCCAATTCCAATAATTTTTGAGTTTTCATTGAGACTTTCAATGATTTGTTTTGAATTGATAATATCCGTGGAGCTTTCATGAGGATGAATACCAATAGTACCATAGATCATCTCATCTTTATTAATTAATTCTTTTACCCTAGAAAAACTTTCAAACGAAGTTGAGATAGTTAATAATTTTTCTATACCCACTTCTTTTGATCTTTGTATTACATTATCTAAATCACTTAATAATGGTTCATGATCTAGATGGCAGTGTGAGTCAATCATTGTCTTTTTCTATTTTTTTAAAAAGTATATCTATTTTATTAATATTATTACCTTTGGTTAAATATTCATTATTAGAAACTGAATCTAATTTTATATTTTTTTCTTCAATGTCAAAAATCTTTAATGCCTTTAAAGATGACTCAGGAATAATTGGATATAGTAAAAAACTTATTTTTCTAACAATTTCTAAGGTAGTATAAACGATAGTATTTAATCTAATTATATCGTCTTTCTTTTTCCATGGTTCTTGATCATTAAAATATTTGTTAGCTTCAAAAAGTGAATTTACAATATAATCAATGTAAAAATTAATATTTTGATTGTCAATTTGAGACCTGATATTATCTAAATTATCTTTATACTTATTTAGTATTAATAAATCCTCATCATGAAATTTAACTTCTAATGGAATTTTTCCATTACAATTTTTTATTGCAAAAGCGGTTACACGTTGACATAAATTTCCATAATTGTTAGCTAGATCACTATTAATACAATCCTCTAGTCTTTCTTGAGATATATTTCCATCGTTACCAAAAGAAACTTCTTTAATTAAATAGTATCTTAAAGGATCTAGACCATACTCCTTAATTATTTCAAGCGGATCAAGAATATTTCCTTTAGATTTAGACATTTTTTCTTCCCCTGATAATATCCATCCATGGCCATAAACTCTCTTTGGTAAATCAATTCTTGCTGCTAATAAAAAAGCAGGCCAATAAACAGCATGGAATCTTAGTATATCTTTTCCAATTAAATGTATTGAGGCTGGCCAAAATTTTTTAAATAAATCATCATCTGTATTAGGATAATTTAATGCACTTAAATAATTTGTTAAAGCATCGAGCCAAACATATATCACGTGTTTTTTATTATTCGGAACAGGTATGCCCCATGAAAAACTTTTTCTACTAACAGAAAGATCTTTAAGACCACTCTTTACAAAACTAATAACTTCATTTTTCCTAGATTGAGGAGCAATAAAATCTGGATTAGATTCATAGTATTCTAATAACGGTTTTTCCCACTTTGAAAGTCTAAAAAAATAAGATTCTTCTTCAATCCATTCAACAGGAGATTTTGATGATATAGCAATTTTTTTTCCGTCTAATTCCTCAATTTCGTCTTCGTTATAAAAGGCCTCATCTGATACTGAATACCATCCAGAATAGTTTGATAAGTATATATCGTCATTTTTCTCAAGTTCATTCCAAAGATATTGAACTGTTTTTTTATGTCTATCTTCTGTAGTTCTTATAAAATCAGTATTAGATAAATTTAAAGTATCCGAAAGATCTCTAAAGGTTTGACTAATTTGATCACAAAAAGCTAGAGGATCCTTCCTTGCTTTTTCCGCAGATCTTTGAATTTTTAATCCATGTTCATCTGTACCAGTAAGAAAATGAACATGATAATCATCAATTATTTTAAATCTTGCAAAAAAATCAGCGATAATGCTTGAATATGCATGACCCATATGAGGCTTAGCTGATGGGTAGTATATAGGCGTTGTAATATAATAATTTTTATCCATTTAGTATTTTATCCTCAAATTCCATAAACAATGTTTCCTCATCTAAATTATAAGTTCTAGTATTATTAATTTTTTCTAAAAAATAATGGTATGACTTTAGTAAATTAATATTTTTGCTAGATATATTGTTTCTAAAATAAAGTTCAATAAAAGAATAAATGATTTCAATAATTGATTTATCTTTTTTATAAATTTTATTTTTAATTATGGTTGTTAGTGTTGTGTTTAAATCAAAATTAACAAGATCTAAGTCATATTCCTCAGATAAGTTAATTAATTTAAATAATTTTCCAGGAGTTGCATAATAATCAAATAACTTGTTATTGATAATAGTATTTATGTCATTGTTTAGTAATTGATTAACAGTTCTAATTGACTGATCTTTTGTTAAAAAAATTTTGAAATTTAAACATCTGGATTTAAGAGTTGGTAGTACTCTTTTATTGTTATTAATTAAAATAAAATTTATGTTTTCATTAGGTTCTTCTAAAATTTTTAACAAAGCATTAATAGAATTTAAGTTTAATAATTCAATATTATCAATTAAAACAAATCTCTTTTTATTATTAAACGAGGATTTATTTAGATTTATTATCAATTCCCTAATTTGATTTATATCAATATTTTTTTTTTCCTCTAAGACATCAATTAAGTAAAAATTTGGATTAGATTTATTTTGTATAAGTTTGTATGACTTATTATCTGGATTAATTTTATTTTTTTCAAAATCATATGGATGTTCTTCATTTTCCGACAATACAAGATTAATTAAATGATATGCTAGTGTTGATTTTCCAATACCTTTTTCACCAGATAAAAGAATTTTATTAGGCAAAGTATCATTTTTATATAATTTATATAATTGATTAAAAACTTCTTTGTGCTCAAATAAATTTATTTGAGTTAGGGGATTTAAATTCATTTAATTAATTTTTTAATTTGATTAATTATTAAATCTTCATTTGTTTTTATATCTAAATTAGAATCAATTATTTTGTATGTTTTTTTATTCGATTTAGCTAATTTCAAAAAACCTTTTTGAACTTTATTATAAAAATTCATATCAAACTGATCATATCGATTGAGAGATTTTCTATTTTTTAATCTTTGAAATAGATTTTTTTTATTTACAATATTTAAGAAAGTAAAGTTGACTTTAATATTTTTTAATAAAAATCTATTTATGATATTTATGATGTTTAAATCAACACCCATACCATAATGCTGATATGCTATAGTTGAGTCTGTAAATCTATCAATCAAAATAATTTTTTTTTTGTATGTTTTTTTTATAAGATTTATATTTTCACTACGCGCTGCTAAATATAAAAGTAAATCAGTATATATGTTAAAATTAGATTTTTTATTTAAAATTAATCTCCTTATTTTTTCAGAATTAAGACTTCCACCTGGTTCTCTTATCTTTATATAATTAATTTTCTTTTTATCTAAATATTTAGATACTTTATTTATATGATGACTTTTGCCACTACCCTCTATACCCTCAAAAACAATGATGGGTTTTTTAGACATCACCCCAAATTAAATAATTTATTGATTTTATTAATCTTGTAAAAAAATTAACTTTTTTAATTTCTTTCGATGAAAGTAAATCATACTCACCAATGAGTTCTTGATCATAAACAACTCTTAAAGTGGCTATTTTTTGATCTTTTTCAATTGGTGCTTCGACTGGTCCATCATACTTAACAACAACTTTTAAAAGTTTTTTTTTCGCTTTTTTGATTGTTTTATAAATATCTTCCTTTGTATATGCTTCCACACTATTCTCTTTTCCTAACCAAACATCAATTTTGTGTAATGGTTTATTAGCTTTAGCTATTTCTACAAGATCATAGTTGGTAAGACCAAATGTAAGTAATTTTGTGCTCTCTTTAGATCTAGCGTTTTTTGAATTAAAACCACTTCCTACAGCAATCAATCTTCTGCCATTTCTATCTATTGATGATGCTAAAGAATATTTTTCAACTGCTAAATAACCAGTTTTTATACCATCTGCTCCAAGATTTTTATAAAGCAAAGGATTTCTATTTCCTTGTGTTATTGGATCACCCCCTGTTCTATCCCACGTAAATTCTTTTTCAGCAAACATTTTGTAAAATTCAGGATGTTCTTTAATTAAATATCTAGACATTTTTAAAATATCTCTAACAGTTGAGTAATTGTTGGGGTCATTTATTCCCGATGAATTAGAAAAATTTGTATTATCCATCCCTAATTCTTTTGCTTTAGCAGTCATTAAAATTGCAAATTCTTCTTCAGTACCTGCTATACCTTCGGCTAATGCAATACATGCATCATTACCAGAAGCAACAATAATACCTCTTAATAAATTTTCTACAGAGACCTGATCACCTACCATTATAAACATCGATGAATATCCAGATGTAGATAATCTCCAAGCTCGCTCAGATATTATAAATTTTTCGTCTAAACTAAGATCGCCTGATTTTATTAAATCAAAAGCAATAATTGCTGTCATTATTTTTGTCATAGAAGCTGGATAAATTGAAATATCTGGCTCTTTTTCATAGAGAATTTCTCCAGAATGATAATCTTGTAATATTGCAGTTCTTGCCTTTACATCAAAATTAGCTTTTGAAACGCCTGCTAATGAAAAACTAAAAAAAATTACAATTAATAATATTCTAAACATCTTTTAATATCTCTATATTTTCAAAATTTAATACTTTTATTTCGTTAAATGTTTTTTCTAGTTTTTTTATATCATTAAATGGACCCAATAATACCCTATATTTAGTTTTAGATAATTTCTTAATTACAGATCTTTTTATATTTGTCTCATCTTTTATTCTATTAACCATATTTTCTGCTGAGTCTCGGTAATAAAAATCTGCAATCTTTATTGAATATAAAAATTTATGTTTTTTTATTTTGACTTCTTTAGTCTTTTCTTTGCCTAGATTATCTATTGTAATTCCGTCAACAGGAGCTTTTTCAGCTACACTTTTCTCTTCATCAAAAGTCTTTGCCTTTTTAGCTACAAATGTTGAACTTTTTGAGATTAAAACAAGATCGATATAAGGCTCTTTAGCGTCAAGTGATAACTCCTCAGCAATTCGTTGCGTAATTACAGAGTTATAAAAAGTAGAGAATTTAACGTTATTAGAGATTACTTCTGCTATAATTGATTTATCATTAATAGGATTGGTAATTTTAACAAATGAATTTTTTTTAATTTTATTATGAAAAATTAAAAGAGACCTATTATCGATTTTTTTAGATATTTTTTTTTCTTTTTTTAATTCATCATCATAAATTAAAGCAAATCCAGTATTACTATACTTTTGATCACTAATATAAACTAAGTTTTTATTATTTTGATCAAATTGATTACATGCAGATAAAAAAAGTATAGAAATAATTAATATTAGTTTTTTAAAGTTCATTTTTAAATTTATCTTTTAATGTACAAACGGCTAAAGCAAATCGCAATGACCTATTCCATTTTAATATTATCTCATAGTTATCAAATACAATATAAGCTGGATTTAAAGTTTCGGCATCAGGTATGATATCTTTATCTGGAGTTATAATAGCTACCTTTAAAGAGTTGTACTTATTATCTATTTGATCATTATTTTTAATAAATTTTCTAAAATATTTTAACTTTTTTTTATCATGAAGTTTTTTTGCGGAAATATTTAAATATTTACTTGGTATATTATCTGATAAATCAATTCTATAAAAACAAGGATTTTCACTTTTCCAGCCTATTTGATTTAAATAATTAGATGCAGAAGCATAAGCATCATTATTATTTTTTAAATCTATATATCCGTTGCCATCATGGTCAATAGCATAATTTTTCATTGTTGATGGCATAAATTGAAAAAAACCAAAAGCACCTGCCCAAGACCCATATAACGTTTTATAATCTATTTGATCATTTTCTATTAATCGCAAAAGTATTAATAATTCATTTGTAAAAAATTCTGATCTTCTTTTATCAAAACTTAAAGTTGCCAAAGATGATAAAATATCCATTTTACCAACATACGTTCCAAAATTAGTTTCTATTCCCATCAGGGCTAATAGTAACTCTCTCTCTATGTTAAATTCGTTTTCAACAGTATTTATTAATTTTGAATTTTTTTCATAGAATTTTTTTCCTAAAGAGACTTTTTTTAGAGATGTTCTTTTTGAAATATAAGTTTTAGTATCCTCATAAAATTCAGGTTGATACCTATCGTATTTTATCACATCTGATAAAAATTTAGTATCAGACATAACTGTATCAAACGTTTTTTCTGAAATATTGTTTTCTAAAGCTATTTTTTTGAAATTTAATTTCCAATTTTCAAATTCTTTATTGATATCAGCAAATGAGAAATTAATAGAAATAAAAATAAAAAATAAAAAAAAATTAATTAGTTTCATGCAAGTCCTTCAAATATATAATTACAGCAATCCAAATAAAAATAAAACTAACTAATTTTGTTATTGAAAAAGGCTCGTTGTAATAAAAATAACCCAATAAAAACTGAAAAGTAGGAGTTATATAAAATATCATGCCTGTCGGTCCTAAACCACAGAGTTCAACTCCCCTAACATATAAAAATAAAGGTATAACGGTCATAGGTCCAGCAAGATAAATAAATAGCATCATCGAAGGATCAGATAATTGAAAATCATTATAACCTTTGCTTGCTATCAAATAAAAAGCCAACAGTGCAAATGGTAATATAAATAAACTCTCTATAAGAAGACCTACATCAGTATCAACATTAATTTTTTTTCTAACTAAATTGTAAAACCCCCAACTTAAAGCAACAATTAAACCAACCCAAGGCAATGATTTAATACTTACAATAATTAAAAAAAGGATGGATAGAATAACCAACAAGATTGAAAAGACTCTTTTTTTATTTAGTTTCTCTTTAAAAAAAAGATAACCAAGCATTACGCTTAAAATGGGCATAATAAAATATCCAAAACTTGCATCTATAATTCTATTTGTTGCTATAGCATATATCCATACACCCCAATTTATAAAAATTAAAAAACCTGAAATAAATAAATAAAATAATTTTGATTTATTTTTTACAATTTGAAAAAAAATATTCCATTTAGAGAAAAAAAAAGTAGTCAGAATTAAAGTAAACGCTGTCCATAAACATCTATGAACTACTAATTCAATATGCCCAATATAAGCAATATATTTAAAATAAATTACACCAAAAAACCCCCACCAAAAAGATCCAAACCCAGCCAGTAATAAGCCTTTATTAAATTCTTTATTCATAGGAAACCATGATGCTTGTAATTAATAAGTTTATTAGACTATTTTAAGGTTGAATTAAATAATTATAATTATAAAACCTTGCTCACGGAGAGATGGCTGAGCGGTTGAAAGCACCGGTCTTGAAAACCGGCAAAGGGGCAACTCTTTCCTGGGTTCGAATCCCAGTCTCTCCGCCATCATTTTTTTGTATACTCAAAATTTTTATATAAAAAATTAATGTTGTTATTTTCAAATTCAAAATCGGTTTTAAAACCATTGTAAAAATTATACAAATTAGTGTCATCAATATTCAGTAGTTTTTCTAAATCAAGAAGATCATTTTCATTTAAATTATCTATATATTTTTTTGTAAATGCACCCAAAAGATTATCCATTTCTTTTGTGCCTCTATAATTAGATCGGTAAATAATTTTTTTTTTTAATTCATCTATGTTGATCATAATAATTGGAATATATTAGTAGTTAATGAATAATAAAACAAATTATGAATATTTATTGTCAGATTTAAGTTCTTTAAAAGGTGTAGGAACTAAAACAAAAAATTTATTAAAGAAGAAAAATATTAATAATTTATTTGATTTACTATGGAAACTTCCAAAATCTTATACAGACAGAAGTTTGTCATCAAAAATAAAAGAATTAAAAATAGGTGAGATACAAACAGTAACTATAATTCCTCAAAAGTATAACTTTCCACGTATAAGGAAATTACCAAATAGAGTTTTATGTAGTGATGAAACTGGTGAAATAGATTGTATTTTTTTTAATAGTTATGAGGGATACATAAAAAAGATACTTCCATTAGGAAAAGAAATTACTGTTAGTGGTAAAATAGGTCATTTCAGGAATAAATACCAAATTACAAATCCAAAATATGTTTCTGAGGATTCCTCTTTAATCAAGCAAACTCATAATAAATATTCATTAACTGAGGGTATTTCTGAAAAAATATATAATAAAATCTTAAATCAAATAATCAATAATTTACCAGTTTTTAATGAATGGCACTCTAAAAGTATTTTATCTAAATTTAACAATATAAGTTGGAATAGCTCAATTAAAGAACTGCACAAACCTGAAAATATTGGAAATTATAAATCAAATTTCTATCAAAGACTTGCTTTTGATGAAATATTTTCAACATTTCTTGTTAATTCTGAAATAAGAAAAAAAATAAGAAAAATTAAAAAAAAAAATAAAGTTATTAATTTTAATAAACAAAATTCTATAATTGATAAATTAAATTTTTCTCTTACCGATGATCAGCAAAAATCACTTAACGAAATAAACAAAGACTTAAGTTCACCAAATAAAATGTTTAGACTTTTACAAGGAGACGTTGGTAGTGGAAAAACAATAGTGTCTCTTTTAGCAGCAATAAATACAATAAATTCTGGTTTCCAGGTTGCTTTTATGGCTCCTACGGAAATTCTAGCAAGACAACATTTTACTCTAGCAAAAAAATTATTTCCTAAAAATATAAATATAGCTCTTATTTCTGGAAAATCAGAATACAAGGTAAAAAAAGAAATACTTCAAAGATTAGAAAATAATAAAATTGATATTATTTTTGGTACACACGCTATTTTTCAAAAAAAAGTAATTTTCAAAAAATTAGGATTAATAATTATAGATGAACAACATAAGTTTGGAGTGAATCAGAGAAAAAAATTGTCGGACAAAGGTGGATCAAATTGTGATGTATTATTAATGACAGCAACACCTATACCAAGAACTTTAACAATGACAATTTATGGTGATATGGATATTTCAATAATTAGAGAAAAACCTAAAAATAGAAAACCAATTAAAACATATAGTAAATTAGAGGTGAAAATTGAAGATGTTTTAAAATTTATAAAAAAAGAAATTAACTTAGGAAATCAAATTTTTTGGGTTTGTCCTTTAATTGAAGAATCTAAAAAATTGGATCACTCATCAGCTGTAAAAAAGTATGAATATTTAGAAAGCAAGTTTCCAAATCAAGTTTGTTTGCTTCATGGAAAAACTGATGTAGATGAAAAAAATGAAATTCTAAACAATTTTTTAAATAATAAATTTAAGATTTTGGTTTCTACTACGATTATTGAGGTTGGAATAGATTTTCCAAATGCAAATACGATTATAATTGAAAATGCTAACAAATTTGGTTTATCTCAACTTCATCAATTGAGAGGTAGAGTTGGTCGTGGAGATAAAGACTCTACATGCATATTAATGTTTAAATCCAATCTAAGCGAAAACGCAAAAAAAAGAATAAAAATTTTAAAAGATACTAATGATGGTTTTTTAATATCTGAAGAAGATATGAAATTACGAGGGTTTGGGGATATTTTGGGATTTAAACAAAGTGGTGTAAAAAATTTTAAGTTAGCTGATCCAATTCAGAATAGTGATCTTTTCTTATTAGCTGAAAAAGAAATGAGAAGAATAGAAAAATCAAATGAAGATATAAGTAAATTCAAACCTTTGATAAAATTGTACGATAGAGCTGATATAATAAACGATATAGCTTAGTTTTTCTTTTGAGATGTTCCTGCAGACACAATAAACTTAGAAGCCTCTTCAAAAGACATATTTAAATATATTACATCCTCAACTGGAAACATAAGTAAAAAGCCGCTTGTAGGATTTGGCGTTGTTGGTACAAAAACATTAATTAATTTTTTATTTGTTTTTTCTGACATTTCCCCTTTGTTTTCTTTTGTTGCAAAACCTACTGCCCAAACACCTCTTCTAGGATACTCAATTAAAACTACACTTTTTTTACCATCATCTTTTTTTGAAAATGTCTCAGTCATTTGAACCACTGCAGAATAAACAGTTCTCAAAAAAGGAATTCGTTTAAATAAATCATCAATTAGTTTTAAAATTCGTCTACCAAAAAATGATAAAGACAGGCCACCAACGATAGTAATAAGTAAAATTGAAATTACAATTTCAACACCAGGTATATTGAAAGGTAAATAACTATTTGGATTAATATTTTTTGGAATTAAGTTTGAAGATATTCCAATTAAAATTTTAGTTAAATATAAAGTAAAACCTATCGGTATTAAAACAACAACACCAGTAATAAAATAGTTTCTTAATGTTAATGAAATAGATTTTTTTTTTGATTTTTTTGACATAAGATTAACTGTAACTAGCGTAAATTACAAAAACAATACAAACAATAAATAAAACTATTAATATTTTATTATTTAGATTCATCTGATAAAATTAATAGCAATTTTATTTAGAAATGGATAGAAGAAAATTTTTATCATATGTTGGTTGTAGTTGTTGTGGGTTAATACTACCTTCATGTACTACAGCTCCTATCACAGACAGAAAGCAATTAAAAATAATTCCTGAATCAAGATTAAATTCTCAAGCTGCTCAAATATATGAAAAAATTAAAGAAAAAGAAAAAATGAGTGATGATTTTGAAACTTTAGAAAAAATAAAAGAAATTGGTAGTAAAATGGAAAATTCAATAGACAAATATTTTACTAGTATTAACGTAGAAAATCCTACCTCAAATTTTAAATGGGAGTATATTTTAATTGAAAAAAAGACTAGGAATGCATGGTGTATGCCTGGAGGAAAAATTGCGATTTATACTGGAATTTTAGAAGCTACAAAAAATACAGATGGTTTAGCTGCAGTAATGGGTCATGAAATTGCTCACGCAGTAGCAAAACATTCTGTTGAGAGAGCAAGTCGTGGTGCGTTGATTAATACTGGAACCCAATTATTTGATATTTTTAGTGGAGGAAAATTATCTCAAGTCAATAAAGTAACAGGTATGAATACTGTTGGTATGCTATCTCAGATTGGCTTAATGAATCCATTTAGCAGAAAACAAGAAAGTGAAGCTGATTATTTAGGTATGATTTTTTCATCTCTTTCAGGTTATGATATTAGAGAAACAGTTCAGCTATGGGAAAGGATGAAAAAACTTAACAAAGGAAAAGAACCAGCTGAATTTATGAGCACTCATCCATCATCAGAAAATAGAATAAAAAATTTACAAAATTGGATGAATGAAATAATTATAAAGTATCCACCTATTAAAATAACTTAAATAAGTTAATTTAATATGGTGAGCCGTGATGGACTCGAACCATCGACCCATTCCTTAAAAGGGAATTGCTCTACCAACTGAGCTAACGGCCCACAAAATTGATTCATTTTTTCTAAATGAATATTGTGTGTATACAGATAAATTTTTATTTTTCAATTCGTTGTATGTAAAAGTTTTCATTAATTAAGCTTGTTAAATTAAGGAATTTGACTTGATTATATACACAAAATGGCACACTTATTTTAACTACAACTTATCTATGTATTTATTGTGAAATTCATCAAATGTACCAGTATTTATATTTTTTCTTATTTGAAACATCAATTCTTGATAAAAATTAATGTTGTGAAGTGTTAATAACATTGAAGCTAATATTTCATTAGTGTTAAACAGATGATTTAGATAATTTTTAGAATATTTGTTTAAATTAAGATTTTCACAATAAGGATCAAGTGGTGTATTATCATTTTGATACTTATTATTTTTAATATTTACCCTTCCATTCCATGTAAAAGCTAAACCCGTTCGCCCAGATCTAGTAGGTAAAACACAATCAAACATATCAATACCTCTTTTTACAGCTCCCAGAATGTCTGATGGCGTACCAACACCCATTAGATAGTGTGGTTTTTCATTAGGTAAAGATTCTTTGATATCATCTAAGACATTGAACATTTCATTTTGTGTTTCTCCTACTGCTAATCCACCAATAGCATAACCATCAAAACCAATTTTAATTAATTCTTCAAGTGATTTAAGTCTTAAATCTTTAAATAAACCTCCTTGAACAATTCCAAATAAAGCTTTATGTGGATTGTTACCAAATGCTATTTTTGATCTTTCTGCCCAGTAAAGTGATAAATTCATCGATTTTTTTATAACATTATAATCATTAGTTTTCTTTGGGCATTCATCCATAATCATTACAATATCAGAGTTTAAACCTAACTGTATTCTTATACTTTCTTCCGGACTTAGATAAAATTTTTTTCCATCAACATGAGAGTTAAATATAGCCCCCTTCTCTCTATCAATTTTATTTAATTTTGATAAAGACATAACTTGAAAACCACCAGAGTCAGTTAATATAGGTAAATCACAGTTCATAAAATTATGAAGTCCACCTGCAGATTGAATTCTTTCAACACCTGGGCGTATCATTAAGTGGTAAGTATTTGAAAGTATGATTTCGGAGCCTGTTTTTTTTATATCATCTATTGTACAAGCCTTTACTGTGGCTTGAGTTCCAACAGGCATAAAGGCAGGTGTTTGTATATTTCCACGATGTGTCTCAATTAAACCACACCTAGCAAATTTATCTTTTTTTAAAACGTTAAAGGCAAATTTTTTTAATGCCATTAAAAAATTTATTGGGATTTGAAACTAATAATCTTATCTGGATCAGTTACAGCACCGTTATTGTTTTGATCACCTCTTTTTATTTTATCTACAAATTCCATACCCTCGACTACTTTTCCAAATACTGTGTATTGTCGATCTAAAAAAGGAGCTGGCTGAAAGCAAATAAAAAATTGACTATTTGCACTATTTGGATCTTGAGCTCGTGCCATTGATAAAGTTCCTCTATCATGTGGTAGACTATTGAATTCTTGCTCTAAGTCAGGAAAATCTGATCCACCCATTCCAGCTCTTCTAAGATCAAAATCTTTAGATTCTGAATTTCCAAATTTCACATCACCTGTTTGAGCCATAAATCCATCAATAACTCTGTGAAAAACAACATTATCGTATTTACCGCTATTTGCTAATTCCTTAATTCTTTTAACATGATTTGGAGCAACATCATCAAACAATTCAATTTTAACGTCACCATCTTTTAATTTTAATATCATTATATTCTCCTCAGCTATTGATTGGTTGGTAATAAAAAAAAACAAAATAAGTATTCTAATAAAAATTTTATTCATATTTCTCTTTTAAAGACTTGATTGTACTTTTGGTAGTAAATTTTTTAATATCACCTTTTAATTTAACAATCTCTTTTACAAATCTAGATGAAATAATTTGATTTTCTACATCAGACATTAAAAAAATTGTTTCAATATTTTGGTTCAATTTTCTGTTCATACCAGCTAATTGAAATTCATATTCAAAATCAGATACAGCTCTTAATCCTCTTAAAATAATGTTTGATTTATATTTTTTACATAAATCAGTGGTTAAAGAGCCAAATGATACTACTTTTATTTTTTTCCTATTTAACTTTAGATCTTTAAATAAAGCTTTGTTTACTATTTCTATTCTTTCTTCAGAACTAAATAGATAATTTTTGTTACTTTCATCTGAGACACCTACTACTATTTTATCAAATAATTTTAATGATTTTTTTATTACATCAATATGTCCGAAGGTAATTGGATCAAATGTTCCTGGATAAATTGCAATTTTACTCATTAAATTAAATTATCATCAATTTTAATAGCTGAAACAACTTTTTCTTCTCCTGATAACTTAATTATTCTAACTCCCTGTGTATTTCTTCCTGCAGTTCTAATTTCTTTAACAGCTACTCTAATAACCCTTCCTTTATTTGTAGAAATTAAAATTTCGTCACCCTCAAAAACTGGAAATGATGAAGTAATATTTCCATTTCTTGGTGAATTTACTATTCCTATAATTCCTTTACCACCTCTGTTAGTAACTCTGTAATCTGAATGAGAAGTCTTTTTTCCATAACCGTTTTCACTTATTGATAAAACAAATTTCTCTTTTGCTATTAATTCAGATTTTTTGTCTTTTGATTTTTTTTCGTTTTTATTAATTTTATCATTATCGATAACCGACAAAGATACTATTTGATCATTTGGTGCTAACTCTATTCCCTTAATTCCTTTAGAAGATCTACCTTTAAAAACTCTTAACTTTTTGGCTTCAAATCTAATACATTTTCCAAATTTTGTGCTTAAAATTACATCTTGATCATCTTTGCAAATTTTAACACCTACAATTTTATCATTGTTATCTAATTTCATAGCAATTTTTCCAGATGCATTAATTAATGAAAAGTCTTCTAAACTATTTTTTCTCACTTTGCCTTGAGCAGTAGCAAATATAATTTGATAATTTTTTAAATCGGTTTCATCTTCCGGCATTGGCATAATTGAGCTTATTGCTTGGTGACTCTTCAAAGGTAAAATATTAAATAAAGACTTACCTTTAGATGATGATGAACCCTCTGGGATTTTCCATGCTTTGATCTTGTAAACTAAACCCTCAGTAGAAAAGAAGAGTACTGAAGTATGAGTATTTACGGATAATGTTTGAACAACCGAGTCTTGATCTCTAGTTGTTATGCCTGATTTTCCCTTACCACCTCTTTTTTGTTTTTTTACTCCATCTAAAAAACCTCTTTTTATGTATCCTTGTAATGTAACTGTAATTATTACTGATTGTTTTTGGATAGTTTCTTCAATATCATAATTTAAAACAGCATCTATAATTTTAGTTCTTCTTGGAATAGCAAATTTCTCTTTAATATTTTTTAACTCTTCACTGATTACTTTTAAAAGCTCTTTTTTGGATGAAATAATCTTTTTATATTTAGTGATTAGTTCAGCTAGTTTTTTAATTTCAACTTCGATTTCATTTATTCCTAATGCAGTTAATTTTTGAAGTCTTAATTCTAAAATGGCTAAAACTTGTGATTCAGATAAAGAATAAAGATTTTTGCCTTTTTTTCCTTCTACTAAAGAAATTAATTTTTGTGACTTATTTATTTTCCATTTGTTTTTTAAAATTGATACTTTAGCTTCATCTGGTGTTTTAGATGATCGAATAATTTTTATTATTTTATCCAAATTTTCAACTGAAACTGATAATCCTATTAGTATATGAGCGCGTTCCTCTGCTTTTTGAAGATCAAATTTAGTTTTCTTAATAATTACATCTTCTCTAAAAGTTAAAAAATTTGATAAAAAATCTTTTAAAGTACAAGTTTGAGGTTTTCCCTCAACAATAGCCAAAGTATTAAATCCAAAAGAACTTTCGATTTGAGTATTTTTATATAATTGTCTCTTTATAGTCTCTGGCTCTACACCATTTCTTAAATCTATTGCTACCCTAATACCTTCTCTGTTAGATTCGTCTCTAATATCTCTTATTCCTTCAATCTTTTTTTCTCTTACTAATTGAGCAATCCTTTCGTTTAAAACAGATTTGTTAACTTGATAAGGTATAGAAGTTATTACAAGTCTTTCACGTCCATTTTTTTGTTGTTCAATTGAGATTTCACCTCTAATCTTAAATGATCCTCTTCCATTGTTATATCCTTGTTTAATTATATCTTTACCTATAATTACACCACCAGTTGGAAAATCTGGACCAGGTATATGTTTCATTAATTCTTTAATTTTAATATCTTTGTTATCTATTAAGGCCAATGTACCATCTATAATTTCACCTAAATTATGTGGAGGTATACTTGTTGCCATACCAACTGCGATACCACCAGCTCCATTTACTAATAGATTTGGAAACTGTGCTGGTAAAACACTTGGTTCTTTCTCTGTTTCGTCATAATTACTTTTAAAAGTAATTGTATTTTTTTCAATATCGTCAATTAAATATTGAGAAACTTTTGATAAACGAGTTTCGGTATATCTCATTGCTGCTGCTGGATCACCATCTATAGAACCAAAATTTCCTTGACCTTGAATTAACGGTAAGCTCATCGAGAAATCTTGCACCATTCTAACTAAAGCATCATAAACAGACTGATCACCATGAGGGTGATATTTACCAATAACATCTCCAACTATTCTTGCAGATTTTCTAAATTGTTTAGACCAATCGTATCCACCTTTGTACATTGCATATAAAATTCTTCTATGAACAGGTTTTAAACCATCTCTTACATCAGGAAGTGCACGACTTACAATTACACTCATTGCATAAGAAAGATATGATGAGCTCATCTCATCATGCATTGAGATTAATTTTATATTTTTATCTTTAAACTCTTCAGTATTTTTCATAGAAACTAAAATGGAATTTCATCATCCATATCTGACACTTGTGAAGAATCCTCAATATTATTTTGTTGAGTTGTGTCATTTTGAATTCCACCACCAGAATTACTCCCTCCCAACATTGTGAGTGAAGAATTATATCCTTGTATAACTATTTCAGTTGAGTATTTGTCTTGTCCAGATTGTTCATCTTTCCATTTTCTTGTAGCAAGTTGTCCCTCAACATAAACTTGAGCACCTTTTTTTAAGTATTGTTGAACAACATTTACTAAACCCTCATTAAATACAACCACTCGGTGCCATTCAGTTTTTTCTTTTCTTTCGCCTGTATTTTTATCTTTCCAGGATTGACTTGTTGCAAGGCTTAGTCTGGCTACACTTTTGCCATTTACCATTTGCTTAATTTCAGGATCTGCGCCTAAACGACCAATTAATAATACTTTATTTAAACTTCCAGCCATAATATTTAATATTTGTTAAATTAGTTAATTAGATTTATATCACAATTCTTCTGAATATTAATTTTATTAACTCAAAGCAACTAAAATTATGATGAAAAAGATAGTTATTAAGGGCGCTAAAGAACATAATTTGAAGAATGTTACTGTAGAGATTCCAAAAGACAAATTTGTGGTCATAACGGGTCTATCAGGGTCAGGAAAATCATCTTTAGCTTTTGATACTATCTACGCTGAAGGTCAAAGAAGGTATGTAGAGAGTTTATCTGCCTATGCACGTCAATTTTTAGATAAAATGAAAAAACCAAATGTTGATTTAATTGAAGGATTAAGTCCTGCTATTGCAATAGAACAAAAAAATACATCAAAAAACCCAAGATCTACTGTTGCAACTGTAACTGAAATTTATGATTACATGAGAGTATTATATGCTAGAGCAGGTATCCCCTACTCACCATTTACAGGCAAACCAATAACCTCTCAAACAATTACACAAATAGTTGATTTAGTTAAAAAATTACCAAAAAAATCAACAATATATATTTACGCCCCAGTAGTGAGAGGTCGTAAAGGTGAATATAAAAAAGATATTTTAAGCTACAAGAGAAGAGGATTTAGAAAAATTAAAATTGATAATGTTTTATATGATATTGAAAAATCACCTAATCTAGATAAAAAACTTAAACACGATATTTCAGTCTTAGTCGATAGAATAGTTTTAAATTCAAAACTTGGAAATAGATTGGCAGAAAGCATTGAAACAGCTGTAAATTTAGCAAACGGTTTAGTTTTTGTAGAATATGAAGATGAAACGCTTCCTCAAAAATTCAGAAAAATAGAAAAATTAATTTACTCTACTAAATTCGCTTGCCCTGAGAGTGGTTTTACAATTGAGGAAATTGAGCCAAGACTTTTTTCTTTTAACAGCCCCTATGGAGCTTGTGAAGAATGTGAGGGAATTGGAATGAAATTAAATGTTGATCCAAATTTAGTTGTTCCTGATGAAAGAAAAAGTTTAGCAGATGGAGCAATTGAACCGTGGTCAAAATCAACCACATTATATTATGCTCAAACTTTATCATCTTTAGCAAAACATTATGGTTTCTCTTTAGATGAAAAATGGAAAAAATTACCCAAAAAAATTAAAGATATTATCCTTTATGGTTCAGATGAAGATGAAATTAAATTTAATTATGATGATGGTTACGAAAAATATTCTTATAAAAAAACCTTCGAAGGTGTAATTAATAATCTTGAAAGAAGATTTTTAGAGTCTGATAGCGAATGGAAAAGAGAAGCGATAGCTGAATATCAATCTGATACTGCATGTGAAGCATGTAATGGTGATAGATTAAAAGAAGAAGCGTTATGTGTAAAAATTGACGATCTTAATATTAGTGAAGTAACAAAAAAATCTATTTTGGATGCAGCAGAATGGTTTAAAAATTTAGAAAATAATCTCGATAAGAGACAATTTAAAATAGCAGAACATGTTTTAAAAGAAATCAATGAAAGATTAAATTTTCTTCTAAACGTTGGTTTAGATTATTTAACATTATCTAGAGAATCTGGAACTTTATCAGGTGGTGAAGCTCAAAGAATAAGATTAGCTTCACAAATTGGATCTGGTTTAACAGGTGTATTATATGTTTTGGATGAACCTTCAATTGGACTACATCAAAAAGATAATGTTAAGCTTATTAATGCATTAAAAAGATTACGAGATCTTGGCAATACAGTCATTGTTGTTGAGCATGATACCGAGACAATGGAAAATGCAGATCATATTATTGATCTTGGTCCTGAAGCCGGAAGTAATGGTGGTGAGATAACAGCTCAAGGATCATATGAAGAAATTAAAAAAGATAAAAATAGCATTACTGGACAGTATCTTGCTAATAAAAAAACAATTGAAATTCCAAAATCACGACGTTTAGCTAAAAATGGAAGGTTTGTAGAAATCAATGGTGCAAGTGGAAATAATTTAAATAATGTTAATCTTAAAATTCCAACTGGAACATTTACTTGTGTTACTGGTGTCTCAGGTAGTGGTAAATCTACTCTAATATTACAAACCCTATTTCATGCCTTAAATTTAACTTTAAATAATAAAGCAAGAAAAGCACCCAAATCATTTAAAGGTTATAAAGGTGTAGAATTGATAGATAAAATAATTGATATTGACCAGTCTCCTATTGGTAGAACACCAAGATCAAATCCAGCAACATATACAGGAGCCTTCGGGCCTATTAGAGATTGGTTTACAAGCCTGCCAGAGTCTAAAACAAGAGGGTATAAACCAGGAAGATTTTCTTTTAATGTTAAAGGAGGTAGATGTGAAGCTTGTGAGGGTGATGGTGTAATCACATATGAAATGCATTTTTTACCTGATGTTTATATTCAGTGTGATGAATGTAAGGGTACCAGGTACAATAGAGAAACCTTAGAAATTAAATTTAAAGGTAAAAGTATTGCTGATGTTTTGGATATGTCAGTTGATGAAGGATGTGAGTATTTTGAAAATATATCTAATATAAAAACAAAATTATTAACTCTTAAAAAAGTTGGATTAGGCTATATAAAAATTGGTCAGCAAGCAACTACATTATCAGGAGGTGAAGCACAACGAATTAAGCTTGCAAAAGAACTTTCAAAAAGATCTACGGGAAGAACGATGTATATCTTAGATGAACCAACCACAGGTTTACATCAACATGATATTAAAAAACTTTTAGAGATACTTCATACATTTGTAAAACTTGGGAATACAGTAGTTGTCATTGAACATAATCTTGATGTTATTAAAACAGCCGACTACATTGTGGATATGGGGCCTGAAGGTGGTGTAAAGGGTGGTAATATTGTCGCCGAAGGAAAACCTGAAGAAGTATGCAAAGTTAAAGAGAGTTATACTGGTCAATTTTTAAAACCTCTTTTAGCTTAAATTTAACAACTTAAAAATATTCAAAAATTAGTGTATAATTAATGAGAATCATGAGCAGTTTATTGTCTTCATTATCAAAAACAGTCCACGCATCACTTGCGTTAGCAATTATTTTGTTTTTAGGATTATTTTATTTAAACAATGGAATTGCTTTTGATACGCTATTCTGGAGCTGGTTGTTTAGATACATTCATGTAATTGTTGCAATTATGTGGATTGGGTTACTTTGGTATTTCAATTTTGTTCAAATTCCAAATATGGGAAAAATCCCAGATGAACAAAAACCAGCTATTGGTAAGGTAATAGCACCAGCTGCATTATTTTACTTTAGATGGGCTGCTGCATTAACTGTTCTTTCAGGTTTAATTCTCGCTCTTCTTAATGGATATCTTCATGATGCAATGACTTTAAGTATTGGTTCAGGTGTTCCAAAACATACTGCAATTGGAATTGGAATGTGGCTTGGAATTATAATGGCATTTAATGTGTGGTTTGTGATTTGGCCAAATCAAAAAAGAGCTTTAGGTATAGTTGAGAGTGATCCAGAAACAAAAGCTAAGTCAGCCAAAACTGCAATGCTATTTTCAAGAACAAATACTTTATTATCATTGCCTATGCTGCTTTCAATGGTGGCTGCACAAAATATATTTTAATTTATTTTTGATCGTCTTCTCTAAGAACAGTTTTTTGAGAAACACTGAGTCTAACTAAAACAGTATTAGCTATATAAATAGAAGAATAAGTTCCAAAAACTACACCAAGTATCATTGCTAATGAAAAACCTTTTAATATTTCTCCACCAAAAAAATAAATTGCTAATAAAGCAAGTAATGTAGTTGCTGAAGTTATTATAGTTCTTGATAACGTTTCATTAATTGAAATGTTTGTTAATTCAAAAATTTTTATATCTGAATATTTTCTTAAATTTTCACGCACACGGTCAAAAATAACAACTGTATCATTCATCGAATATCCAACTATTGTTAACACTGCTGCTATAATTGATAAGTTTATTTCTAAACTAAATAGTGAAAAAACTCCTAAAGTTACAATAACATCATGAAACAAAGCCAAAATAGCACCCAAACTAAACTGCCATTCAAATCTTATCCAAATATAAATTAACATTAATGCTAAAGACAAAGATATTGCTATAACTCCAGATTTTAGTAATTCAGCACTTACCTTTGGACCAACATTCTCTACCCTTCTAAAATCATAGTTATTTCCAAAAGATTTATCTAAATTAGTCTTAATTTCTTCAATAACATTTTTTTTATTATCTTTATTTTCAAATTTTACTAAAAAATCTGTATCATTACCAAATTTCTTCACTGAGACATCTCCTAAATCCATTTGATTAAATCTATCTCTTAATGAACTTACATTTATTTTAGAATCTGAGGCTCTTAATTCAATTAAAGTACCGCCTTTAAAATCTATACCAAAGTTGAGTCCTTTAAAAATTAACAATAATAATGAAACAATAATTAAAATTGATGAGAGTAAATTAAAGTGATTATAATATTTGTTAAAAGCAATCATTAGATTAATTTTTCCTTATCTTTATTTCTTGATACGTAAATACTAGTGAACAATCTTGCAATGAAATAGACTGAAAATAGTGTTGTAAATATTCCAACTCCTAAAGTTACAGCAAAACCTTTCACTGGACCTGAGCCCATGAAAAATAAAATAATTGCAGCTAATAATGTAGTAATATTAGCATCTAAAATCGCTGTTCTGGATTTAGTATAACCACCATCAAAAGCCAAAATATTATTAGTCTCGTCTTTTAGCTCTTCTTTAATCCTCTCAAAAATTAGAACATTTGCATCAACTGCCATACCAACGGTTAAAATAATTCCTGCTATACCAGGTAATGTTAAAGTAGCTTCAAATAAAGTTAAAATACCTAAAAGAATAAACAAATTAACTATTAGTGTTACATTGGTAATTAATCCAAAAATTTTATATTTTAAGAACATAAAAATTATCACCAACATAAAACCTATTGCCAAAGCAATCATTCCTGCATTAATTGAATCTTGTCCAAGATCTGGTCCAACTGTTCTTTCTTCAATTATTTCTAATGGTGCTGGTAATGCTCCAGATCTTAATAATAAAGCTAGATCGGTTGCTGTTTGAAAAGTGAAACCACCACTTATCTGACCAGATCCGCTTGCAATTGTGTCTCTAACTACAGGTGCGCTAATAATTTTACCATCTAAAACAATTGCTAATTGCTTTCCAATACCGGTTGATGTTGCCTTACCAAACCTTTTTGCACCTACTCTATCTAAAGAGAATGAAACAATTGTTTGGTTAGCTTGAGTGTCCATTCTTGGTTGAGCATCAAGTAAGTTTTCACCGCTTATTATAATTCTTTTACTAACTGTGGCTTCTTCTAGACCATTTTCAAATTTTAACTTTTCAACTCCAAAACGATCATTTTCGTCATTTGTTACAAATCGAAAAGTAAGGTTTGCAGTTTTACCAAGTAATGATTTTATTCTCATTGGATCATCTAATCCAGGAAGCTCTACTAAAATTCGATTGTTTCCTCTTTTAAGTATGTTTGGCTCATTGGTTCCAACCTCATCTACTCTCCTTCTAACTATTTCTATAGCTTGATCTTGAGAAGAAGTTTTAAGTTTAATTAAACCTTGTCTTGAAAAATTAACTTTTAAATTTAACCCTGTATCTTCAATTTCTAACTGATGTGATTTAAATCTTGGGTAATAAGGGTTAAGGTCGCTATCTTCGTCCTGAAAAACATCTAAAACAGATTGCTTATCTTTATCTATTACATTAAAAAAAATATTCTGATTATCTATTTTAATATTGTTGATTTTAATATTTTTTTCTTTGAAGTAATTTCTAATTGTTGTTGTTAGGTTTTGTAATTTTTGTTCAATTACAGGTTCATTATCAATTTCAAGTAATAGATATGATCCACCTTGAAGGTCTAATCCTAGATTAATTTTTTTATCAAAATAATTATCATCAAATTTAAAAAGATTTGATGAAGCAATTAAAATAAATAAAACTGAAAAAAAAGTTATAAATAAAATTCTTAACTTAGAGAAATAAAGCACTTAACTAAAAATAATTATTTTTTAACTTCTTGAGTATTTGTATTAACAAGACTTTGAATACCAGTTGATTTAACTATCTCAACCTTAACGTTTTCAGCAATTTCTACTTCAACTTTATCATTGTCTATAAGTCTCTCCACAGTACCTGTAATTCCACCAGAAGTAACAACCTTGTCACCTCTCTTAAGGCTTTCAACCATTGCTTTGTGCTCTTTAACTTTTTTTTGCTGTGGTCTGATTAAGAAAAAATAAAAAATAACAAAAATTAAAATTAACGGTATAAATTGTCCTATTCCTGAGCCTTCCATAAATCTCCTTATAAATTATGTGAATACTTATACTATCTATCTTATTAAAACAACTTTATTTAGCTGAAATCAATTCCAAATTATTCATATACGGTCGCAGCACCTTAGGAACAACAATTGAACCATCTTTTTGTTGGTAGTTTTCTAAAACAGCAATTAAAGTTCTACCCACAGCTAAACCGCTTCCATTTAGCGTTCCAACAAAAACAGTTTCTTTGTTTTTATTTTTATATCTTGATTTCATTCTTTGTGCCTGGAATGTTGAACAAGAAGAGCATGATGAAATTTCACGATACTTATTTTCTGACGGTAACCAAACTTCAATATCATAAGTTTTTTCTGCACTGAAACCCATATCCCCAGAGCACAAAATTATTTTTCTATAAGGTAACTCTAACTTATCCAGAATATCAGTTGCACAGTTCGTCATTCGCTCTAATTCTTCAAGACAATTTTCTTTTTCTACAATACTAACCATCTCAACTTTATAAAATTGATGTTGTCTAATCATTCCTTTAGTATCTTTTCCATAACTACCAGCTTCTTTTCTAAAACAAGGTGTTGAGGCAACAAATCTCATTGGTAAATCTTTTTGGTCTACAATTTTATCTTTAACAATGTTTGTTAAAATTACTTCAGCGGTTGGAATTAAAAATTTTCTATCAGATCCTTCATCAAATTTTATTTCAAATTGATCGTTTTCAAATTTTGGTAATTGGCCTGTTCCATACATTGTATTATCAGATGCAATCAATGGAGGTGAAATCTCTTGATAACCATTTTGAACAATATGAGTATCTAGCATAAAGTTAGATAATGCTCTTTCCAATAATGCTAAATCTTTTTTAACAAATACAAATCTTGATCCAGTTGTTTTCGTTGCAAGATCAAAATCAAGCATGCCTAAATTTTCACCAAGTTCGTAATGAGATTTGGGTTTAAAATCAAATTCAGGAACTTTCCCTGCTTTTAAAACTTCCACATTGTCATTTTCATCTTTTCCATTTGGAACATCCTGATGAGGTATATTTGGTATACTTGATAAAATATTATCTAATTCAATTTTAGTATTTTTTTGTTGGTCAGCGATCTTTTCTAATTCAGTAGATATTTTTTTAGATTTTTTGAATAAACTTTCATCTTTAGATTTTGAAATATCTTTTTTTTCTTTTTCTAAATTTTCTTTCTTTTGAATTAAATCTCTATTTAATTCATCAAGCTTTTTTAAATTATTAAAATCAATTTTAACTGAACGCTTTTCAAGATCTTTTTCAAATTTTGAATAATCTTTTCTAATTTCTTTTAAATTATGCATCAGTCTTTTCTAAATTTTTGTTTTCTATAAATTTTACTGAAAATATTGATAATTCATATAAAATTAATAATGGAATTGCTAAACCTATTTGAGTAATTGGATCTGGTGGTGTAAGTAATGCAGCTGCAGCAAATATAATTACTACTACGTACTTTCTTCTTTCTTTTAAAAATTGACTGTCAACAACACCTATTCTTGCCAATAAACTTAAGACTATGGGTAGTTGGAAACTTATTCCAAATGCAAAAATTAACTTCATAACAAGTGACAAGTATTCATTTACTTTAGCTTCTAATTGAATTGGTAGACTTGTAGACATCCCTGTACTTTCAAATGATAAAAAGAATTTAATAGCTAGTGGCATTATCAAATAATAAACAAGCATACCTCCTAAAAAGAAAAGGATTGGTGTTAGTACAAGATATGGAAGAATTGCAACTTTTTCATGTTTATATAATCCTGGTGCAATAAATTTCCATATTTGCATCAGAATAAATGGACAGGTCACGAAAAAAGCTGTGAAAAAGGATACCTTAATATACGTTAAAAAAGTTTCTTGTAAGGCTGTAAAAATAAGTCTTCTATCAGATCCATCATCTTTTACAGCTTGAGCAAATGGATCAACTAAAAAGCCGTATATGTGTTCTGAAAAAACGTAACAAATAACAAAAAAGATTATTAGAAATATAAAACTATGTATTAATCTTTTTCTTAGTTCTGTTAGATGGCTAACAAATCCACCTTCATTTTCATCATTGCTCATCTTTTTTTGTTTCTTTTTTTATTTCATTATCAATTTTTTCTTCATCAATTTCTAAATTTGAAACTTCATTTTGAATATTGCTAACATATCTTTTTGCAGTCCCTATCCAAGAACCTGCTTTCTTTAACATAATTGGAAAATCTTTAGGACCAAGAACAACAATTGCAATACCAACTACAATTAATATCTCAAACCAACCAATAGTAGGCATGTGATTTAATCTTTGTTTTCTGAGTCTTTGTTTTCGTCGGATATATTTTTTGGCTCTGTATCGTCAGTAACATCTGACGCCATTCCTTTTTTGAAACTTTTAATCCCCTTAGCTACATCGCCCATTAGACTAGAGATTTTACCTCGTCCAAATAATAAGACTACTAATATAACTACGATTGCTATTTGCCAAATTCCTATACTCATAAAAAAATTATAACCTTTTTATGCTTAATTTAAAAGTTACTTTTTTGTTAATCTTTCTCTTCTGTATCAAGAGTACTGTTTAACATCTCATCAATATTAGAATAAATATCCTCTTTTTTTTCTTCTTGTTTTTCTTTGTAGAATTTTCCAGTTCCAAAAATTGCATTATCGACACTAGAACTGTCAATTAATCCAGCAGCACCTAATTCATCAATTGTTGGTAAATCAGATAATTTTTGAAGATTGAAATGACTTAAAAATTCATCGGTTGTAACATACTGAATTGGTCTGCCTGGTACATCTTTACGACCTCCTGGTTTCACCCAGTTGAGTTCCATCAATATTTCAAGAGTATTCGTTCCAAATGCAACACCTCTAATCTCCTCAATCTCAGCTCTAGTAACAGGTTGGTGATAAACGATTATGGCTAAAGTTTCTACAGCAGCTCTAGAAAGTTTCTTTTCAACTGTTTTTTCTTGTGACATGATATTAGACAAGTTAGGAGAAGTTCTAAAAGACCACTTATCTTTTATACAAACTAAATTAATACCACGTTGAGAGTATTCTTGTTGTAACTTCTCTAAGGATTTTGCAACACTACCCTTTTTAGTAATTTTGCTTTCAATTGTATCAATATCTAATGGTTCTGCAGCAGCAAAAATAACTGCTTCAATTTCTTTTTCTAAGTCAGTTAACTTAGATGGAAATTTAACAATATTATCTTTTGTAATCTTTTCTTTTTTAATCATTATTTTCCTTTACATAAATATCATCAAATAATTTATCTTGTTTCATAGTTAAATTTCCTTCTTTAACTAATTCTAACGATCCAGCAAATATACCTGCTTTACCCGTACGTTTATATTTTGAATTACTTTTAAAATTTTGAGGAATTAAATCGTCTAATTTCTTCCAATCAATTAATTTACCAAAAAATTCTCTTATTGTTTTAATTCCATCTTCTGTAGTAAATACAGGCAATTTAGGAATATTCATTTTTTGAAAGTCCTTAGTCATAATAATTGTTGAATATGACTTAAGAAGCTCAAATAAACTTAAATTATATTCTGTGCTATAAATAGATCTTATATTTCCTTTCATTCCTCTTGATCGAATTTCTCTTCCTAATCTTTTTCTTTTTAACATTTGTTCAGAAAGCAATCTTATCAATTCGAGTTTTTTAAGTTGTAATTTTAATTTTTCAGCAACTTCTTGAACTTTAAATTCTTCGTCTGGTGTTCCTGGAAGTAATAATTTAGATTTTAAATAAGCTAACCAGGTTGCCATTAATAAATATTCTGACGCAATTTCTAAATTTAAATCTTTTTCTTTTGTAATATAATCGTGAAACTGATCTGCTAACTTTGTAATTGATATCTCTTCAAGATCTACCTTTTGAGCTTTGGCTAAATCTAAAAGGACATCTAGAGGGCCATTATAATTATTAATATCAACATTAAATAATGCAGAATCAGAAATAGTCATGCTCAGATATTAACTTAAAATTTTATAAAATAGAGATGTTTTTTTTATAATAAAATTACTTACCTTTGGTGAATTGTCGCCAACCACCTTCATTTCAGACAATTTGCCATTACAATGAAGAGCAAGATTACAACCTGCACTAAACGTTTTAATGGTATTAGTTTTTAAATCATCTTTTAAACTTTTCATTGATAAATCATCTGAAATTAAAATGTTTTTAAAGCCTATTTTTTTTCTAATTAAATTTATAATTTTTTTAGAGTGTGTAGCTGTATTTAACTTATCAATGCTTCGATATATTACATGCGCTGTCATTGCAAAATAGCTTTGTTTTTTCTTGAATGGAAAAAAATCATTTTTATTCAAATAATTTAACTTTTTAATAACTACAGGTGTAAATTTATGACTATCTACCTTAGCTAATCCATGCCCCGGTATGTGTTTCATCACAGTTCCAATGGAATTTTCATGAAAATAATCAATACAAATATCTCCAATTTTAGAGATATTTTTTTTATTTTTTGAAAAAGATCTATTACCAATAATGTTGCTAGATCCTTTAACTCTAAGATCTAAAACAGGAACGGTATTTATGTTAACACCGATTGATTTAAGTAAATACGAAGTTTTATCGATAAATAATTTATAAATAATATTAAATTTTTTCTTATCTTTTGTGAATAAATTACCAAAATATTCAGAAGTCAAATTATCAAATGAAATAATTTTACCTAATCGATTTACTCGTCCTCCTTCTTGATCAATTAATATTGGGTATTTTTTGTCTTTAAATATCTTTTTTATTTTATCAGTTAATTTTTTGGTTTGTTCAATTGAACTTATGTTTCTTGAAAATAAAATTACTCCCCATGGTCTATATTTCTTTAAAAAAGTAATCTCTTTGTTTGATAATTTTGATGATTTTAAACCAACAATAAAAGCTCTTCTATTCTTAATCATTCTCTAAAAGTTTCCAAAAATTAAACTTTTTCTTCTTTTTTTTGTTTGTTTGCTTAACGTATTCTATTACATTTTGTGTGTCGTTTTCCAAAACAGGTAAATTTTTTGAGTATAATTTAATTTTTTCATCGTTATTTTTATAAGATCTGTATGATTTCTTTTTATTTTCATCTGAAAAATAATATCTACCAGTTAAAAAAATAAATAAAGCAATTACAACAATAAAGATTAAATACTTAATTTCTTTTAGCATTACATTTTATCTGGCGTATCTACACCAACTATATCCATTCCTGATTTTACAACGTTAGATATTGCTTTTAAAAAAATTAATTTATCTGGTGAAACAGTTTTTTGATCATTAATAAATCTTTTTTCTGGATTTTGTTTACCAAGATTCCAATACGAATGAAATTCTGAGGCAAGATCATATAAATAAACAGGTATTCTATGTGGTTCTAATTTTGAACTAGCTGCATCAATACATTTGGGCCATTCTGAAATCTTTTTTAAAATTTTGATCTCATCATTTGAGTATTCGAAACTATAATCATCTAATTCAATTTTTGAATTTAAATCTTTATCAATATGTCTAAAGACAGATGAAATTCTAGCATAACAATATTGAACGTAATATAACGGATTATCTTTAGATTTTTCTTTTACAGCATCAAAATCAAAATCTAATTCTACATCACTACTTCTGTTGAGCATGATAAACCTAGTTGCATCTTTTCCAACTTCCTCAATTAAATCATCAACCGTAATGTAGTCGCCTTTTCTTTTAGACATCTTAAATGGTTTGTTATCTTTAATTAATTTTACAAGCTGACTAATTTTACAAATCAATTTATCTTTTTTTCCTGATAAAGCTTCAACTGACGATGAAATTCTTTTGATGTAACCAGCATGATCTGCGCCAAGAATATTTATTAAATAATCAAATTTACGATCTACTTTATTTTTATGATAAGCAACATCACTTGCAAAATAAGTCCATGTTCCATCTGACTTTTGTAATGCTCTATCTTTATCGTCACCAAAATCGGTAGATTTAAAAAGTAACTGTTCTCTTTCTACCCAGTTTTTGTCATCTTCTCCAGCTGGAGCTTTAATTTTTCCTTTGTATACAAATTTATTCTTTTCTAAAAATTTTATTACACTCTCTACTTCGTTATTTGAAACAATACTTTTTTCACTAACAAAATTATCGTGGTTAATTCCTAAACTCTTAAGGTTCTTTTTAATTAAAAGTAGCGCCTGTTCTATAGACAAAGCTGTTAACTTCTCACTTATTTGCTCATAATCATCAAAATTTAGATCTGAATTATCCGAAACTATATTTTTTGCAAAATCAACAAGGTAATCTCCTGGATACAAATCAGGATTATCTTGAGGAAATGTTTTGTTAAATTTTAATTCCCTAATTCTAAAGTATACAGATTTTGTAAAATTTATAATCTGGTTACCATAATCATTTACATAATACTCTTTAGTAACCTTGTGTTTATTAAATATTAATACATTAGATATGACGTCACCTAAAATAGCTCCTCTACAATGACCAACATGCAATGGTCCGGTAGGATTAGCTGATACAAATTCAACTAAATAATTATTTTTTTTCTCTTTTTCATTAATTCCAAATTTTTCAGCGTTATCAATTATTTCTTTAATAAAGTTTGACCAAAAAGATGGCTTAAATTTAATATTTATGAAACCAGGTTTAGCAACAGATATATTTTCTATTTGATCGTCACTATTTTTTATTTCAGGTGAAAGTTTTTCTGCTAATTGTATTGGAGAAATTTTGTTTAGTTTCGATAAAACCATTGCAACATTAGTTGAAATATCACAATCAAATTTTGGGGGTGGTATTTCCGCATTAATACCATTGAAACTTTCTGGAACGATAAGTTGATTTTTTTTACTAAGTTCAACAATAATAGATTTAATTTTATCTAAATATAATTCAAAAATATTCATTTATTATCGTTATAAAGGTTAATTGCGTATCTATCTGTCATACCAGATATAAAATCTGAAATAGCTCTATATTTGTCTTTAGTCAATTGCTCTTTAGAAAGAAATTTTCTTGGATTTGATTTAATTATTTTAAATAATTTCTTAATTATCATTTTACCTCTTTTATTCTTATTAAGCACCGATTTATTGTCATACATTCTACGTCTTAAAAATGATCGGATTTCTTGTTCTGAATTTTCAATTTTATCAGAAAAAGAAACTATTAATTGATTTGATTTTGATACATCTTTTAATGACTTAATTTTAAATTTTTTAATATTTTTTTCAGTATTACTTAGTAAATCTCTAATCATAATATCTATTGAATCTCTGATGATTTGATAAATAGCAATTTTATAATTTTTTTTATTAATTTTATTTTTATATTTTTGATAAATATTTTTGAAAAAATCTAATTCAACTAATTCCTCAAGTTTAAATAGGTTTGCTTTAATTCCATCCTGAATGTCATGATTATTATAGGCAATATCATCTGATATTGCTGATATTTGAGCTTCTAGTGATGGGTAGGTATTAAAATTAATTTTATTTTTGAAAACTTTTAAACCAATTAATTTATTTATCATGCTTAAATCATCTGCTGGTCCATTATGTTTTAAAAGTCCCTCTAAAGTTTCAAGAGTTAAATTTAATCCTGCAAATTTAAAATATTTATTCTCTAAAAACATTACTATTCTTAGTGTCTGAAGATTGTGATCAAAACCTCCATAGTTTTGCATACATTCATCTAAAGCATCCTCTCCTGCATGGCCAAATGGAGTATGACCTAAATCATGAGCAAGACTTAAGGTTTCAGCTAAATCTTCATTTAATTTTAGATACTTTGCAATTGATCTTGCTATTTGAGCAACTTCAATTGAATGAGTAATCCTGGTTCTAAAATGATCCCCTTCTGTGTTAACAAATACTTGGGTTTTATGCTTTAATCTTCTGAATGATGCGCTGTGTATTATACGATCTCTGTCGCGTTGAAAAGGAGATCTGTATTTTGAATTAGCTTCTTTATTAAGTCTGCCTTTACTTTTAAATACGCCTAACAAAGTGTCTTTTTTCATCCTTTAATTTAAATAATTAAGTATTATATTAGTAATATCAGTGTTCAGACATGATTAAAGAAATTAAATTTACGGATAAAGCGTTAAAACAAATAGATAATTTGTTATCAAAAAAAGACAAAGGATCATTCTTCAGAATCGCTATCAAAGGTGGAGGATGTTCTGGTTTTCAATATGAATTTACATTTGATAAATCAAAACAAGATGATGATTTAAATTATCAAAAAATTTTAATTGATAAAACTTCAGCTGATTTGCTTAAAGGATCTGAGGTTGATTATGTGTCTGAACTTATAGGTGAACAATTCAAAATTTCTAATCCACAAACCAAATCTTCATGTGGTTGTGGAGTGTCTTTCTCACTTTAATGCTCATTTCATCTTGGAATGTAAACTCGGTAAGAGCAAGAATCGAAAATATCAAAAGCTATTTATTAAAATATAAACCTGATATTTTAATGATGCAGGAAATCAAAACTGAAGATGTTAATTTTCCATATGATGATTTTTCATCAATGGACTATGAAAGTCATGTATTTGGTCAAAAAAGTTACAATGGTGTAGCAATTATATCTAAAAATAAATTAAAAAATGTCAAAACAGATTTAATTAAGGATAAGTTAAAACAATCAAGAATAATTTCAGCTGAATTTGAACATAAGAAAAAAAATATACAATTAATAAATATTTATACCCCTAATGGTAATCCTGTAGATACTGAAAAATATGATTATAAAAAAGATTGGTTGAATCAATTAATAAAGCAATTAAAAACTTTATCTAAAAAAAATTCAAATATTATTTTAGCTGGTGATTTCAATATTATCCCTTCAGCAGAAGATGTTTATAATGTTAAAAGTTTCGAAGACGATGCTTTATACAGACTTGAAATAAGAAAAAAATTTAGAGAAATGATTAATCTTGGTTTTAATGACGTCTACAGACATTTTTATGAAGATAAAGAAGGATATACATTTTGGGATTATATGAGAGGTGCATGGCAAAAAAATAATGGTATGAGGATAGATCATTTTTTAGTTTCAAATTCCATAATTGATCAAATTAAAGATATTAATATTAATAAAGATCCACGTGGAAGAGAAAAGCCTTCTGATCACACACCAATTGAGATTAATTTAGCTTAAAGATTTAATTTTATTTACTAATTCTTCGTTAATATTTCTTGGGCCAGTATCCATTCTATTCTTGTGACGTCTTTCTCCAGGTAATCTTACTTCACCCATCGATTTCATTTTTTCAAAAAATTCCTCAGCATGTTTTTGCCAATTAGTACTTGAAGTTTTATCTGGATTAATAGCTAGTATGAATTCACCGCCACTTGGAGGACCACCATCATTATTATCTTTAGCTGCTGTTTCAAAACTAAAATTATCCCCAACTAATGCGCCTGCCATTAATTCTACCATCATTGCAATTGCAGACCCTTTGTAACCACCAAAGGGTAATAAAACTCCACCATCGGCAATTTCCCCTGGATCAGTTGTTTCTTTTCCATCTTTAGTTAATCCTGTTCCAAGTGGAACTTTGTGCCCTTCTCTTTTAGCAACTTGAACTTCTCCCATTGCCATTGAGGCTGTTGCCATATCATAAACAACTGGTGTTTTACCAGGACGTGGCCAAGCAAATGAAATTGGGTTTGTTCCAAATAATGGTTTTATGGCACCAGCAGGTGCTACAGCAGGCTTGTAAGATGTACAAGCAAATGCAACTAAACCATCTTCCGCTAACTTTTCTGTTTCAGGCCACATAGCAGCCATATGATGTGAATTATTTATTGCTAATACCGCAACACCATTTTCTTTTGCAGCTTTTGCTAATTCAGGTAATCCTTTATTTAAAACAACAGGTGCTAAACAATTATTTCCTTCAACTTTGATAACGGATGAAGATATTTTTTTTACTTCTGGTTTTCCTTTTCCATTAATCTTTCCACCTTTAAGACCTGTTACATAAGCTGGCAATCTAAACAAACCATGTGAGACAGAACCATCTCTTTCTGCATTTCTAATTAAATCTGAAAGAATTGATGCAGTTTCATCATCACAACCGTTAGCTAAAAGAGTTTTTTTAGCTAGTTCAAATATTTCGTCTAAAGTTAATGATACAGTGCTCATTATTTTGATTTACATTTCTTACATAAACCAAAAAATTCTAAATTATATTTGCTATATTTCATTCCTGAATTGTCTGAAAAATTAGATAAATATTTAGAAAGTTTTGAATTACTTATTTCTGATATGTTTTCACAACTTTCACAAATTGAAAAAGCTGTAGCTTTAGAAATTTGACAACTAGAATTCTGACAAGCTATAAAAGCATTTCTACTTTCGATTTTATGTATTTTTCCGATTTCAACTAACTTATCTAAAGCTCTATATACTTGTAATGGAGCTTTAATTCCTTTTTTTTGGACATTAAAAAGAATTGCATAAGCCTTCATTGGTTCAGCGGATTTATCAATTAGGTCAAAAATTATTTTTTGATTTTTGGAAAGGTTATGTATTTTTTGCATCTTTAAATTCTTATCAATTAGTTATCAGTTTTTCAATTTAATCGATTGTTTAATATTAAGTAAAGAGAGTATAAATAATACTAAAGCGGCCATGATTATTGAAGGTCCAGAAGATGTGTTAAATTCTAATGAAGAAAATAGCCCTAATAAAACTGATAAAAGACCACCAATAACAGAAAATATAACCATCTTTTGAGGACTGTCTGATATGTTTCTAGCCATTGCAGCTGGTATGATTAACATTCCAGTAATTAATAATAACCCAACCATTTTAATTGATATGGCTATTACAGCAGCCATGAGAATTGTAAATATTGCTTTTGCTCTGTCAGGATTCAACCCTTCGGCTTCAGCTAATTCGTAATTAACTGTAGATGCAAACAATGGTTTCCAAATCAATTTAAGAACTATTAAAATTACTGCTCCACCAGTCCATATAATAAATATGTCATTTGTTGTTACAGCTAAGATATCTCCAAATAAAAGACCCATAATATCAAAACGAATAAAAGTTAGAAATCCAATTACTACTAAACCTACTGCTAAAGAAGAGTGTGCTAAAAGACCAAGTAAAGCGTCCCCTGGTAAATTAGTTTTTTTTTGTAGCTGAATTAATATCAGTGCGATTACAGATGAAATTATAAAGACAGATAGCGCAATATTAAGTTCAAACGAATAAGCCATTGTCACACCTAATAAAGCCGAATGTGATAAAGTATCACCAAAATAAGATAATCTTCTCCAAACAACAAAACATCCAAGTGGTCCTGTTACTAAAGCAACACCAATACCAGCAATTAACGCTCTAACAAAAAAATCATCTAACATATTAATTTTTTTTTATTTGACCTTCATCAGAATGAACGTGGTCATGCTTATGTTCATAAACTGTTAAAATTTGAGAAGCTTGTTCACCAAATAATGTTTTATACTCGTTATTTCTTGCAACATCCATTGGTGTTCCAGAACAACATACGTGTCCATTTAAACAAACAACATGATCTGTTGCAGTCATGACTGTATGTAAATCGTGAGAAATTAACAATATTCCACAATTTAAAGTATCTGAAATTTTTTTAATAAGTTCATATAATGCAATCTCTCCAGTGTAATCGACCCCTTGGACAGGTTCATCTAAGACTAATAATTCAGGTTTTTTTGAAATAGCTCTAGCTATTAAAACTCTCTGAAATTCACCTCCTGATAAATTCCCAAGATTTTTATTTTTAAGATGCATAACACCTGTAAGCGTAAGAGCTTCATCAATTGCTTCATCTTTTATGTCTTCTGTTAAAAGCATAAAATCATATACTCTTAATGGTAGTGTCCAATCAATTGAGATTTTTTGAGGAACATATCCAACTTTGTTGGTATATTTTTCTACAGTTCCTTCTATGTTTTTGTAAATTCCTAATGCAATTTTAGCTGTCGTGCTTTTTCCAGAGCCATTAGGTCCAATAAGGGTAACGATTTTTCCTTTTTCAACAGTTAAAGAAACACCTTCTACTAGCCATTTATCATTCTGTTTAAAACCGGCGTTATTTAATCTTACTAATGTACTATTTTCTAAACTCATAAATTGCTTGACTTATAAATGTTATATTATTACATACTGTTATATTATAACAACCAATTAAATTACTTACTTATGAAAAATATTAAAAAAATACCACTTATATTCTCAATATTATCAATTCTAGCATTCTTTACACCAGCAAACGCTGAAATAAAAGTAGTAGCTTCTATTAAACCAATTCATTCATTAGCTAGTTATTTAATGGATGGTATTGCTAAACCTGATCTCATAGTTGATGGATACGCATCTCCACACGGATTTGCAATGAAACCTTCTCATGCAAAAATGCTCCAAAATGCTGATCTAATATTTTGGGTAGGTGAAGATTTAGAAAATTTTTTAGAAAAACCACTAAGCTCAATTGCAAAAAAAGCAGAAAAAATTGAATTAATAGAAATCAAAGGGTTGCAAGTACTAAAATTTAGAGAAAGAAATATTTTTGACGGACATGATCATGACGATCACGGACATGACGATCATGGTAAAAAAGAAGATGATCATGACGATCACGGACATGACGATCATGGTAAAAAAGAAGATGATCATGACGATCACGGACATGATGATCACGGTAAAAAGGAAGATGATCATGACCATGACGATCATGGTAAAAAAGAAGATGATCACGACCACGATCATGACGATCATGGTAAAAAAGAGGATGATCATGACGACCACGGACATGATGATCATGATGGACATGCACATGGAGAATTTGATCCACACATTTGGTTGGACCCAATTAATGCAAAAGCTATGTTAAATGAAATGGCAGAACATTTAATTGAAAATGATCCTAAAAATGAAGCTAAATATAAAAGTAATTTAGCTAAAGCTTTGCAAGAAATCGATAAACTTACAATTGATGTAATGACAGATTTAAGTAGCAGTGTTTCTTCAATTGTATTCCATGATGCTTATCAATATTTTGAGGAAAGATTTAATGTTAAAGTATTAGGTGCGTTTACTGTAAATACTGATGTTATGCCTGGAGCTGAACAACTTGCTGAAATTAGAGAAATTATCGAGCATGATAAAGTAGCATGTGTATTCTCAGAGCCTCAGTTTAATCCTGATATTATCAATGCAGTTGCAAAAGACATGAAGATTAAAACTGGTGTACTTGATCCACTAGGAGCTACATTAAATCCAGGTAAAAATCTATATTTCAATTTAATTAGAAATATGTCTGCATCCTTCAAAGGTTGTTAATTAAAAATTAGGTTTAATCCGGGAATTTTTATAAATTCTCGGATTAACAAATAATTCTTACTGTTATTTAATCTCACAAAAAACATTGTATTTATTTTAAAGAAGATTTATTTTCTTTCATAATCTGACTTTATGAATGATTTAAATTTATTTAAACAAAATGGCTTTCTTGTTAAAGAAAATTTAATTTCTCAAACAAAGATAAATAAAATTAATAAAATTGTTAATGAAGTAATTTCAAAAGAAAAAAAAAGAAAAAAGGGTAATGGTACAAATGGAACTCAGTCCTATGATAATTACCATTTTGTTTACAATTCAAGTTCTTTAAAAAATAAAGAAATTTTAAGACTTAATAATCCTCAGAACAGACATAAAGTTTTCTATGAATTATCTAGAGATAAAAAGATTATATCTATAGCTAAAAAATTATTAGGTGGAACAGTTAGATTTCATCTAGGTAAATTAAATTTTAAACTACCAAACAAGAAAAAAGGTAGTGAAATTGGATGGCACCAAGATTGGGCTTTTTACCCTCATACAAACGATGATTTAATTACAGTTGGTATATATTTAGATGATTGCTACGAAAAAAATGGGCCGCTTAAAATAATAAAGAATTCACACAAAAAAAAATTGTACAGCCACCACAGCAAAGAAAATTATTTTGTTGGAAAAATAGACACTAAGAAAAATAAAATAGGAACTAAGGATAGTGTTTCCATAACTGGAACGGCTGGAACAGTAGTATTTTTTCATTGTAGATCAATTCATGGGTCTGGGCACAATCAAATGAATAACTCAAGACCCTTAATTTTATTTGGATATAGAGCTTGTGATGCATGGCCACTAATTAATGATGGAAACCCTCATCCTGAAGTTAATTTAGAAAATTATGACAAAAATATTATTGTCGGAAATAAATCAATAAAACCAAGATTGACTAAAGTTCCAACCATAATCCCACTCCCTAAGAAGAAACATTATGTTTCTATCTATGAGCTTCAGAAAAATTAAACTATAAAATTAAAATCTTTCTTTTAGTTAACCTCAATATTTTATAAATAGAACAATTATTTAAAAAAATTTAGAGGGGAAATCATGTTTATTAGAAAATATCTTAAGTGGATAAGTACATTTTTGGTACTAACAGGAATACTTTTAACTAATTTAAATATATATCCATTAAATATATATTTTCATGGATTAGGAGTTATTGGATGGACTATTGCTGGTTTTATTAGCAAAGATAAGGCTATCTTAACTAATTTTGGATTACAAATACCTTTATTTTTAATAGGAATTTATAAAATCATAATTTAATGAAAAATATACTGTTTGTATGTACTGGTAATTCTGCGAGAAGCATCATAGCTGAAAGTATTATTAACAATAAATATTCATTTAAGTTTAAAGCTTACAGTGCTGGTAGTAATCCTACAGGAAAAATTAACGAAAATATCAAATTATATTTAACTAAAATAAAAAATTTTAATCTTGAAAATTATTCTTCAAAAAATTTTGAAATATTTTTAGATAAGAAATTTAATATAGATCATGTAATTACAGTGTGTAATAATGCAAATAACGAGATTTGCCCTATATGGCCAAATAATAACAAAATTATTCATTGGGATATTGAGGATCCTGTATCAAAATTTAAAAATTCCGATGAAAATCAGATAAACGAAATAATTAATGTGACTTACGATAAAATAAATGAAAAAATTAATATTTGGTTAAATAATGAAAATTAAAAAAAACATATTAATTGGTGAATTTTTAGGAAGTTGTTTTCTTGTCATGATTATTGTTGGATCTGGGATCATGGCAGAAAATCTAACTAATGATGATGGCATTAGGCTTTTAGCTAATACAATTGCTACTGGAGCTGGATTATTTGTCTTAATTACAGCCTTTGCTGATATTTCAGGTGCTCATTTTAATCCTTTTGTAAGTCTTGCAATGTTTTTCAGAAAAAAAATTAAAGGTAATCTTTTAAAATATTACATTCCTGCACAAATATCTGGTTGTTTATTAGGAGTAATGTTTGCAAATGTCTTTTTTGAACACAGTCTTTTAGAGTTATCAACTAAAAATAGAGATGGGTTACATATATTTGTTTCTGAAATTGTAGCAACTTTTGGTCTAATATTTATAATTTTTGCAACTCTAAAGGACGGAAAAACAATAGTTGCTATTAGCGTAGCAACATATATTTCCGCGGGCTATTGGTTTACTTCATCAACATCTTTTGCAAATCCAGCTGTATCTTTAGCAAGAACATTTACTGATTCTTTTACAGGAATTAATTATCTTAATACGCCAACATATATTTTAGCTGAGTTTATTGGATTAATTTTAGCAGCGTATATTCTTAGAATTATCTATAAATAACACAACTTCTAAATGTAAAATATATATAATTTTATTTACAAAATTTAGAAATAATATATTTAGGGCGAATCCTCTCCTTGCTTTCCAAAATAATTAAATTCATTTGTAGACTTATCTCAAGCTTGTAATAATGATCAATGAATCTTCGCGTTGATTCTCAAATAAATAAATTTAATCGTAGATTATTTTCTCTTTAATGAATATTTACATTCTTAAGTCATTATTGGACAGAACCGAAAACAATAATATATAGGAGAAAAAATGGATATGACTTTAGTATATACAGTTATAGGGTTTGCCCTTGCTGGATATAGCGTAATCGCTAACGACTCAATTCAAACACTTGGTACCTTTATAGCTTCAAAAAAGAAGTGGTTTAAGTGGTACGTACTAGCTGGATCGGCATCAGCAGTTATGATTTTTGCGTTAGCTTGGGGGTGGTATGCGTATGATGGTGATATTTCTTACGGAAGATTAACTAGAATACCTTATCAAGAGATTCAATGGTATCATGCAGTAGCACCTGCAATACTGTTATTATTAACGAGAATTGGGATACCTGTATCAACAACCTTTTTAGTTCTTTCAGCATTTGCTTCAACTGTTGTGCTTGAAAAAATGCTGTTAAAAAGCGTTGTAGGTTATGGATTAGCAGCAATGGTTGCTTATATAGCCTGGATAGCGGTATCAAAGTTCATTAATGAGAAATTTGATGAAGTAGATAACAAATGGAGAGGATTTTGGAGAAATGCAGTATGGGTTTCTTCAGGTTGGTTATGGTGGGTTTGGTTATCTCACGATGTAGCTAATATTGCTGTATATCTGCCTAGGCAATTAGATTTATCATTACTTTTAATTGTAATGGCCTATTTTACTTCATTATTATTTTATATTTTCTACATTCAAGGTGGACCAATTCAAAAAGTTGTTCTTGAAAAAACGGGAACAAGATATGCAAGATCAGCTACAATTATAAACGTAATTTATGCTGCTGTTTTATTCTACTTCAAAGAGCTCAATGATTTGCCTATGTCTACGACGTGGGTGTTTGTAGGATTGTTATGTGGTAGAGAACTTGCGATATCAACAATGAATAAAGAATATAAATTTAAATATGTCTTCCCTTTGATTGGTAAAGACTTTCTTAAAATGATTTTTGGTTTAAGTGTATCAGTAGGTATCGTATTAGCGATCCACTATATAATTATTCCAAATAATTGGTTTTAAAATATCTGTTTGGGCATATTATTTGAATTAATATGCCCAAATTTATAAAATTTTTCGTTTAAAAATTGAATTTTTCCTTAAAATCATTAAAAGTACTTTTTTTATTTATGAAAAAAAATCAAAAAAAATACGGTTTTACACAAAAAGAATGGAACAACATGAGTCCAATTAGAAAATTGGAGAGAAAACTTGATCGAGTTAATCATATAATGGAACTTATAAGAACTGTTGTCCCTATAATGCTGTTGCTTTTGAATACAATAATTATTCTAAAATTATTTGATTATATTTAAAATAGTTTAATCCCAATCACTCCAATAACTATAAGCACAATAGAGATTATTTTTTTAAGATTGATGGTTTCTTTTAAGAAGAAATATCCAATAAAAATTGAGAAAAAAATACTCGTTTCTCTAAGGGCTGCAACTAGAGGAATTGGAGCCTTTGTGAAACCCCAAACAACAATCACATAGATAATAAAAGATATAGATCCCCCTACCCAAAATATCATTTTAGCATCTTTGAAAACCTTATAAAAAATATCCTCATGTTTATTAAGTTTTAAAATGATAGGAAAAACTAAAGCACTAAATAAAAAGGAAAAACTAATATAAGAAATTGCAGATACACTAATCCTTGCTCCATATCCGTCAATCAATGAATAAAGACCTATAAATGATCCAGTAAGTAATGAGTATTTAATGATCTCAATTTGATTTTGGTTTTTTGAACCAAATAATCCAAGAAACATTATTCCTGCGCAGATTAATAATATTGAAATTAATGTTGCTATTTTGAATATAACACCAAGAAATATTATTGAAATTAATGTAGCCAATAAAGGACCAAAACCTCTGAATATTGGATATACATTAGTATAGTCGCCTACATTATAAGAATTCAACATATACCATTGATAACCTTGATGAGCTAGTACACTGGCTATTATATATGGTAGCGTCTCTCTTCCAGGTAAAGGGAAATATAAAATACAAATTAACGCTAAAGGTACGTGGCCTAAAACAATAGCTAGTACTGCTATAGCTTTATCTGGATGGTGTTTTACCATCGCATTCCAAATGGCATGCATAATAGTTGCTAATAGAATTACAAAAAAGACAGTAGTATCCATTATTTATTGATATCTTAACTACTTACTTTTCCAAGATAATTTACCAGTATCACCCATATAATTATTAAAACAATACCTAATGAACCATAAAAATTTGGTAACTGATTATACTTAATAATTCCAAAAAAAGTTACGGCAGTTATAGTTAAACCTCCATACGTGGCATAAGTAAAACCTACAGGAATTAAATTCATTGCTTTAGATAAACAAAATAAACATAAAACTATCGAAGTTACACAAAAGATTGTTGGGAAAATATTAGTAAATCCATTAGTGGTTTTTAAAAAACCATTAGCAGAAATTCCGAGTATTATTGCTAAAGAAAGATAAATATAACCAGATGAGAAATTCATCCTATTATATTATTTTATTTTAGATCGAATAAAAGCTGAAAAATGATCGATTAAAAAAATTGTTACAAAAATGAGTATTATAATTGCTGATACTCTTTCATATTCAAACATTCTAAATGATGATTGGAGTTCATAGCCTATCCCACCAGCGCCAACGATACCCAACATGGTAGCCATTCTTACATTTCGATCTAAAATGTACAAATTGTTAGCAACAAAAGAAGGTAGAATTTGAGGTATAACACCAAATGAAATAATTTGACTTTTAGTTGCTCCAGATGATTTAAGAGCATCTATCGGTCCTTTATTTATATGCTCAATATCTTCTGCATAAAATTTTGCTAAGAAACCCATTGTATGTAAGCCTAAAGCAAGCACACCTGGCATCGCGCCAAAACCAATAGCAATAACTAAAATCATAGCAATAATAAATTCTGGAATAGCTCTAAAGAATATAACTATAGTTTTGCATACAAGATAAATAAAATAATTAGGGGCTAAATTTCTTGCTGAAAATAATCCAAGTGGAATTGATAAAACAATAGCAATAAAAGTACCCAGAAAAGCTATTTCAATAGTTTCAAACATTGCATAAATTAATTCACTTAAATTACTAAAATCAGGGGGCAACATTCTTGATAAAATATCACCAAAATATTTTGAGGAGTCTGATACTAACTTTATAAAATCTATCTCCAGATCTTTTACGACAAATACTAAAGCAGAACTAAATAAAACTATGAAAATTAAGGTTTTCCATGACCATTGGGGTCTTAAATATTTTTCAAAATTTTTATCTTTATTATTTACTTTTAATTCTAAAATATTCTTATTCATAATTTTAACTATATATTTTCTTCAAGTATGCTTCGTTAATATTAATTGATTTTTCATCAAATGTAATTTTTCCATCGATTAGACCAATTACTCTATCTGAATATTTTTTTGCTAAATCTACTTGGTGAAGATTACATAAAATAGTTGTACCAAATTCTTGATTTATTTGTTTTAATAAAGATAAGATTAAATTGGAAGATTTAGGATCTAGACTTGCAACAGGTTCATCAGCTAATAATAGCAATGGTTTTTTGATGATTGCTCTTGCTATCCCCACTCTTTGTCTTTGTCCTCCAGATAATTCATCAGATCTACTGTAAGATTTTTCAAGTAAACCAACCGTCTCCAATGATTTCAAAGCTTCTATTTTTTGTTTTTTTGAAAATAAATAAAAAAGAGATAAAAATTTATTACTTGAATTTAAAAGACCAGTTAAAACATTATTTATTGCAGAAAGATTATTTACCAAGTTAAACTCTTGAAAAATCATTCCAGTTTTTTTTTGAACTTCTGAAATATTACTATTATCTATTTTTTTATTATCAAAGTAAATTTCTCCTCCACTTGAAGTTTCAAGACCATTAATTGTTCTAAGTAAAGTCGTTTTACCAGAACCACTAGGTCCTAAAATACTTACAAATTCCCCTTTGTTAATTTTTAAATCCACACCTTTTAATGCGGGACTACCATTCTCAAAAGTTTTTTTAAGATTTTGTATTTCAAGCATAATAGTCCTTTGATAATTTAACTTTTATTTTTATTTAATAGTTCAATAACTTCTCTTAAAACATTATAATCTGAATCTTTAACTTCCATATAATGAGACATTTTTCCACCATATCCACCTATCTCTCCATGGTTATGAGCGTCTAAAACAGCCTTTTTTATTTTATCTCTGTCTTCTTTTGGTATCATTTTTGAATAAGCCAATGGTGGTGGTGGAACTCTATCTGATTTATGTATAATCCTTACATCTTCTTCTTTAAAAGTTCCATCTGCTAATCTTGCTTCATAATTTCTAGAACTCATTCCGCAGACATCAGATTGATTATTTATTACAGCAAGTAAGCAAGCATCATGACTACCAGCATAAAAAACATTTTCAAAATGATCTTTATTCTTTGTAGAAAGATTAATCTTACTTAATTCTACTTGTGGAATTAAATCACCGCTAGTAGAACCAATAGTATTTAAGGATAAAACTTTTCCTTTAACATCAGTAAATTTTTTTAATTCACTGTCTTGTTTGACAACAAAATATGTATAATAACCTGCATCTTTTTCGCCAGGCCTAACTCCTGCAGCAAATGCTTCAGCTCCAGCTATCTCAGCAGCCTTAACATAAGTTTTGCCTCCATACCAAGCTATATGAGCTCGACCAGCTCTCATAGCTTCAACAGCTGCATTATAATCAGTCACTTTTATTGTTTCTATATTAAAACCAGTAAGACTCTCAGTAATTGAAATTAATGTTTTATAGTCGCTTTCATCACCTTTTTCACTGGCAGGTACAAAAACCATTTTATAAGTTTTTTCATCTGCTTGAATAGAGAAAGTTAATAATGTTATTAAAATTGAAAATATTATTTTTTTTATCATGTTTGATATCCTATATAGTTAATTTTGTTCGCATACAAGTTAATTAAATATACATAAATAAGCGGATTTCAAGAAGATTTTTGTTAAATTTTTATGAAATTATCTTTTAAATTCAATCAAGGCTTTTCTATAATCTTCTACAGTATCGATTTCTTTCCAGCCTCTTTCTATGATTACGCAATGAACTTTAATACCAATATCGACAAGTTCCTGGATCATATCAGTTAAATAAGCCTTTTGAAAAATTTTTGCTCTTTGGAAAGGTTTATTCCAAAAATGTTTTTTAACTCGATGAAAATTTTGTTTAAATATTTCGCATCCTCTATGATTAAGTTTAATCATACCTATAAATTCACCATGGACTTCCTCTTTGTCAGAGGCAATTTTTCCAATTTTGACTACCTCATTATTAGAATTAAAAATTACATTTTCTGCTTCTGATAATGGGTGATCTTTTCTATCTATATAATAATCTCGCCAATCTATATCAACAATTACAGAAATATCATGATCACTCTCTAATGCTCTTTTTACTACAAAAGGTTCAAATAAAATATCAGAGTATGAAATAATTATATTTCCATTAATAACTTCTTCGCCATAAAAAATTGAGTTTAAAATATTGTTATCTTTATAATCATTATTATCAAAATATTTTATACCTTTGTATTTAATCTTATTTTTTTTGTATCCGCGTATCAGTGATATATCTTCAATTCCGTTTTCTTTATATGAAGACAACTGTCTTTGAAGTAATGTTTTACCTCCAAAATCCAACATACACTTGGGATTGTGTTCTGTGTGACCTTTAAGTCTACTACCAAGACCAGCAGCAACTATCAAACATTTTGTTTTCGATTTATTTATTGTCTCTTCAATTTTTTCAAATTCTGAGGATTTTAATTTGTTATTTTTAGCTGATCGAAGCAGTGAAATAATTTCAGGATTTTTTTCAATGTAATCTAAAATATCGGGTGGTAAAGTTTTTTTTGAAATCCCAGCTAAATCATTTAATAAGTCTAAATCTACTTTTAAAATTAAAGATAATTTTTTTATAATATCATTTTTTGGTGCTGCTCTTTTATTTTTTTCAATATCATTTAAATATGATGCTGCTAAACCAATTTTCTTAGCTAATTCTCTTTGACCAATTTCATTTTTAATTCTCAAGCTTCTAATGTAAGAACCAAATGTTTCATTTAATAATTTTTTTTTCATTTATTTTCAATATAAACTGATAATTTACTTCACTCTACCATAAATATCTTGGTATCTAACTATATCTGTTTCTTTTAGTATCGAACCTACCTGTGCTTCTATAATTTTAACTGGTTTTTTTCCAGGATTATAAATTCTATGAATCGCTGATAGTGGTATAAAAATATGATCATTTGTTTTCTTAAAAAAACTTTTTTTATTTAAGGTTATTTTAGGATTACCATGTGTAACTAACCAATGTTCTGCTCGGTGATGATGTTTTTGTAAACTTAGAATACCTTTTGATTTTACACACAACTCTTTAATTAAAAACTCTTTGCCCTTGAATAGATTTGTATATCTGCCCCATGGACGGTAATACACGTTTTTTTTCTTAATATATTTGTTTTTATTTTTGTCATACATCTTCAGAATTTCTTTCCAACTACCAAGATCTGACCAAGGAATATCTAATTTGATAGCGTTAATTTCTTTGGTTTTTTCTAGAATTGCGTAATCAAAAGATTTAGCAGTCGCTTTTATAAATGAAGCTTTGTTTAGATAATAAGTATTAGACTTATATTTTGCTTTTTTTACTGCATTTAAACAACTTCTATATGTATTTGGCTGATATTTTTTAAAGTTACTTATTATAGAATCTTTTCGAAGATAAAACATTCCTGAATTCCAATAACCTTTTTTCTTTACAATTTGTTTAGCTTTTGGTTCATTTGGTTTTTCAATAAATCTGGTTACTTTATTGATATTACCTTTGATTTTTTTAGTTAAAAAATAACCATATTCGCTAGTTGGAGATTTAGGTTTAATTCCAAAAACAAATATATTTTCTTTATTTAGATTTGATTTATTTTTATTTATTGCCTTATTAAAAATGCTCATTTTTTCAATTAAATGGTCTGCTGTAAAAAACATTAAAGGCTGATTGTCTGGAATATCTTTAATTAAAGCTGTGCTTAATATAGCTGGTGCAGTATTTCTTTTAGCTGGTTCTACAACAATTTTATATTTGTTTATTTTGTTTTTTCTTAAATGCTGTTTTACTTTATTTAAGTATTTCTTATTGGTGCTAATAATTGGAGAGTCGTAAATTGATGCTTTTGTTCTCTCAAGTGTTTTTCCAAGCAAGGTCCAATTACCAAAATCAATAAACTGTTTTGCTTGATGATTTTTAGAATTTGGCCAAAGTCGAGTTCCAGCACCTCCACATAAAATAACTGGACGAATTTTCATTAAATCTCTGAATAATCCTTAACTTCTTTTTTCTTACCTGGGTGTGTTGGTGCGCCTAAATATGCTGGTCCTACTGTTTGTGCATATTTCCATAAAGTACCAGACCCAAAATCCGATTTTCTAGCCTTCCATTTTCTTTTTCTTGCAGCCATTTCTTTTTTAGAAAGTCTTACATTGATCGTTCCTTTTTTCGCATCGATATCAATGATGTCTCCTGTACGTAAAAGACCTATAGGACCCCCTAGAGCAGCCTCAGGGCCCACGTGACCAACACAAAAGCCTCTAGTAGCACCAGAGAACCTACCATCAGTTATAAGGGCTACTTTCTCCCCTTTTCCTTGTCCGTAGATTGCACCTGTTGTCGATAACATTTCTCTCATACCTGGACCTCCCACTGGTCCTTCGTATCTAATTATTATTACATCACCATCATTATATTTTCTGCTTTGAACTGCTTTCATTGCACTTTCCTCGTTATCAAAGCATCTTGCTTTTCCAGTAAATTGTAATTTTCTAAGTCCAGCAACTTTAACGATTGCGCCTTCTGGAGCTAAATTTCCTTTTAGTCCAACCACACCTCCTGTTGTTGATAATGGATTTTTATAAGATCTCATTACTTTTTGTTTTGGATTAAATTTTATACCTTTTAAATTTTCCTTCATAGTTTTTCCAGTCACAGTCATGCAATCACCATGAATATATCCACCTTCATATAAAGTTTTTAATAACATTGGAACACCGCCTGCTAACCACATATCTTTTGCAACATATTTTCCACCAGGTTTTAAATCTGCAAGATAAGGTGTTCTTTTAAAAATTTTAGCAACATCCATTAAATCAAATTTAATTCCTGCTTCATTTGCAATAGCAGGTAAATGTAATCCTGCATTTGTTGATCCACCTGTTGCAGCAACAACTGTTGCAGCATTTTCTAAAGCTTTTCTTGTAACAATATCTCTTGGTTTAATTCCTTTTTTTAAAAGGTTCATAACCATTTTACCGCTAGCTTTTGCGTATTTATCTCTTTCTTCATATGGAGCTGGCGTTCCTGCTGAATAAGGTAATGCTAATCCAATTGCCTCAGATACACATGCCATTGTATTTGCAGTAAATTGTCCACCACAAGCACCTGCACTTGGGCAAGCAACTAATTCTAATTTTCTTAATTCTGCCGCAGACATTTTACCAGATGAATGCTTTCCAACTGCTTCAAATACATCTACCACTGTTACGTCTTTACCTTTGTATCTACCTGGAAGAATTGACCCACCATATATAAATACACTCGGTACATTTAATCTAACCATAGACATCATTAGACCTGGTAAAGATTTATCACATCCTGCAATCCCTACTAATGCATCATAACAATGACCTCTTACAGTAAGTTCGGCAGAATCTGCTATTACTTCTCTAGATATTAATGAAGACTTCATTCCTTCATGACCCATTGCGATACCATCTGTAACAGTAATTGTGCAAAATTCTCTTGGAGTTCCACCATTAGCTCTAACTCCTTTTTTAACTGATTGAGCCTGCCTCATAAGTGCTATGTTACATGGAGCTGCTTCATTCCATGTAGAAACTACCCCAACAAAGGGTTTGGCCACATCTTTTTCAGTTTCACCCATAGCATAATAAAATGATCTATGTGGAGCTCTGTCTGCTCCTAATGATGTATGTCTGCTTGGAAGTTTCTTTTTATTAAATTTAGCCATTATATACCCTTTATTGTTACTGATATTTTCTCAATATCATTCTTAAAATTATTATAATTATTTTTTTCTTGTTCAACAATCTCTTTTGGAGCGCGGTCTATAAAATTTTTATTTTCTAGTCTTTGAGATATTTTTTTCATCTCTTGCTCTAATCTAATTTGTTTATTTGTTAAATTTTCCTTAATTAATTTTAAATCAACATCTTTATCAAAATAAATCTTAAACAAATCGCCAGAAAAAACCATTGTAGCAGCTGGTTTATCTAAATCTTTATCTAGTATGTTATTTATTCTGCATAGTTTTTTTAGAATAATTTCATTTGTATTAATAAAATCTTTTTGATTTTTCTTAATATTGCTAATTGATACATCAATAAATGAACCTGGGCTAACATTTAGCTCATTTTTAAATGATCTAATCCCAGAAATAATGTTAATGATATTATCAACCTGTTCGGTACTGCTATCCTTATTTATTTCACCTGATAACCAATTTTTAAACATCAAATAATCACTACCATCATTATCAAATTTGTTTTTAAGCCAAATTTCTTCAGTAACGAAAGGAATAAAAGGATGCAATAGAATCAAAATTTGTTTGAATACAAAAGATGAAACTTTTTTAACCTCTGCTTTAGCTTTTTCATCTTCTGAAAAAAGTATTGTTTTAGATAATTCTAAATACCAATCACAATACGAATGCCATACAAATTGATAAATATTCTTTGCTGCCTCATCAAATCTATAATCTTTAAGATTTTTTTCTATCTTATTTTTAGTTTCAATAAGTTCTGAATAAACCCATTTGTTAATGTTAACATTTAAACTTGGAACTTTATCTATATCTTTAAAATCACATTCATTAGTGATTAAAAAATTATTTGCATTCCATAATTTATTTAAAAAATTTCTATAACCTTTTACTCTGTCCTCAGAAAGCTTGACGTCTGTACCGGGTGAGGCCATCGATAACAAAGTAAATCTAAGTGCATCTGCACTATATTTTTCAATTAAATCTAAAGGATCGATAACGTTTCCTTTTGATTTAGACATTTTTTGTCCTTTCTCATCTCTAACTAATGCATGGACATAGATATCTTTAAATGGTTCTTTGTTTAAAAATTCTGTTCCAAACATTATCATTCTAGCAACCCAGAAAAAAATAATATCAAAACCTGTTACTAGTACAGAAGTAGGATAAAATTTTTCAACATATTCTTTATTGTCTGGCCAACCTAATGTTGCAAATGGCCAAAGACCAGATGAGAACCATGTATCCAATACATCGGGATCACGAATTAAGTTTTCATCTTGACCATAGTATTTTTTGGCTAATTTTTTTGCCTCTTCTTTATTGTTTGCTACAAAGATTTTTTTATCTGGCCCGTACCATGCAGGTATCTGGTGCCCCCACCAAAGTTGTCTTGAAATACACCATGGTTCTATATTATTCATCCATTGAAAATAAGTTTTTGACCAATTTTCAGGAAAAAAATTTGTTTTTTTTGAATTAACAACTTCTTTGGCTTTAATTGACAGTTTTTCTGCGTCAACAAACCATTGCTCTGTTAAAAATGGTTCAATTATAGAATTAGATCTATCTCCATATGGAACTTTGTTTTTAATATTTTCTTCTTTAACAAAAAATTCTTTATTCTTTAATTCTTTTAAAATTTTCTTTCTTGCTTCAAATCTATCTAGACCAATGTATTCTTTTGGTGCATTTTCGTTAATTTTGCCCGACTCAGTAAATATGTTAATAATCTCAAGATTATTTCTTTGACCAACATTATAGTCATTAAAATCATGTGCTGGAGTGATTTTTAGCGCTCCAGTTCCTTGTTCAGGATCAGCATAATCATCTTCTATAATTAGAATCTTTCTTCCAACTATTGGTATTGTAACAGTTTTCCCAACAAATGATTTAAATCTATCATCTTTTGGATTTACTGCAATCGCAGTATCACCAAGCATTGTTTCAGGTCTTGTAGTTGCAATTGTTATAAATTCATCTGCTCCATCAATTGGGTACTTGATATAATAAATTTTTGAGTTTACTTCTCTTTGATCTACTTCAAGATCAGAAATTGCAGTTTTTAAAACAGTATCCCAGTTGACTAGTTTTTTATCTTTGTAAATTAAATTTTTATTATATAAATCCACAAATACTTTTATTACAGATTTTGATAAGTTTTCATCCATTGTGAACGCATTACGAGACCAATCACAAGAACATCCGAGTTTTTTTAATTGATTAATAATAATATCACCATACTGCTCTTTCCATTCCCATACTTTTTCTATAAATTTTTCTCTACCAATTTCATTTTTGTCTATTTTTTCTGCTGCTAGTTTTCTTTCAACTAAAGCTTGTGTTGCAATACCGGCATGATCTGTTCCAGGCTGCCATAAAGTTTCATAATTATTCATTCGGTGATATCGAACTAACAAATCTTGAATTGAATTATTTAAAGCATGCCCCATATGTAAACTTCCAGTAACATTAGGTGGCGGAATAACTATTGAAAATTTTTTCGAATTTGGTTTTGGTTTAAATAAATTATTTTTTTCCCAATAAGAATAAATCTTATTTTCAACATTAGAATGTAAATATTTATCTGTATCCATGATTGTAATATATATAAATTTATATTTAAGTTGATAATTATTTCTTAACTAATTTCCATAATTCATAAATTATTTTTTTAAAAGTATGTATTAAATTTGTTATTATGGATTTTTTCTTATTTTTATACCTTTTTGTATTATATAAATCTTTATCAGTTGATCTTAATGGTACTTTCCAATTTCCGTAGGCAAATTCCAAATATTCTTCTGGGTTTTGAGGGCAATTAAATTGTCGTCCCATAAAATCAATTTTAGAAAATTTGTTTAAAAATTTAGAAGGTATGGAAAGTTCTCGACGCCAGTAGACATCTCTTAATTTGGAATAATTCCAGGACCAAATTGTATAACCTGTAACATCACCAGGATATTCGCCAACAAAATCTATTTTTGAATCATCTTCCTTTTTATTTATTTTCTTTATTTCAAAACCATTTTCTTTCAACTTGTTTGTGATTAAATCTATATTAGGTAATAACTCATCAGAAAAAACACTAATTTCTATATCCCAATCCCATTTTATAAGATCATTATCTCTTATAGCGCCTAAAAGAATACCAGAATTTAAAAAAAAAATTATTTTTAATTGATCTAAAATATTACAAATTTTTAAAAATTCTTTTTTTCTTACCAACAATTCATCGTAAGTTCTGTCTCTGATTTTTGGATCCATAAAATTCAATTATAATTTAAGATAATTATATCTTTATATTAAATTTTAATTAAAGTCATTTTAGAATTTTAATTTAACAACATTTATAGTAGGTTTGCTAGTCAAATAAAAAAACTTAATTAAAATTTAGTGTTGTATAAATACTTTAAATATTAATATTATTAAACCAAGTGAATAATTTTTTTTACAAAATTAAAAATAGATTGTTTAATTTTTCTAATGAAGCAAAAAAACTTAGAAGACCAACTTACAGTGAATTAATTAAATATCAAAATTTTCAGAGAAAAGATAACAATGTTCTAACCTTAAGTTTTGGTTCTGGAAGAAGTGGTCAAAATTGGTTTTCAAAAATATTTAATAGTCATCCAAATTGGGTAGGCACATGTGAACGATTTGCTGATTACGAAGCCTTTTATAGATACATCTGTTACTATAATTTACCAATTTCTAAAAATGGTTTTATTGATCTCATAGAATTATCCTCAAAAAGAGATATGGTAAAATATCAAAACAGTTTTATCTCTTCACCATATTTTTCTTTCGGTATTGAAGAATTAACAAATAGACTTAAACCAAATTCTATTTTTTTTAATATTAGAAATCCTATTAAGACAGTTGAATCTTTATATAATAAGGGATGGTATCAAAATTTTAATAATCAAAAAGAAATTAGTACACCTTTAATTGATATTACTGATAGTCAATACAGATCATTTTCTAGAATTATTCCAAAAGGTGAATATTTAAAAGAGTGGTTATCCTTAAGTAGAATAGGAAAAATAACTTGGTTTTGGTCTACAGTTAATAAAACAATTTATGACAAATTTAATAATATACAAAATATTGATAAATATTATGTAAAGTTAGAAGATGTTAATCAAAATTATGATATTTACGAAAAACTCTCAAAAAAATTTAATTTTAAAAATAAAATGACTGAGAGTCAGTTTTATAAAGTTTTAGACAAAGCGCCAAATAATGATACTAACTTAAATCATATATATAAAAATTGGAATAATGTTGAAAAAAAAGAATTTGAAAACATTATAAATAGCATCTTTCCACATTTTGATAATATTAGTACAAATATTTGATTTTTAAAAATCAATAACTCAATAATTTAGATTAAAGTAAGTAAATTTTTAGTTGTCATTAACAATTATTAAACAACATATAAATATTGATGTATAAGTGAAAAGTAATTTTTCTTTATTATTAAACTTGTATTAAAAAGAAAGGTTGCTATTAGTAGAACACTTTTACTTATTGATTAAAAGGCAATGTGGCGGAATGGTTACGCAGAGGATTGCAAATCCTTGTATCCCGGTTCGATTCCGGGCATTGCCTCCAAAATAATTCTTGTTTTAGTTCTAAAAAAAAGTAAGTTGTGATTTTTATATTCCTCGGTAGCTCAGTTGGTAGAGCAGTTGACTGTTAATCAATTGGTCGCAGGTTCGAGTCCTGCCCGAGGAGCCAAAAATTATTCCAAAGAATAAATTTTCAAGATGTTATTTTGATTATTTTTAATTATCAAATATTAATGTTTTTAATTTTACTCAATCAAACAGCTTTATAAATTTTTGATCCAGATATTTGTAAAGATTTATTAAATTTTAATTTTTGATCAGCATTAAGTTCAGAATAAATTTTTGTTAAAAAATTATAATTAATGTTAATATGACCTTCTTGTGATTTTTCTAGATTGATTGAATATTCAGAAAAATCCTCAAAAAAATAACTAATAGGAACTTTTAAATAATTTGACAATTGAAGTAATCTAATTGAACTTACTCCATTTGTGCCTTTTTCGTATTTTTGAATTTGTTGAAAAGTTACATTGATTGCTTTTGCTACTTTAGTCTGTGTTAAACCTAAAGCTAGTCTTCTTAGCTTAAGCTTGTTACCTAAGTGTTTATTAAAATTATCTTCCATTAAGACCCCTCTTAATTAAGTTTTATAATCACTATTGAACCTATTTATTTATGTTACTGCAATAAAAAAATTTGTTTTTTTTATAAGAAATTTAAAATAATCAAAATACTGTCAAGTATTAGTTAAATGCAAAATAAACAAATTTAGATTGTGTTATTTTAAAATTATGCCTTAAAAAATATATATTTTTATAATATTTGACTTAAAAATAGCTTGGTTCTATCGCTCTTTGGATTAGCAAAAAACTCTTTCGTATCAGCTTTTTCTACTATCATGCCCTCATCCATAAAGATCATTTTATCTGCTACTTCCTTAGCAAATCCCATCTCATGTGTAACAACTATCATAGTCATGCCTTGGTTTGCTAGATTTACCATTACATCTAGAACTTCCTTAATCATTTCAGGATCCAGAGCTGATGTAGGTTCGTCAAACAACATAATTTTTGGCTCCATACAAAGAGCTCTAGCTATGGCAACCCTTTGTTGTTGGCCACCTGATAGTTGACCTGGAAATTTTTGTGCTTGATCAAGAATTTGAACTCTTTCTAAATGTTTTAAAGCTAATTCTTCAGCTTCTTTTTTTGGCATCTTCTTTACCCAAATTGGTGCAAGTGTACAATTATCAACAATTGATAAATGAGGGAATAAATTAAACTGCTGGAATACCATTCCAACTTCTGCTCTAATTTGTTCAATATTTTTTGTATCTTCCGTTAAAGTGTTTCCATCAACAATAATGTCACCTTGTTGATGTTCTTCTAATCTATTGATACATCTAATTAATGTAGATTTACCTGATCCGGATGGGCCACAAACAACGATTTTTTCTTTTGGTTTAACCTCAAGATTAATATCTTTTAAAACTTGAAAATCACCAAACCATTTATTTACATTTTTTATTTGAATAATACTGTCAGACATAATTTATCGCTCTGTTTTATATTTCTGTTCTAGATTATAGCTATACTTACTCATTGCATAACAAATAATCCAGAAAATTATTGCAGCAAATACATAGCCTTCCATTGCAAAGCCTAACCATTTAGGATTAGTTTTTGCTAAATTTAACATTCCTACTATTTCTAATAGACCAACCACAAATATTAGAGGAGTATCTTTTACTAAAGCCAAAAACGTATTAGCTATACCAGGAATAACAAGTTTTAAGGCTTGAGGCAAAATTACAAATATGTGCATTCGCCAATAACCCATTCCAAGTGATTTTGCAGCCTCATATTGGCCACGTGGTAATGCTTGTAAACCACCTCTAATAACTTCAGCAACATAAGCAGCTTCAAATAATGAAATAGCTATTATGCATCTAACTAATTTATCTATAAAAAAATCTGAAGGTAGAAACATAGGAAACATTACGGCTGACATAAACAATACAGTTATTAATGGAACACCTCTCCAAAATTCTATAAATCCAATTGATATGTATCTAATTAAAGGAAAATCAGATCTTCTACCTAGAGCGAATGCCATTCCAATAGGAAAACAGAAAATTAAACAGAAAAAAGAAATTATAAATGTAAGTGATAATCCGCCCCAAGCTCCAGTTTCAACCCAATTTAATCCATCAAGTTTACCTAGTTCAATTAATTCATCATAAAAAATAAAATATTTAAGAGCTATGTAGAGAGTTATTGGAACAAAAATAAAATAATAAAATTTAAACCTGCCTGGAATAAAGAAACCAATTATTATTGAGATTACTGCTGCTATTATTCCGTAAGAAAAGTCAAAAAATACAGGGCCACCTGATATAAAAAAGAAAATAAATAGAAATGCAATAAATGGATAAATTACAACGTAATATAGTGTTAAATATTTTTTAAATTTTTCTGTAGCAAAATACCCAACAGATCCTAAAAGAGCTAACGCTATAAAAGATAAGTTTATTCTCCATTGCTCAGCATTAGGATACATACCATACATAAATCTTCTAAACCAAACTTTAATATAGGTCCAACAAGCTCCTGTACCTGAACAGACATCTTTACTATCCCCTGCAAAACTTGCATCAATTACAAACCAGCTTAAAATTGGTGGTGTTGCTTTAATTATTATAAAAATAATTAATAAGGATAAAATTGCATTAAAATTATTTGTATTAATATTTTTATTTACTTGATCTAAAAACTTATAACCACTGTGTTCAATTCTTATAAAATGTAGACCTATAAATCCTAATATAATTGGAATTAAAAAACTTAATGATGAAGGTAAAAATCCAGTGATATTTAAACTAAAAAATGAATTAAGAAATACATCAATAACACTAATAAGAAATAAAAATGAACCTAAATATAAAAAGGTATTTAAATTTTCCTTATCTGGTTTTAAAAAATTAATTTTTGACATTTATTTTTCCTTAATCGCAATTTTTTTGTTGTACCAATTCATAAGAATTGAAATTGATATACTTAAACTTAAATAAGTAAGCATTGTTATTGAAACTATCTCGATCGCTTTACCAGTTTGCATAAGTGCTGTACCAGCAAAAACTAATACTAAATCAGGATAAGCTATAGCAGCAGCTAAAGATGAATTTTTAGTTAAATTTAAATATTGGTTTGTTGTTGGTGGAATAATAATTCTTAGTGCTTGAGGCATTACAACTAATTTTAAAACTTGATTGGGATTTAATCCAATAGAGGCAGCAGCTTCTTTTTGACCTTTTCCAACACCTTGTATTCCAGCTCTTACACATTCAGCAATGAAAGTTGCTGTATATAAAGCTAATGATAAAGTTAAAGCTATTAATTCAGGAGGTAAACTTAAGCCTCCTTCATAAATAAATGATGTTGTTGCTAATTGCTTTAATTTAGGTATTTCAAAAGATAAACTTACACCACCTATTAAAAAACTTAATAAAGGCAAAATAAAAATTAAACCTACTGATATCCAAAAAACAGGTAACTGTTTACCTTGTGTTTCTTGAACTTTTCTTGCATGAATTCTAATTACTACTATTGCAATTATTGCTGCAATTATTGAGTATAAAAATACATTAAGATTTTCCCAGATGAATGCTGGAACATATAAACCTTTAATTGTTAAGAAAAAAACACCTAACATTGCATCAGCATCTTGTGGCAAAGGCAAAGCTCTTAAAGCAGCAAAATACCAAAAAAATATTTGTAAAAGCAATGGGATGTTTCTAAAAAATTCTACATAGAAAGCAGCAAATTGATTTATTAAATAATTTGGAGAAAGTCTTGCTACTCCAACTATAACTCCTAAAATTGTTGCAAAAATAATTCCAATTACAGAAACTAAAATAGTATTTAGCAAACCAACAAGGTAAGCTCGGAAATAAGAATGAGATCCATCATATTCTATAAGTGAAAACTGTACATCAAATGAAGATTCTTGGGAAAGAAACCCATATCCGAAATCAATACCTCTATTCTCCATATTGATTTGAGCATTGTATGTAAAAAATCCAAAAACTAATACCACAACTAAAACGGTAATTAATTGGGGAATGATTTTTTGTAATTTTAGGTCCATTTGAACGCTTATAAAAAAAAGGGCTAGAAAAATCTAGCCCTTTTTAATTTGTTAAATATGCAATTATCTTGCAGGTGGTACATAAAGAATTCCACCTTTAGTCCATAATTCATTTGGACCTCTGTCAGGTAAAATTCCAGTGTCAGCTATATTTCTTTTGTAGCTTTCACCATAGTTACCAACTTGCTTGATAATTCTTAAGCTCCACTCATTGTCTAGACCAAAAGCAGCACCTAATTCACCTTCAGCACCAACTAATCTTTTTACAGCTGGGTTGTCTGAAGTTTTCATTGAGTCTGCATTTGCAGAAGTAATTCCGTACTCTTCTGCTTCAATCATAGCATTTAAAGACCATCTAACGATATCTTCCCATACAGAGTCACCTTGTCTTACAACTGGTCCTAAAGGCTCTTTAGAAACAGTTTCAGGTAATACAATGTGATCATCTGGGTTAGACATTTTAGTTCTTTGTGCAGCAAGACCTGATTTATCAGTAGTGTAAGTATCACATCTACCAGCATCATAAGCAGCTACGACTTCATCAGCTTTTTCAAAAGCAACTGGCTCATAAGAAATTCCTTTAGAGTTAAAGAAGTCTCTCATGTTTAACTCAGTTGTTGTACCAATGTTTGTACAAGCTGAGATACCATCTTTGAATTGGCTTGTTGAAGTAATACCAGAACTTTTTCTAACCATGAAACCTTGACCATCGTAGAAGTTTACTCCAACGAAAGTAAGTCCGATATCAGCATCTCTAGAAAGAGTCCAAGTTGTGTTTCTTGATAAGATATCAATCTCACCAGAAGTTAAAGCTGTAAATCTTTCTTTAGCACTTAGTGGTGTAAACTTAACTTTGTTTGCATCACCTAGTACTGCAGCAGCTACCGCTCTACATACATCAACATCAATACCAGTCCAATTTCCTGCAGCATCAGCATTAGAAAACCCTGGAAGACCTTGAGATACTCCACATCTTACAAAACCCTTCTTTTGAGTGTTTTTAAGTGTTTTAGATTTTTTAGCAGCCATAGTTTCTGTTGTAAAAGTAAACAACACTGCAACCATAGCAACTAAAGAAGTTAATTGTTTTAAGTATTTAAACATTATTCTTCCTTTATGTTATTTTTATTTGTTAACAAATAATTCAAAATCACTTTTGAATATTCATAATTTAAACATGTAAGAAAATACTGTTCAAGGAAAATTAACAATAAATTTGAATTCTGTATAAACTAACGTCAAGCCTAATTTTTAAATAATTAATAGGTAAAAAGTAAGAAATGGCGCGCCCTGAAGGATTCGAACCTCCGACCCTCGGTTTAGAAAACCGATGCTCTATCCAGCTGAGCTAAGGGCGCAAAATTTATTGATATATATAATACTAAATTAATTTTTAAAAAGGAATTTTTTAGCAATCAACAATAAAGATAACAGTTCAACCCTTCCGATAATCATAAAAAATATTAGAAGATATTTGGTTAAAAAGTGCAAATTTTGAAAATCAAAGTCAGATAGACCGTAAGCAGACGAATTAACCGTGTTCATCAATGTCAGAACAGCTAATTTAAACGAATATTCAAATTGAATATTAGACAAAGACAATATGATTGTTAAAGAAAAAAGTGAAATAACAAAAATTAATATTGTTAAAAAATATTTATTTATGTCTTTTGTGTCAAAATTAATTTTAGAAAAAACCAATTTATTCATAAATACATTTTTCGGCCGGCTAAAAGAAAGAATTTGATTAATTGAATATTTAGTTAAAGAATATATTTTTAAAAACCTTAAACCTGAACTTGTAGAAAAAAAAGATCCACCAATAATTACAAGTAATATATATATAAAATTTAAGTTAGCTTGATCAATTTCGAGAGAAATACCAATATTAGAAATACTACTTACTAAAGATAAAAAACTGAATGTGAAATTAGCATCATAACTAAAGAAAACAAAAAATATACTTACAACAATAAGAAAGTATAAAAATAAATGTATATCTTCATAAAAAAAATTTAAATTTTTATTTCTTAAAAAAATTAAATTGTATGTAAAAAAAATACTAAAAAAAGAAATTAACATTAAAAAAGAAAATATAATTATTTGAAAATCATTTATTAAAATTGATGAAAGTTCATTCACAGGTAAAAATCCTCCTGAAGAAATTATAGTCATTGCTAAATTCAGTGAATTAAATGATCTAATTCCAAGAATGTTTAGAATAATAAAAATTGAGATAGTTAATCCTGAGTATAATAAAAGAATTTTAATTGATTGTTTTAAAACTTCACTAGAATTAAAAGATAAAAAATTAGTTAAAGATTTTTTTAAACTTTCATCGTAAATATCAATTAAAAAAATAATAGAATATAAAAAATATAAACCACCTATCCATTGTATTGATGATCTCCATAAAATTAAACCTGGATCAATATGTTTAATGTTTTCAAAGACAGTAAAACCTGTTGAGGTAAAGCCCGAGACAGTTTCGAATAAAGAATTTATAAAAGATAGATTATATATGCTTAAATAAAAAGGTATCGATAAGATCAAAGGCATTAAAAAATATCCCAATAGAACGGTTAATATTTTTTCAAATATTGAAGGTTTTTTTTGATCGGTTTTAATTTTGTAAAAAATTATTCCAATCATTGCAGAAATAATTAAGCTAAAATAATATGTGTTTAGATTTAGATATAAATTAAAATAATATGAATAAATAATATTAAAAAAAGAAAAGAAAGATATTAATATAAAAAAAAAACTTAAGTATTTAACTCTAAAAAAAGACATTTAATTAAATAGAACTAATTCTAAATATATTCTCTACTACTGAAATTGAGTCTTTCTTAGCTAAGAAAACAACTTTATCCTCTTTTTGAAAAACAAAATTTGATCTTGGTATAATAACTTTATTTTCCCTTAATACAGCGCCTATTCTTATTTCTTCAGGTAAGTTAGAATTTTTTAATTCTTTATTAATAAGCTCAGAAGTTTCTATAATTTCAGCTTCAATTACTTCATACTCACCATCCATAATTGTATAAGCTGTTTCGATTGTACCTTTATGAATATGTTTTAAAATACTTGATACTGTATTCATTCGTGGATCTATAAGATCATCAATTTTTAAAGAATTTTGTAATAAAGAATAATTTGGCTTATTAATTAAAGCCATTGTTCTTTTGTCATCAATATCTTTTTCATCTTTTGCAAATTTTTCAACAAGAACACTCACCATTAAATTATCCTCATCATCATTTGTTAAAGCAAGAACCGTTTCTGCTTCTTGTAAATTAGCCTCTTCAAGAACCTCTTCATCTAAAGCATCTCCATTAATAACAATCGTATTATTTAATTCACTGGCAAGAAATTCAGCTCTTTCTTTATTTTTTTCAATAATTTTAACTCTTGCAGCATCCAAAGTTTCTTCAATATTTTTAGCTAAATTAAAACCTATGTTACCACCACCTACAATTAAGATATTTTTAGATACTTTTTCATCATGTCCAAAAGCTTCTAAAGTATCTGACATTTGTGATGAGTTAATTATCACATAAATTTTATCATTTTTTCTTAAATCATCATTTTTCTTTGGAATTAAAAATTTTTCATATCTTATTATTCCAATAATGTTTGCATCTAAATTAGGATATTTTTTGGTTAAATCGTTAAGTTTGATGTTAATTAATTTACAATTTTCATTGATTAAAATTTCTAATAATCTAATTTTATTATCAGCAAACGGAACACTATCTAGTGCTCCTGGTGCCTCAAGTTTTCTTTGTATCGATTTAGCGATTTCAATCTCTGGTGAAATAATTACATCTATTGGTAAGTTTTCTTTATTGTAAACTCTTGTAAATTTTGGGTTTAGATAATCTTGAGATCTTATTCTTGCTATTTTTTTTGGAATTTTGAAAATTGAAAAAGCTATTTGACAAATAAGCATATTAATTTCGTCATTTCTAGTGACTGCTATAATCATGTCAGTATCTGTTGCGTTAGCTTTTTCCAGTATAGAAGGATAAGTGCCTTTTCCAACAATAGCCTTGACATCTAGAGCATCGTCAATTTTTTGAATATCTTCACTAGATGGGTCAATAACAGTTATGGAATGACCTTGTTCACTTAGCTGTTTGGCTATAGTAAAACCTACTCTTCCTGCACCACAAATGATTATGTTCATCAATTAATATCTTTCACACCCAACATTTTTAATTTTCGATGAAGTGCAGTTCTATCCATGCCAACAAAATTTGCAGTTTTAGATATGTTTCCATTAAATTTTTTTAATTGAATAGTTAAATACTCTTTTTCAAACTTTTCTCTAGCCTCTTTTAATGGCACTGATAGGCTATTTTCAGTTATTTGATTATCAAAACTTGTATTTTTTAGCGATTCTTTAATTATATTTGATATTTTATCTTTTGAATCAGGTTGAAGAATAGCAATTCTCTCAATTAAATTTCTTAATTCTCTTACATTACCATGCCAATTATGATTTAAAATGTAACCATTGTTTTCATCAATTTCAAGCTCTTTAATATTGTAATTTTCTGATACTTTTTTTGAAAAGTATTTAATCAAAAGTGGAATGTCAGAAATTCTTTGATTTAATGGCTCTATATTTATTTCAAAAACATTAATTCTATGAAACAAATCCTCTCTGAAATTTCCAATCTCTATTTCAGTTTTTAAATTCTTACTAGAAGAACAAATTAATCTAACATCAACATTTACATCATTGGTTCCATTAATTCTTTTAAATTTTTGATCTGTTAAAACTCTTAAAATTTTAGATTGAATGTTTAAAGGAATATCAGAAACTTGTTCTATCAATAAAGTTCCCTTATTAGCTTTTTCTAAAGCACCATAGGATATAGAGCCATTATTTTTTTCTTCTCCAAATAATTCCATTTCGTATTTATTTGAATCCAATAAAGCTCCGTTCAAAACTACAAATGGATTTTTATTTCTTTTTGATAATTTATGAATTTTTCTTGCTATCAATTCTTTTCCAGATCCTGACGGACCATTAATAAATACTCTACTTTCTGTAATGGAGATTTTGTTAATTTGATCAGTTATATTTAAAATATTTTTACTATTCCCAATTAATTCGTAAGATGAAAATAATTTTGTTTCATATTCTTTATTTTGCTTTTTTAGATTATAGTTTTCAACTGCTCTTCTAACAAAATTTAGCAACCGTTCTTGATCAAAAGGTTTTTCAATAAATTCAAAAGCACCCTCATGTAGTGATTTTACTGCCATTTCTATATTTGCATGACCAGATATAATTATAACAGGTATGTCTTTATTTTTTGATTTGATATGAGATAGAAGTTCAATCCCATCATTATCGCCTTTATCTAATTTAACGTCAAGTATAGCAACATCAGGAAGTTTCTTATCTATTTCACCAAGAGCTTGATTATAATTAGCTGCCAAACGAGTTTTGTAACCAGCATCTATAATTAATTCATTAATTATATTTCTGATATCAGAGTTATCATCTACTATTAAAATTTCTTCAGCCATTATTGTTTTAAAAATATAATATTAATTTTTGCACCGTTTTGAATTGGTATAAAGTCTATTTTTCCATTGTGATCATTAATTATTTTATTAACTATTGATAATCCTAAACCGGTTCCATTTTTCTTTGTTGTGAAATACGGATTAAGTATATCTTTAATATTATTTTTTAATTCACTAAAACCAACACCATTATCTTGTATAGATACTATTATGTGGCTATCATCTTTAGTAAGTTCAATAGCAATTTTTTTACTGAAATTGTTGTTGTTTTGAGCTTTTTGATTGATGCTTTCTATAGAATTTTTAATCAAATTTAAAAATACTCTACTCATCTGTTCTTTGTCACTATCTAACATGATTTTATTTAAATCTTTTTTGAAATTAATATCAATAGAATTATCTAATTCTTTGAGCAAATTTATATTCTCCTGAATAATGTCCACTAAGTTATTTTCTCTAAATATTGGCTTTGGCATTCTTGCAAAGTCAGAAAATTCATTAACTAATTTTTCTATTTGTTTTATTTGGTTATTTATAACTCTTAAATTATCTTTAAAATTTTCAGTTTCATTTTCATTTAATTGTTTAGAATATTTATTTTTTAATCTATCTATAGTTAATTGAATTGGTGTAAGTGGATTTTTAATTTCATGAGCAAGTTTTCTAGCTAAACTTCCCCATGCTTCATGTCTTTCATTAATAATTAATTTTTCTTGCTGACTTTTCAACCTATCTATCATTAAGTTGAAATTTTTATTTAAAGTTTCTAAATCTTTATCTGTCTTAACTTCAGGAACTTTTGCATTAAAATTTCCTTGTCCGATGGAAGTTGATGCTAAAATTAAGTTATTAATAGATCTAAAAAACCTAGATGAAAATCTGATCGCGATAGATATAGAAACAAATAATAAAACACTAACAACAATAATATAAATAATTGCAAATGAGATTTTAATTCCAGTACTTTTTTCCTCAACTGTATAGTAAAAATTTATAGCTTCTTGAGACTCAGTCAAATATTTGGAAATATCTTTGTCTAGATACTTGATTACATACAAAAATCTATTTTCAAAATTTTGTAGTCTCATTATTGCTGCAGAAATATTTTCTGGCGCATTAATAATTTTTAAAGGCCTATCATCATCTAAAACCAAATTTAAAGCTCTATCAACAGGTGGTATATATTGTTGATCATCATTCAATGTTGAAAATAAAATTTTTTTATTAATGTCTATAATGTGAATTTCATCAACATTTCTAATTAATTTTTGTGTCTCTAAAAATCTCTTATATTCATTTTGATTGTCATTTAAAAATCTTTTACTTTTATTCGTATCAAAAGCTATTAAAACAATATCAGATTGAATTTTATTTCTAATTTCCTCAACATAATTTCTTGCTAACTCGTAAGAATTGTTCACAACTGTGGTAACTTTTTTGTCAAAATATTTCTCTAAAGCAAATGAAAATAAAAAAAGTGAAAATATTGAAATTAATACTGATGGAATTAAAGTAAATAAACCAAAGTATGTAATGTATTTTTTGTTTGATTTTAAACCATCTTTATCAATATCATTTTTAATTGCATTTTTAATCTCAATAAAAATAAAAATAAAAAGTGATATTAAAAGAATAATGTTTAGAACTAGTAAAATTTGTAAATTTTGATCTGATAATTCAATAAATCCTTTATCTATAAAAGTTAAAAAGGTTAAAAAACCTATCGATAATGTGATAATAAATAATATTATTAGATATATATTTTTTTTAATAAATTCGTACATTTGAATATAAAAACTACCTTATAAATGAATAATTATTTTATAATACTAGCATCAGGGCAAAGCAAAAGATTTAATTCAAAAAAACCAAAGCAATTCAATATTTATAAAAACAAGGCTCTTTTTAAACATTCTTTAGAAAAAGCAATGAAATCAAAGCTCTTTAAAAAAATTATATTAGTCGTAAATGATAAAAAAAATATTAAAGAAAAATTTCCTAAAAATGTATCCATCATAAAAGGTGGCAAAGAAAGATCTGATTCTTCTTTAATAGCCTTAAAATATATAAAAAAATTTAATCCTAATAATGTTTTAATACACGACGCTGCTAGACCAAATTTCACTATCAAGCTTTTGAAAACCTTAATAAAATCACTTAAAAACCATAAAGTAGTAATACCTTCTATAAATTCAAAAGACTCGATTAAATACAAAGTAAAAAACCATCTTTTTAACTTAAGTCGAAATAATTCAATTTTAACCCAAACTCCTCAAGCTTTTAAATTTAAAGATTTATATATTCTAGCAAATAAACAAAAAAATAAAATTACTGATGAAGCAACATTATTTATTGAAAACAATTTAAAAGTTAAATTTATTAAAGGAGAAAATTTAAATAATAAAATTACATTTAAAGATGATATCATAACTAATAAAACTTATTTTGGCATAGGTTTTGATATTCATAGATTAATAAGAGGAAAAAAACTTTTTTTAGGTGGAATAAAAATCCCTTATCACTCAGGACTTAAAGGACATTCAGATGGAGATGTGATTATTCATTCAATAATAGACTCTCTCCTTGGGGCTATAAGAAAAAAAGATATTGGTACTTTTTTTCCAGATAATCATAAAAAATATAAAAATATAAGATCTCCTAAAATGCTTAAACCTATTGTCGAAATATTAAATAAAAATGACTTTTATATAAATAATTTAGATATAAATTTAATTTGTGAACAACCGAAAGTTTCAATTTATCGTGATAAAATAATAAAATCATTATCTAATTTATTAAATATTGATAAAGAATTAATTAACCTTAAAGGTAAAACAGTGGAAAAACTTGGATTAATTGGAAAGGAAAAAGCAATAGCTTGTGAAGTTATTTGCTCAATTACACAGTGAAAAAAATAAATGTTTTGTTGTCAACTTTCTTTGGTTATGGATATTTAACCAAAATTCCTGGAACTGTAACCTCTGGTGTAACAACTGTTTTTATTTATATTGCTTATGAAATTCTAGGATACACAGATCTTAAGTTTTCAATTATTTTTTTTATAATTTTATTCTTTTATTCATTTTATGCAGTAAAAGATTCTGAATCTGAATTTAAAAATAAAGATCCAAGACAAATAGTAATCGATGAAGTTTTGGGACAATCTATGCCTTTAATTTTGCTATTGTATTTAAATCAAAATAATCAAATAAATATTTCAATTGAAATTTATTATATTTTATCTTTTGTCTTTTTTAGATTTTTTGACATCCTAAAACCTTTTCCAGTAAGTTATTTTGACAAAAATCATAAAAACTATTTTGGAATAATTATGGATGATATAATGGCAGGGTTATATTCAATGATATTAATATATTTAATAAGTTTAAAATTCTAATGAGTATTCAATTACTTCATAAAAAATTAATTAAAAAAAAATTAACAATATCTGTGGCTGAGTCATGTACGGGTGGGTTATTGGCTCATAATTTGACTAAATTAGCCAATTCATCAAAATATTTTCAAATGGGTCTAACCACTTACTCTAATCAAGCTAAAATAAAAATATTGAAGGTTAATAAAAATATTATTAAAAAATATGGTGCGGTAAGCCATGAGTGTTGTAAAGCAATGGTTCAAAATTTATCTAAAATTTCAAAGAGTAGAATCAATGTCTCCATAACAGGAATTGCTGGACCAGGAGGTGGATCAAAAGAAAAACCCGTTGGCCTTGTTTATATCGGGGTCAAAAAAGGTAAAGCTCAGCTTATTAAAGAAAATAAATTTAAATCAAAAAATCGTAATTCAATTCAAAAATCAACAGTACGTACTGTAATTAAGATAATCAGTAAAATTATTTAATACTTTCAGCTCTTTTTTGAAACGCATCTGCTATCTTTTCTAAACCAAATTGAAAAGATTTGGTCATTAAAATATTTAAAAATTTATTTTCAATTTCAAAATCAATATCAAAAAAAACTTCTGTCATAAAACCATCTGTATCATTTCCTACCTCAATAAATTTCCAATTGTTTTCTAAATGATTTAACGGTCCACCTAAATTAACAACATGAATATGATCATTTTTTTTATTTAATTTAACGTCACTTTTAAATGTATCCTTAAACGGCCCCTTACCTATTGTAAGATCAGCAATTATATTTATGGTATCGCCGTTATCACTTTTCTCATAAACTTTTGAATTATCACAGAAAGGAATAAATTCTGGATATTTTTCAATATCTAAAACAAACTCAATAAGTTTATCTTTTCTGTTATCAATTAATCGCTTAACTGATGCTTTTGGCATTAATTATTTTTTAATCTATTTTGTTGAAGCTGAGCAAAATCTTCATCAGCATGGTATGAAGATCTAGTTAAAGGGGATGAAGACACTAACAAAAAACCTTTAGCTTTTGCAATTGTTGCTAAATCTTCAAATTCTTTTGGTGTGTAATATCGATCTAATGGATAATGCTTAGTTGATGGTTGTAAATATTGACCGATCGTTATAAAATCAACATCTGCAGCTCTTAAATCATCCATGACTTGTAAAATTTCATCTCTTGTCTCTCCTAAACCAACCATTATTCCAGATTTTGTAAAAATATTTTTGTAAACTTTTTTTGCATTTTTTAAAAGTTCCAGGGATGCAAAATATCTAGATCCTGGTCGAACTTTTAAATAAAGACTAGGGACAGTTTCAATATTATGATTAAAAACATCAGGTTTAGCATCTAAAACTTTTTTATAAGAATCTCCTTTTCTTAAAAAATCAGGTGTGAGAACTTCAATAGTAGTATTTGGGTTTGATTTTCTAGTTTGATTGATCACTTCAAAAAAATGTTCTGATCCACCATCATCTAAATCATCTCTGTCCACTGATGTAATTACAACATGTTTTAAATTTAATTTTTTTACTGCTTCTGCAATCTTAACAGGTTCAAGTTGATCTAATTTTCCTGGTACACCGGTTTTAACATCACAAAAAGCACAAGCTCTTGTACAAGTGTCTCCCATAATCATAAAAGTTGCATGTCGCTTACTCCAACATTCAGTTATATTTGGGCAGTTTGCTTCCTGACAAACAGTTACAAGATTATTATTATTTACTATTGTTTTGGTTAAAAAGAATTCCTGGCTATTTGTAAGTTTAGATCTAATCCATTCAGGTTTTTTTTTAATTGGATTAACCGGTTTGTTTTCTTTTTCTGGATGTCTACTTTTCATTTTTTTTAATTATATAAATTGTCTCATCTTTTTTACCAAACAAAAATCTTTCTCTTATTAAGGTCTCAATATAATCAAGATCTAAATTTGTGCTTAAAAGTGAATTTTTATGATCCATTTCTTCTATTTTATTAGTTAGGGTTAATTCTTCTTTTTTCAAGTCAGACAAAAGTTTCTGTTTTTCTCTATATGAAAAAAAACCTCTTTCTCCTGATACTAAATTAAAACCAAAATAGAAAATAAGAAAAACAGATATTAATAAAAAATAATTTCTTTTTATTAATCGAAGCATTAATTGACCTTATTCATCCTTGCTTTTTTTCCAAGTTCTTCTTCGATACGGATTAATTGATTATATTTTGCAACCCTTTCAGATCTAGCTAAAGATCCAGTTTTAATTTGATTTGAATTTGTACCGACCGCTAAATCAGCAATAAACGTATCTTCACTATCACCTGATCGGTGAGATATAATTGTTTTATATCCAATAGTTTGTGCAAATTTAATTACATCTAACGTTTCTGAAACAGTACCAATTTGATTAAGCTTAATTAAAATAGAATTTGAGGAAATATTTAAGAAACCTTTCTTTAATCTTTCAAGATTTGTTACATACAAATCATCTCCAACAATCTGGACTTTTTTTATTGATTTCATTAATTTATTCCATGCTAACCAGTCATTTTCAGCAAATGGATCCTCAATAGATTTGATTTTATATTTTTTAATAATTTTTTGATATTCTTTAATTGATTTTTCTACAGATATATAATTTTTTGAATGAATAGAATATTTATTCTTTTTATATAATTCATTAGCAGCAACATCTAGACAAATAGAAACATCTTTCCCATTAATAAATCCTGATTTTTTAATTGCGCTGACAATTAAATCTAAAGCTTGATTATTACTACTGATCATTGGTGCAAAACCACCTTCGTCACCTACTGAAGTTGATAAACCTTTGTCTTTAATTAATTTACTTAAATTTTTAATGACAACAAAACAAATCCGCATCGCCTCTGAAAAACTTTTTGCTCGATCAGGTCTGATCATAAACTCTTGAATTCTAAGGCCATTATTTGCATGCGCTCCACCATTAATAATGTTCATTAATGGATAAGGTAATTGAAAGTTATTTTTTTGAGAAAAAGTTTTATACAAAGGTAATTTTTTTGCTTTTGCAGAAAGTTTTTTAACAGCCATGGAAACAGCTAATATCGCATTAGCTCCTAAGTTAGTTTTTTGTTTTGTACCATCCAAGTTAATCAACAAAGCATCAATTCTTTCTTGGTTGTGAATACTTTGACCTTTTAATTTTTTTGATACTTTTGTGTTAACTAAATTAACAGCATTTAAAACACTTTTTCCTAAGTAACGTTTATTATTCCTATCTCTTTTTTCAAATGCTTCAAAAGTTCCAGTGGAAGCACCTGAAGGGCAAATTGCAGACGCGCTATTATTTTTTATATAAACTTCTGCCTCTACTGTTGGGTTTCCTCTGCTATCAAAAACTTGACGCGCTTTAATCTTAATAATTTTATCCATTTAACTTATATTTAAATAGGGTAAAAAATAATCTAATTGTTTTTATAAGACTATAAGGTTTAGTAAATTTTTGAAAAAGCTCAAAATTTTTTTCAAATAATTTCTCATCATTAATATTGCAGAGTTTGTTTGAAAATTTTTTTGGTACAGTAACTAAAATTAGTTGCATATTATCCCTGTAATTTTTTGGTATTCCTGCTCTATGAAAAATTTGTGATGAACTAAACAAACAGCAATCTCCTATTTTTCCTACATTTTTTTTTATTAAAGTTTTATCACCAGAAAGATTATAATTATTCATATCTTTATAATTGAAGGATTTAACAAAAGAATTTCTGTTTTCTCTTGGTATTATTTCCAATGGACCATCATTCTCATCAATATCCATTAAATTAACAAATATTTTGCTATACGTCATAGTATAACTATCTTGATGAAAATGATCTCCAAAGTGTGTAACATTTAAATTTAAACTTTCATTATGATTATAATTTCTCCATATTTCTATGTCTGATAAAAAAACTTCACAATTAAAATATTTTTCCAATTTTTTTAAAAGTGGAGAAAGTTTTTTTTTGATTTTAATTGCTAAATCTTTTTTATAGTTTTTGTCTAATTCTAGAGGTATTTTTTTTAAGTTTTCTTTTTGATTTTGATTATTTATAAAAAATTTATCTTTATATTCCTCAATTTCTTTTTTTAAAGATATATCTATTTTTGTGAAACCAGATTTATGAAATTGTAAAATTTCTTTGTCATTAATATTTGGGTTTACTATAAATTTTCTACAAAGAAAATTAAATAAAATATAAATAAAAGGCAGTCTTTGATTAAAAAATTTAATTGAAAATTTTTTATTGTTAAAATTAATAATACGATATAGCCCTAATCCCATTTATTAGACCAAAAAGTTATAATTAAATTTTTAAACATTATTATAATTTTTTTAAATTAAACCTTCTATTTTATTAATAAATCAATATCACTTAATTTTTTTAATAAGTTTTCTAATTTATTCAATGGTACCATATTTGGACCATCTGATGGTGCGTTATCAGGATCCTGATGAGTTTCAATAAATACACCTGCGACACCTACAGCTACGGCAGCTCTTGCTAAATATTCAACGAACTCCCTTTGACCACCAGAAGATTCGCCTTGCCCACCAGGTTGTTGTACAGAATGTGTTGCATCAAAAATAACTGGATAACCATTTTTAGCCATAATGGGTAATGATCTCATATCAGAAACTAAAGTATTATATCCAAAACTCGCTCCTCTTTCTGTAACTAAAATATTTTTATTTCCAGAGTCTGAAATTTTTTTAGTGACATTTACCATATCCCATGGTGCTAAGAACTGACCTTTCTTTACATTAATAATTTTGTTTGTTTTGGCTGCAGCTATTAATAAATCTGTTTGTCTGCATAAAAAAGCTGGTATCTGGAGCACATCAACATGATTTGCTACTACAGAGCATTGTTCAGCATTATGAATGTCTGTTAAAATTGGAACATTTAATTCTTTTTTAATTTTATCAAAAACTGGTAACGATGCTTCGAGACCTGCACCTCTTTTACCTTTTAAGCTGGTTCTATTTGCTTTATCAAATGAGGTTTTATAAATAAATCCAAGTCCAAAATTTTTTGTAATTTCTTTAATTTTACCAGCCATATCCATTGCATGTTGCTCTGTTTCAAGTTGGCATGGTCCAGCAATAATACAAATTTTATTATCGTTTGAAATTTCTATATTTCCGCAATTTACTTTAATACTACTCATTTATGATTTTTTGCTGCCTTGATAAATGATGAGAATAAAGGATGAGGTGTCAAAGGTCTAGATTTAAATTCAGGATGAAATTGAACACCTATAAACCAAGGATGATTTTTTAACTCTATAATCTCTGGAAGCTTATTATCTGGTGATAAACCTGAAAAAATCATACCTTTTTTTTCAAATTTATCTTTGAAAGCAATGTTAACTTCATACCTGTGTCTATGTCTTTCTTTTATTAGTCTTGATTTGTATATTTTTCTTATTTTTGAATTGTCTTTTAATTTGGCATCATAAGAACCTAATCTCATAGTACCACCTAGATCTTTATCTGTACCTTTTATTTTTTTACCATCTTTTGTCCACTCGTTTATTAAACCTATAATAGGTAAACCTTTATTATCATATTCACTTGATGTTGCTTTTTTCAAATTTAACTGGTTTCTAGCAAATTCGATTATTGCCATTTGCATTCCATAACAAATACCTAAAAAAGGTATTTTATTCTTTCTAGCATGTTTTATTGCCTCTATTTTTCCATCAGTACCTCTTTTACCAAAACCACCTGGAATTAAAATTCCTGAAATATTGTTAAGCTTTTTCTTTATTTCAGAAACTTTCAATTTTTCTGAGTCAATTCTTACTAAATTTACTTTAATATTATTTTCAATGCCACCATGGGTAAGTGCTTCATCCAAAGATTTATATGCATCTTTAAGCTCCACATACTTGCCAATTATTGCAATATTAACCTGTTTTTTGTTTTGTAAAATAATTTTTGTAATTTTTTTCCAAGGTTTTAAATTTGCTGGTTTTTTAGATTTTAATTTAAAATAATTTAAAACTTGAATGTCTAATTTTTGATTAAAGAAACTAATTGGTGCTTCATATATAGTTTTAACATCGACTGTTTCAATTACATTCTTAATATCTACATTACAAAACAATGAAATTTTCTTTCTATGCTCTAAAGGTATAGGTCTTTCTGATCTACAAATTATTATATCTGGCTGAATACCAATGCTCCTTAATTCTTTTACAGAGTGTTGAGTTGGTTTTGTTTTTATTTCATCTGATGCTTTCAAGTATGGCACTAATGTTAAATGAATAAATAAGGCATTCTTTTTACCAACATCGTTTGCAAATTGTCTTATTGCTTCTACAAATGGTAAGCTTTCTATATCTCCTACTATTCCACCAATTTCACAAATTACAAAATCTTCTCTAGATGAATCGTTTTTAATAAACTGTTTTATACGATCAGTTATATGGGGAATGACTTGAACTGTTTTACCTAAATACTCTCCTTTACGTTCTCTTTTTAAAACATCATTATAAATTTTTCCTGTAGTAATATTATCTGATTTTTTAGCAGATACTCCAGAAAATCTCTCATAATGACCAAGATCTAAATCTGTTTCAGCTCCATCATCGGTAACATATACCTCGCCATGCTGAAATGGACTCATTGTTCCTGGATCAACATTTAAATAAGGATCTAATTTTCTTAATCTAACTTTATAACCTCTGGATTGTAATAAATAAGCTAGCGAAGCTGAAGAGAGACCTTTACCAAGGGAAGAAACCACGCCGCCGGTGACAAATATATATCGCGCCATGGAAGTATCTTATAGCGAATAAAAAATGAATTGAAAAGGATTAATTAATTATTTTCTGGAATTGATGGTGTGTCTTCAGTTTTTTCCTCAATAGTATCTAATACTGAACCTGTAGGAGTAAGTTCTGCTCTAGAAATTATTGTAAGAGCCAAACTACAGATAATAAAAAGTGTTGCTACAATCGCTGTGGCTTTTGTCATAAAGCTTCCTGCTGACCTAGATAACATGAAATTTTCTTGAGAAACTCCGATACCAAGAGCTCCACCTTCTGATTTTTGCAATAATACCAAAAGAACTAAAATAACTGCTAGTATGATGTTAATTACTAGTAATAAAGTTTCCATGTGGATCTAAATAATGGTTTTTTGAATTATATCAATAAATTTTTTTGGACTCTGTGATGCTCCACCAATCAAAAAACCATCAATGTTGGGAATTTTTTTTAATTTATCAGCGTTATTAGCATTCACAGATCCACCATATAAAATTTTAGGATATTTTTTTACAAATCTACTTTTAATAAATGAAATAGCTTGAATTAAAGCTGCCTCTTTTGGAATTACTCCTGTACCTATAGACCATACTGGTTCATAAGCTATAATAATTTTAGATTTATTTTTTATTGATTTTAATCCTTTTTCAATTTGTCTTTTTAAAACTTGATTTGTTTTTTTAGTTCTTCTTTCTTTTAAAGTTTCACCAATACAAAATATAATTTTTAGACCTGACTTAATCGCACTTTTAATTTTTAAATTAATTAAATTATCTGTTTCGCCTAGTTGTCTATTTTCTGAATGACCTAAAATAACATACTTTGCTCCAACATTTTTGAGCATACTAGAATTTACTTGACCTGTATGTGCACCATATTCATAACTATGATGACAATTTTGAGCACCAACTTCAATTTTGGTTTTTTTAAGCCTTCTCGACAAAGGTCGAATTAATGTATTTGGTGGACAATAAACTATTTTAAACTTATGTTTTTTATTAGTCTTCGAAAACTTTATTACTTTATCAAGTAAATTTAGAGTTCTTAAATCACCAAACATTTTCCAATTAGCTACAAAATACATATATTTATTTGTCATAATTGACTTTTTAATCTATAGATTTGTTTTTTACAGATCAATAAATTTATAACGCAATGATTGAAAAATTAAAAAACTTAGGCTGGAAACAATTTGGTGGATTGGTGCTAATTGTTATAATTATTATTGCGTTTGGCTTTGGTGGTTTTGGTGGTGGATTTAGTACAAATAATCAGAACAATATTGCAAAAATAAATAAATCAAATGTCACCACTCAGGATTTTATGGATTACGTTAATCAAAGTGGAATTTCAGCAGATGTAATTAGAAATAATTTAGATAACAATATTATAGAGGAACTATTATCGGGACTTATATCAACGACACTTATTAATCTAGAGATTAAGGATTTTAATATTTTAATTAATGAAAAAACAATACTTAAAAATATTAAAGAGAATAAAAACTTTCATGATGAAAATGGTAAATTTGAAAGAGTTAAGTATGAAAAGTTTTTATTATCAAACAATATGTCTGCACCAATGTTTGAATTAAAATTAAAAAATAGAGAATTACAAAAACATCTATTTGATTTTATTGGAGCTGGAACTATTACACCAAAATTTATAATTGATAAGAAATTTGAAGAAAATAATAGATCTTTAGATATTGAATACTTCGATATGGAAAATCTATATAAACTAAAGTCAGATTATACAGATGATGAAATAAAAGTATTCATAGAGGAAAATAAAGACCAATTAAAAAGAGAATACATTGATTTTAGATACGTTGTTTTAAATCCTAAAAATTTGATTGGTATTGAAGAATTTAATCAAGACTTTTTTGATGAAATTGATGAAATTGAAAACAAAATTTCACAAGGTAAGAGTTTTGAAAATATTCTGGAAAATATTAATGTAAATATTATAGATATTTCTAAATTTGCACCTAGCTCAAGTGAACAAGTTAATGAAGAATTAATTTATTCAAAAAAAGAATCGAAATTAGATTTGATTGAGAGTGGTGATAATTTTTTACTTTATAATATAGATGAAAAATATGATTTATCTCCAGATTTAGATGATGAAATAATCAAAAGTGAAATAGCTGAATTAATTTATCAAAAAGGAAAATTTGATTATAACAGAAAAATTTTAGAAGAAATTCAAAATAATAAATTCAATAACACAAAATTTGATGAGTTAAGTAATTTTGACAAAGAATACATGTCAATTAGCTCTATTAACGACAACAAAGTTTTTGAGACAAATTCTGTAAAAATGCTTTACTCATTACCAGTCAATTCTTTTACTTTAGTAAACAATGGTGAAAACAAGATTTATTTAGTAAAAATTACAGGCTCTAATAAAAATTTACTAAACAAAGAAGGTGAAGATTATAAGAATTTTGTAAATAGTGAATTTACCAATACAAGAAAAAGTATTTTAGCTGCTTATGATCAATTGCTAACTAGCAAATATAAAATACAGTTAAATCAAAAAACTATCGATAGAGTTAAAAATTATTTCAAATGATTATTAATCGAAGCTTCAAAGATTTTAAGTTTCGACACAGAAGCAAAAAAAATCAAATCATCTTTACTAAAAAGAAAGTAAAAAATGATGAGCAAATATTAAACTTAATAGATAATTTCCTAGAGGAAAAAAATAGTTTTATATTTGAGTCTGTAGAAAAAGGTAAAATCAAAGGTAGATATACAATATTTGGTAAAAATCCTGATAAAATTTGGGAATTTAATAATAATAATTCTTATCTAATTCAAAAAAATAAAAAAAGAAAATTAAATGATAAACCAGAAAAATTAATTGAAAAAATTATTGAAGATTTCAAGTTTGAAACTCCTAAAAATTTACCTAACATTTGCTCATTAATCTCTGGGTATTTTTCTTATGATTCAATCAGATACATAGAAAAAATTCCAAATAATTGTAAAAATGATCTCAATTTACCTGATGTGAGACTTCTTCGTCCAAGAACCTTAGTCATTCATGACAATTTAAAAAAAGAAATATTTTATATTTCTAACATTTTTAAAGATGAAAAAATTACAAGCTATAAAAATAAATATGAAGCAGTAAAATCTGATTTATTTAAATTACTTATTCAGTCATCAATTAAAAATATTGACAAAAAAATAATTCAAAAATCGAAAAATATAAAAGTTAAATCTAACACTTCAAAAAATAAATTTTTATCAATGGTTAGTAAGGCAAAAAAATATATAAAATTAGGAGATATATTTCAGGTTGTTTTAAGCCAAAGATTTGAGGCAAAATTAACAAAAAAACCATTAGATATTTATAAAAAACTTAGAGCAACAAACCCTTCTCCTTTTATGTTTTTCTTCAATTTTGTGGATTTTCAAATAATTGGTGCAAGTCCTGAAATACTTGTAAGGCTTAGGGATAATAAAATTACTGTAAGACCAATTGCAGGAACTAGACCAAGGGGTAAAACTAAAAAAGAAGATCTTTTTTATGAAAGAGACTTACTTAAAGATAAAAAAGAGCTTTCAGAGCATTTGATGCTTCTTGATTTAGGTAGAAATGATGCTGGTAAAGTCTCAAAGATAAATTCAGTAAAAGTTACAGAAAGCTTCATTATTGAAAGATATTCTCATGTTATGCATATAGTTTCAAATGTAATTGGGGAATATAATAAAAAATTTTCAAAATTTAAATCGCTCTTGGCTGGTTTTCCAGCAGGTACTGTATCTGGAGCTCCAAAAATTAGAGCTATGGAAATTATAGATGAATTAGAAACAACAAAAAGAAAAGTATATGCAGGTGGAATCGGATATTTTTCAGCAAATGGAGAATTTGATACGTGCATAGCCTTAAGAACTGCTGTTGCTAAAAATAAAAAATTTTATGTACAAGCAGGTGCAGGTATAGTTGCGGATAGTAAACCTAAAAATGAATATGAGGAAACAGTTAATAAAGCTAAAGCTTTAATTAATGCCTTAAGATAATGAAAATATTATTAATAGATAATTACGATAGTTTTACTTTTAATTTGTATCACTATATTTCCTCATTAAACACAACCGTTGATGTCGTTAGAAACGATAAAATTAATTCAAAAGAAATTATAAAAAAGAAATATGATAAAATAGTAATTTCACCTGGACCAGGTAATCCAAATCAATCAGGAAACTGTGTTAATATTTTAAAATCTTTGCATAAGGAAATACCTTTTTTGGGAGTTTGTCTAGGACATCAAATTATTGGTCAAGTTTTTGGGTCAAGGATTGTCCAAGCTAAGAAATTAATGCATGGAAAAACAAGTAAAATAAAATCAAAAAAAATTGGTATTCTTAAAAATCTTCCAAGTACTTTTGAAGCTACTAGATACCACAGCTTAGTAATTGATAAAAAAACTCTTTCTCAAGAGCTAACAATCACAGCAGAAACAGAAAATGGAGTAATAATGGGTGTTCAACATAAAAAATTCAATATTCATGGTGTACAATTTCATCCTGAAAGTATTAAAACTAAATTTGGGATTAAAATACTAAAAAATTTTATAAATTATTAAATTTATGGATAAAATTTTAGAAAAATTAAATAATAAACAAAATTTAACTTTTGAAGAAAGTAAGTCTGCATTTGAAATTTTAATGACAGGAAAAGCCAGTGATGAACAAATTTTTAACTTTTTAACACTGTTATCTGAAAAAGGTGAAGTTGCAGACGAAATAGCTGGTGGTGTTTTTGTGTTAAGAGATAAATCAAAAAGAGTGAATATAAGTGATTGTATTGATACTTGTGGAACAGGTGGTGACGGAATGAACACACTTAATATTTCAACAGCTTCTGCACTACTTTTAGCTAGTATGGATATAAAAGTAGCTAAACATGGAAATAAAGCTGTTTCTTCAAAGTGTGGATCTGGTGATGTTTTAGAAGCTCTTAAAATTAAAATTGATTTAGAGCCTGCGGATATTGAAAAAGAAATTAATACCAATAATTTTGGTTTTATGTTTGCACCAAATTATCATAGTGCAATGAGATTTGTTGGTCCTGTTAGAAAGAAAATTGGAAAAAGAACAATTTTTAATATGATTGGTCCATTAAGCAATCCAGCTCTAGTAGAAAGACAAGTTGTTGGTGTTTTTGATAAAAAATTATTAAAAATTTTTGCAGAAGGACTTAAAAATTTAAATTTAAAATTTGCTTGGATAGTTAATAGTGAAGATGGATTGGACGAAATATCTCCATATGCAAAAACTAATGTTATTCAATTAAAAGATGGTCAAATATCTGAAATAAAAATAGATCCAAATTCCTTAGGAGTTAATGCAGATAATTTTAAAAATTTAGTGGGTAATGATGCAAAATTTAATGCTAATAAGATGATTGAAATATTTAAAGGTGAAGATAATGATTTTTCAAAAGCAGTTTGTTTAAATGCTGCAGCAGGTTTAATTGTTGGAGAAAAATTTTCTGACTTTTCTGAAGCTTATCATCACACAAGAGAATTTATCCTTTCTGGAAAAAGCTTTTTACATCTAAAAAAAATTCAAAATGTCTGAAAATATACTTCAAAATATCATTCAAAAAAAAATTGAAAAAGTTGATAAATTAAAAAAATCCTTAGATCTTAAAACTTTGGATGAGTTGATTAATAGAAACAACAGATATATTAATTTTAAAGAGAAAATAGAAAATAATATAAAAAATAATAAAACTTCAATTATTACTGAAATTAAAAAAGCAAGTCCTTCCGCAGGTATAATAATTGATGATTATAATCCTGTAGATATTGCTCAGATTTATTTAAATAATAAAGCAACTTGCCTTTCAGTTTTAACAGAAGAAGATTATTTTTTAGGAAATTTAATTCACATAAGCAAAATAAAAGATAAAATAAATTTACCTGTATTGTGTAAGGATTTTTTTATCGATAAATTTCAAATACCTTTGGCAAAAAGTTATGGCGCTGATGCTATTTTAGTTATTTTGGCTGGGGTTTCGGATGATCTTGCTTATGAATTATACGATGAAGCTATGAAATATAATATGTCGGTTATTGTTGAGGTTCATACAGTAGAAGAAGCAAAAAAAGCTTTAAATTTTAAAAATGCATTAATTGGAATAAACAATAGAAATTTGAAAACACTTAAAACCGATATAAATACAACTTATGATATTTATGATGTTGTAAAAAATCATAAAGGTCCATTAATATCTGAAAGTGGTATCAAAAATAAAGAAGAGTTATTAGATCTAAAGAACAAAACATCAATTAACACTTTTTTGATTGGTGAATCACTTTTGAAAAACTTAGATGAAAATTCTATTTTTTCAGTTTTATAGTCAAATAAAGCCCTATTTTATTAGTTTTTTTTAGTATTGTTAATTTAGAAGAACTTTTATAGAACATTATTTGTACGATATTTGTTCTTATGCTTACAAAAAAACAAAAAAACCTGCTTTTATTTATCAACAAGAAGTTGAGAAGTTCTGGCGTCTCTCCTTCTTATGAAGAGATGAAACAGTCTCTTAATTTGAAATCTAAATCAGGTATTCACAGGTTGATTAGTGCTTTAGAGGAAAGAGGTTTTATTAAAAGATTAGCTCACAAAGCAAGAGCATTAGAGGTAATTAAATTACCAGAAACCGCTTCTGCAAATGATATTTATAATAGCTTTTCACCAAGTGTAATTAAAGGTGGATTAGATGAAGAGCAAACTAATTCTGATGAAATAGAAGTACCAGTTCTTGGAAAAATTGCTGCGGGAACGCCTGTTGAAGCAATACAAAATGAAGTTTCAAGAATTCCCCTGCCAAATAATTTAGAAAAAAATGGAGATTACTTTGGATTGAAAGTTCAAGGTGACTCTATGATAGACGCAGGTATTCATGAAGGTGATACAGTTATTATAAAAAGAACTGATACAGCCGATAATGGTAAAATTGTTGTAGCATTGATTGATGAGCATGAGGCTATGTTAAAAAGAATTCGAAAAAAAGGCAAAGTTGTAGCCCTTGAAAGTGCCAATAGAAACTATGAAACTAAGATTTTTGGACCTGATAGAGTAAAAGTTCAAGGAGTTTTAGTATCTTTATATAGAAACTTCTAAAAAAATAGTCTAAACAACATTGATGTCTAAAGTAGCAACACGATTTGCACCATCTCCTACTGGAGCTCTTCATATTGGAGGGGTCAGAACCGCCTTATTTAATTGGTTATTCTCTAAAAATCAAAAAGGAACATTTCACCTAAGAATTGAAGATACTGATAAAGAAAGATCTAAAGACGAACATAAAAAACAGATTATTAATTCTTTAAAATGGCTTGGTATTGAATATGATGGTGATGAATACATTCAATCAAGTAAAATAAATGATCATATTAAAGTTGCAAATGAATTACTTAAAAATGGAAATGCATATAAATGTTATTGCTCTGCAGAAGAAATAGAAGAGCAAAAGAAAAGAGCTAGACAAAAAAAACTTCCGTATATCTACAATAGAAAATGGAGAGATATACCAGAAACTAATGCTCCTGAAGGTATAAAACCAGTAATAAGATTTAAAAGTAAAATAGAAGGATCAACAATACTTAAAGATTTGGTTCAAGGTGATGTTGAAATTGAAAACGGTACAATTGAAGATTTTATAATCTTAAGAAATGATGGTTCACCAACATATAATTTATCTGCGACTGTAGATGATCATCAAATGAAAATGACACATATAATTAGAGGAGATGATCATAAAATTAATACATTTAAACAAATGCAAATTTATGAAGCAATGAAATGGGATTTACCAAAGTTTGCCCATGTACCCCTTATTCATACAATAGAAGGTAAAAAATTATCAAAAAGAGATAATGCATCAACATTAGATGATTATTCTAAAATCGGCATAATGCCTGATGCATTAAGAAATTATTTACTTAGATTAGGTTGGTCTTATGAGGATAAGGAAATCTTTACTTTAGATGAAAGTATTAAGCACTTCAACATAGAAGGTATAGGAAAGTCACCATCTAAGTTAGATATGAGTAGAATTTTATCAATGAATGAGCATTACATTAAAAATATTGATGAAAATGACTTATTCAATCAATTTACTGAATATTGCAAATTATATAAAAGTGAAATTAAACCAGATAAAAAAGATAACATAAAAAAATCTCTAACTTTCTTAAAGAACAAGGCCAAAACATTAGAAGATATATTTAATAATGGGCAGTATATTATGGTAGATGAAGTGAAGTTTAATCAGGACGATATTAAACTAATTGATGAAAAGGCAAAAAAAGTTATTTCCAATTTCGCTACTAAATTTACTGCCGTTGATAAAATTAGCAAAGAAACATTAGAGCCTATTGTAAATGATTTAATTAAATCAAACGATACAAATTTTAAGGGTGTAGGACAACCTTTAAGAATTGCTTTAACAGGTTCAAAATTTGGACCTGGAATATATGATATAATTATTTCTCTGGGAAAAGAGGAAGTAACAAAAAGATTAACTAATAAGATAATTATTTAATACTGAAGCAGCTTCATCAGAAGATGAAGTTTTAGATCTAATTTTAGTTAAAGTTTCCTCACAATCACTAATTTGTTTTTTTATTAATTCTGGATTTTTTAAAAAGTAAACAACAGAATTGTAAATCTCTTTAGGATTACATTCTTTTTGAATTAATTCTGGAATTATTTCTTTGTTATTAATAATATTTATGATGTTAGCAAATTTTGTTTTTACTAATATTTTGACAATCAAAAAATTTAAAAAATTCATTTTATAGATAATTATAGAAGGAACTTTAGCATTACAAATTTCAAGAGAAATTGTTCCAGATTTTGAAACTGCAAATATAGAATTATTTAATATTTGTTTTTTTATATTTTCATCAGAAATAACATCAACATTTTCTAAATTGGTATTGTTGATTTTCGTTTTAATTAAATTCTTATTTTCATCAGTCGCATGAAAAACAAAAGTGAAGTTATCAAATTTTTTATTCATTAAATTTATAAAATCAATCAAGATTGGTAACAGTAAAGTTACTTCAGATGATCTACTACCACAAAAGAGAGAAATAATTTTTTTATCATTTGATATAATATTAGATAAATCTGTTCTATCTTTTGTTTCTTGTTCTAATAGAGGATGACCAACAAAAGTGTTTAGAATATTTTCTTTGTCAAAATATTTTTTTTCAAATTCAAATAGTAGTAGAATATGATCTAAAAACTTTTTAAATTTTTTTACTCTACTCTCTCGCCATACCCATACTTGAGGAGCCACATAATGAACAGTTTTGATTTTATTATTTATTTTTTTAACCTTTTCGGCAACTCTTAACGTAAAATCAGGACTATCTACACTGAACAAAACATCTGGATTAAATTTTATAATTTCTTCTACAGTTTTGTTAATTTTATTTTTTATTTTGAAAATATTTAACAAAACGCTTGTGAAACCAATATAAGTAATTTCTTTAAGGTCAAAAATGGATTTTATTCCTAATAAATTTAAATGTGTTCCACCAACACAAGAATATTCAATTTCAGGATTATTTTTTTGAAGTTTAGATATAACTTTAGAAGCAAGTTTATCTCCAGAAGGTTCACCAGTTAGTATAAAAATTTTTTTCATTTTACTGTGATAAACATCTTATTTTTATTGGCAAAGTTAATACATTTGGCTTTATCTAAAAAAACATGTTGTTTGGTTTTAACTACAATCCCATTTAATCCTGCAGTTTTACTTTGTTTTAAAGTCTTTAATCCAATGGTAGGTAAATCAATTCTTAAATCTTGTTTCTTTTTTGGAAACTTAACTAAAACCCCATGATTTCTAAATTTTTTGCTTCTACTTTTTTCAAGCATTTTTTTAGTTCCGCCTTTACCTTCTATAGAGACAATTTTTTTATTTCTAACTACCACTCCCTGGCTAAAATTATATTCTCTTAAACTATTTAAAGTTTTAATTGCTTTTTTAATATCTAATTGGTCTTGTTTATTGGGTTTAAATTTTGAGTAATTACCTTTTTTTAATGAAAGTTCAGGGTTAAATTTAAGTGAACTTTCAGTTTTGATCTTATTTTGGGCCAATATCTTAATGATTTCTTTAAGGATAGCTGCATCACCAAGCTTTGATGCTTTGATAATTCTTGAAATATAATAAATACCTTTAAAGTCTAATTTCAGTTTAGAAAAGTTTGGTTTATTTACCTTTCCTGCAAATAAGACTTTTTTACAATTGTTTTCCTTAAAGATATTAATGATTTTACCGAATTGGCCTATCGAAACTGAATAAGATTTTCTATCTTGTTTAAATTTATTTAATTTTGACAAATCAATTATCAAATACTTTATTTTCTTTTTTTTGATAGTTTTTAAAATTTCCTTTGGAAAATCAGTATCACCAAAAATTAATCCTATCATCTTATGAAAATGGTGTACAAATAGATCTTTTTTTATCTTTTGTTATAAAATCAATTACATTTTTAACTAATGGGTTTTCTTGAAAAGAGCCATTCAATTTACTTATATTTTCATTGATATTTTTAGTAGCAAAAATTTCTTTATAAGCTTCACTTAAACCTAAGATGTCTTTATTTTCAAACTTAGCTCTTCTTAAACCTATTAAGTTTAATCCTTGTAATGAATTTCTATTTCCGGTAGATAATCCATAAGGAATTACGTCATGTAATACACCTGTCATACCACCAATCATTGCCATTTTTCCAATTCTTGTGAATTGTTGAACTGCAGAATTACCTCCGATAACAACATTATCCTCAATGATTGCATGACCTCCTAAAGGTACATTGTTAGCAATTATTACATTATTTCCAACTTGGCAGTCATGGGCAATATGTGATGAAATCATAAATAAACAATTATTTCCAATAACTGTTTTGCCACCACCACCAACTGTTCCAGGATTTATTGTTACATATTCTCTTATTTTATTATTGTCACCAATTATTAATTTTGAAGGTTCGCCATTGAATTTCAAATCCTGTGGATCATTTATTGAAACAAAAGGATAAATCTTATTTCCATTTCCAATTTTTGCACTTACAGAAATATTTACATGAGATTGAATGATAGTGTTTTCACCAATTTCTACATCTGGGCCAATTACACAATATGGACCAATTTCAACATTCGATCCTATTTTTGCCTTGGGATCAACTATTGCAGTTTTATGTATCATTTATTTTCCTTTATAAATTTTTTTAAATCTTTAGCTGGATAGCCCATAACTTTCGAATTATCTGGGATATCTTTAATCACTCCTGAACCACCACCTATTTGAACATTACTTCCTACTTTCAAATGTCCTGATATTCCTGCTTGTCCACCAATCATAACATTGTTTCCAAGAGTAGAACTTCCAGCAAAACCAACCTGTCCTGCAATGATACAATTTTGTCCAATTTTGTTATTGTGAGCTATATGTACCTGATTATCTATATAAGTATTTTTACCAATTATAGTATTCGATAAAGAACCTCTATCAATTGTTGAACCACAACCAACTTCACAATTATCTTCAATTATTACAACGCCAATATGTGGATATCGAATATTTCTTTCTTTATTTGGAAAAAAACCAAATCCTTTTTTACCGATGACACAACCATCTAATATTGAAACATTGTTTTTGATTAGTGTATTTCTAATAATAACATTTGATCCTATTGAGCAGTTATCACCAATAATTACATTACTTTCAATAATTGAATTATGACCAATTGAACAATTTGCTCCTATTTTAACATTTGTTCCAATCAAAATATTTTGACCATGATTTACGGTATTGTTGAAAGAAGTTTTCTCAATATTTGTAGCATGTACATCAAAATCATCTGTAATAGCGTCAGGATAAAACATTGAGGTAATCATTGCTGTCGACACTAGGACATTATCAACTTCAATAGGTTTACAATTTTTTGGAAGAATATTAGATAATTTATTGGTTGTTAAGCAATAACTAGCTTTAGTAGTTGAAGCAACAGACTCATATTTTTTTGAGTGAAAAAAAGTAATTTCATTTGTTGAAGCTGATACAAGATCTTTAATATCAAAAATCTCTATATTTAAATTTTCAAAATTATTTTCAGCTTTGATAGAGCTCAAAATCTTATCTATTGTAAAAGGGCCTTTTTTTTGAAAAAATGGATTAATCATTTATCGTTTTTTATCAAAACAATTATTTAATACTTATCAATAAATATTACTGATTATTTTCTATCAACAATAGTTGCAGACCATTGAGCATCTGCCATTTTTTTTCCTTCAACAAAAGCTTCACCTTTGTATTTCCATACACGTCCATGTGATCTGATAGCTTCAATATTTAATTCTAATTTACAATCTGGTATAACTGGATTTCTAAATCGAGCCCTTTCAACACTCATCAAAAAAACTAATTTGTTTTCGTACTCTTTTTTATCAATTCCAGATGCGGTTAAAGCAGCAGCTGCTTGACCAAATGCCTCTACTATTAAAACACCTGGCATCACTGGTTGTCCTGGAAAATGACCTTGTACAAAAAAACTATCTTTTTTTACATGAACAACTGCTGTTGCAGAATGAAGTTTTTTTATGTTATTAAGTTCATCAATCAATAACATTGGTTCTCTATGAGGTAAAAGATCTATTATTTGTTTCTTATTTAGAGATGAAGTCATTAAAGTTCGAAATATTAATTTTTTTGTTTACAAGTTCAATTATATCTGTGGTTTTATTTAAATCATTATGGCCAACAATAATATATTTTTCTTGTAAAAGATATTTAATATTATTTTCAGCAACATAATCAAGTAGTATTGGTTCAATTAATTTTAAAAATTTAGATTTATCATTCATTAATTTATTTTGTAAATCTTTGTTTTTTTTTTGGTTTAATTGATTAAAATTGATAACATCTTGTCGAAAAGTGTTTAGTTTATTATTGAATTCATTTTGATCTAAAATATTTTTTTGAGCAATTAAACTTTCTTCTCTTTTTTTTAATTCGTTTTTGGTTTCTAAATTTTTACTGTCATTTATTTTTTTTAAATTTGTAAATTTGTTATTTATGTGTTTACCAACATTTGTTTGGTTAATAATTTTATCTATATCAATATAAAATATTTCTGCATATAAATTACTCGAATAGATGCAAAAAAAAAATAAGAAAAAAAAATTTAAAATTTTCATTAAAAAGTTGTACCTATGTCAAATCTAAAAGTTTGTTCAACATCTGTACTAGCTTTTGTTATAGGTTGCGCAAAAACAAAATTTAATGGTCCGATAGGTGTCAACCAGTCAATTGATAAACCTGTTGATGATCTTATTTTACTATTATCTAGACCACTATCATAATCGACACCCCAAATATTTCCAGCATCAAGAAAAATATTGAAATCCACTGTGTCTAATTCAGGTAATAAAGTTGGTAATGTAGTTGCAAAAGATGTTGAAGAAGCATAATTGCCACCTATAAAATCTTTATTATCTTTAGGTCCAATCTTTCCTGGCTCAAAACCTCTTAACTTTCTAGATGATAAATATAATCTATCAGATATTCTCACATCACTTCCATCTAAAGAATTAATTGCAGATATATAGAATGAAACATTTGATACTGTATTTTCAGTAAATTTATGATAAGTTTTAAAATCATAAGAATTAGATAATGAATAATCATTGGATAACATGGGTAATGCTTGATTAAATCTAGAATAGTAACCATCTTTTGGTCTGAAAGTCTGATCTCTTTTGTCGTATAAAAAACTATAATCCAACTCAATTGTATTATAATTACCGTCTTGTTTTTTTAAGGCTTCTGAAGCAGTACTATTTGTTTTTAAATCCTCAGACTCTATAACTATTAAAGGGGTAAAAAATAAATCTTGTTTGTATTCAAATCCAGTACCAAAAGTGAAGTTTGTTATAGTATTTTCAAATCCAGATGTACTTAAGTAATCATTATTAGCCCTAGATAAATTCAATCTTAGTGATTTATCACTGTAATTATAATTTGGTATTATAACATTAAATCCACCTTTTACTGATTTAGGACTAATTGTTAAATTAGTATTAAGTTTTGTGGCGTTTCCTGAAAAATTATTTTCTTTAATACCAAATGAAAAGGTTTGTCCCGAAGAACCGTAACCAGCTCCAGCTGAAATCTCACCAGTAGGTTGTTCCACAACTGTAATTTCAATATCTTTTTTAAATTCATTATTTGTATCTAAAATCTTGTAATCAACTTTTGAAAATAAACCACTTCCTTTAATATTATTTATAGATTTATTATTTAAAATTTCATTAAGAGGGTCACCTTCATCAACAATTAAAAGATTACGAATAGCAGTTTCGTTAGTAATGTCGTTACCTATGATATTTATTCTATTTACATATAATTTTTGACTTTCATTTATTATAAAATCAATATCAATTTTATTTTCGTCTATAATACTCTCTTTAAAGGATGCATTTATAAATTCATATTGTTTTGTAATAGCTATTTTGTCAATTTCATTTAATAATTCATTAATTCTATTTATTGAATAAGCCTTATCTTCCAACTCATCTAATAATTTTTTAATGAATTTAAAATTATTTGGATCATAATCTGTAGGAATTTTTAAAGATAAATTATTAAAATAAAATTTTTTGCCTGCATCAATGTTATAAGTTAGACTAAAATTATTTTCTTCAATGACATTAGCGCTGGTTTGAGATATTTTAACATTGTAATAACCTTCATTTAAATAAAAATTTTTTAACAATCTTTGATCTAATTGAATCTGTCTTTCATTCAAATATTTTTTTTTTGATAAAAATTTCCAAAATTTGTTTTCTTCAGTAACAATAATACTAGAGAGTAATCTTGATTTAAATATTTTATTACCTGAAAAATTAATTTTTTTTATAACTGCCTTTTGATTAAGTGTTATGTTGTAGGTTAAGTCAACAGTTTTATTATCATTTTGTTTTACAATTAAATCTACATTAGAGAAATAATATCCTGAAATTTTAAGGAAATTAGATAACTTTAAAATATCTTCTGAAGATCTTTCTTCAACATATGATTTTTTTTCAGTAATTGATAATTGATCTAATAAGGTTTGTTTTAATTTTTTGTTTTTCACACCATTAATTTGAACTGATTGAACTAAATTGTTTTCTATAATATTAATTGTTAAAATATTATTTTTCAAACTAACCGATACATCTTTAAAAAAATCAGTTTCATAAAGCTCTTTAATAACATTATTTAAATCATTAATTGATATATCGTCGCCTATACTAATTTTAGAAAAAACTATAATTGTATTATCTGTAATTCTTTCATTACCTTTAATGGAAATTGATTTAACAATTTCTGCATTTACAAAAGTAATCTTGATAAAAAAAATAAAAATTAATAAAAAAAATTTAATCATTAATTTGAACATATAGATAGTTTGTGAGTTTTCAATCTAACAAAATCATTAATTTCACTTATTTCTTTGTAATTTTTAGGTACTTTATTTTTTAATTTATTTATACTTTTTAAATTTAACATATAAAGCAAATTATTAAATATATCTTTAAATGAAATTTTTTTTTGTAAAAAAAGATTTACTAGCTCATCATTAATTGAAACCAATGCTGTATCAAACAATGAGCAATGTTTGGGGTAAGTTTTTAAAATTTTAACTACTGGAAATTTTTTTTTATCTACATCTGTAAAGTTTAAATTATTTAGAATTTTAAAATTTGTTTGACATTTATTTGTAAAGTTAAGATTTTTATCTAATGAGTTTGCAATAGGGATCAACATATTTGGTTCGTGAGCACAAATCTTAATTAAACCATTTCTAAATTGAATTATGCTATGAATGTATGATTGAGGATGTATTTTGATTGAAATTTTATTTATATCAATATTAAAAAGTCTTTGTGCCTCAATAACTTCAAACATTTTATTTACTAAAGTGGCTGAATCTATGGATATTTTTTTACCCATTTTCCATGTGGGGTGTTTTATTGCTTGGTTTATTTTAATGTTTTTAAAATTTTTAAGGGAAGTATTTCTAAATGGGCCTCCAGAAGCTGTTATAAAAAGATTTTGAATTGATTTATTTAGATTTATGCTGTTTTTAATATTAAACTCATTCAGAGAAGACCAAATTGAATAATGTTCGGAGTCAATTGGAATAATCTTGGTTTTATTTAAAATTGTTTTTTTTTTAATTAAATTCCACCCACAAATTATTGACTCTTTATTTGCTATAGCTATTTGTTTAGTAAATTTTATAATTTCCAAAGTTGGTTTTAAGCCTGCAAAACCTACAATTGAATTCATTGTGTAATCGACTTTTTTTGTAAATATTTTGTTGAAACAATTATAATTATTATAAATATTAATTTTTTTATTTTTACATTTTTTTTTAAGAATTTTATAACTTTCATAGTTTGTAATTATTAAATTCTTAACACCAAATTTTTTAGCTTGGCTGTATAATGTTTTATGATCTTTATTAGCTGTTAGAAGAATAATTTTAAAAAAGCTATTATTTTTTTTAACTATGTTTAATAAAATTTTTCCAATTGAGCCAGTTGATCCAAGTATAGCAATATTTTTTTTCATTTATAAAAAATCTATTAATATTATTAAATACGAAATTGGAAAAGCAAATATCATACCATCAACTCTATCTAATAATCCGCCATGACCTGGAATAATTTTTCCAGTGTCTTTGATTTTTGATAATCTTTTAAAATAAGATATAATAATATCTCCTAATTGACTAATTGTTGAAATTAAAATTGTAAAAATTAACCATTTAATTATCAGTTCTTCACTTGAATAAAAATTAATTAAAATTATCGAAGATATTATTGATAATAAATATCCACCCATCATTCCTGCGTAAGTTTTATTTGGGCTAAATTTTGTTAGTTTGGGACCTTTGAATATTTTGCCAAATACATATCCACCAATATCCGTTGATACACATAATATTGTTACAAATAACAGAAACCAATAATCATTATCAATTCTGAGTTTATAAATAGTATAAAAAGAAAAAAATAAAAAAATATATCCAAATACACTATAAGGTTTTTTTTTACTCATCATATACCACTCATAAGTAATCAAACTCAAACAAATCATTAAAAAAAATATAAATAAATAAGATCCCTTTATAATAAAAAAAAGAGTAATCGGTATTAGTACTAATGAACTTAAAATTCTTTTAGTTAATTCTTGACTCATTAAATCTTTCCAAAATTTCTTTTTGTAGATTTAAATTTTTTAATAATTTTTTTATAATCAATGACATTGAAGTCTGGCCATAATTTTTTTTCAAAGTGAATTTCAGTATATGCCAATTGCCATAATAGAAAATTACTAAGTCTTTTTGTATTACCTGTTCTAATTAACAAATCTGGATCTGGTATTTCGTTGGTGAGTAAATTCTTTGAAACATTTTTTTCAGTGAATTTTTTTTTAAGTTTTTTTAATTTTTTAAACGTTTCAATTAATTCCATTTTTGAACCATAATTTAAAGCTAAATTAATCTGAAGTTTAGTGTTTTGTGCTGTTAAATTTTCTGACTTTCTTAAAAGTTTATTTAACTCTGGAGAAAAATTTTTAAATCCAATAATTTTAAGTTTAATATTTTTTTTGTTAAGATTTTCAATTTTATTATGTAGGAAGTTTTCTAATAAATTAAATAAATACTTTATTTCTTTTTTTGGTCTATTCCAGTTTTCGGTAGAAAAAGTAAACAGAGTAATAAACTTAATTTTTTGTTTTATTGTCTCTTTTAAAATATTTTCAATTGTATTTAAACCAGCTCTATGTCCCTCATTTCTTGACTTTTTGTTTTTCAAGCCCCATCTCCCATTGCCATCCATTATTATGGCTACATGATTGAGAGGATTCATTTTATATTGTCATTATTTCTTTTTCCTTTAAAGAAACCTTTCCATCAACTATTTTAATATGATCATCTGTGATAGATTGGACATTTTTTTCAAAAGATTTTTCATCATCTTCACCAATCTCTTTTGATTTTAAAAGTTTTTTTAACTCTTCATTCGCTTCTCTACGGATATTTCTTATTGTAACTTTACATTTTTCACCAATTGATCTTATCATTTTTTTTAATTCTATCCTTCGCTCTTCATTGAGCTCTGGTACTGGTAGTCTAATCATCTGACCATCTATCTGTGGATTTAATCCCAAATCTGATTTTTTAATCGCTGCATCTACCATAGGAACATTGTTTACATCCCATATCTGAATATTTATAGTTCTTGGTTCAGGAGTTGTTATGCTTCCAACTTGATTTATTGGCATTTGTTGACCATAAACATCAACTTTAATTAAATCTAACATTGATGCATTTGCTCTTCCGGTTCTTAGAGAAGATAGTTCTTTTGAGAATACATCAATGGCTTTATCCATTTTCATATTGTATGACTTTTCGTCAAACATTTATTCTCCAATCTTTATTCTAAAAAACTCTTTTATTTTTAAATCAGCTATTGATAGTTCCTTAATTATATCTTGTACTTTTTTTTTAGGTTCCATTACCCATGCTTGTGTCATAAGAGCATTTTCCTCTTTGAATTTATTCATCTTACCTAAGCTTATTTTTTTTGCAATATCATCGGGTTTTCCAGAGTTTTTTAATTCTTCAGTAACTAATTCTTGCTCTTTATCAATTATTGATTGATCTATTAAGCTGGGTTCTAAAGCTAATGGATTTGACGCCGCAATATGCATAGATAACTGTTTACTAAACGTCTTAATAGTATCTGAATTATCTTTGGTATTCAGTGAAACCATTACAGCAAGCTTGGCAACATTATCTTTTACAACTGTATGAAGATAATGATTATTTACACCATCGTTATTTTGAATTGTTTTTGCTTTTCCAATTGTGATTTTTTCACCAATTTTTGCAATCAAAGCAACTAAATTATCTTCAACTGTTTGTCCATTTTTCATTTTAGCTGCTTTTAATTCCTCAATGTTTGAACTTTTTTCATTATTGAGTTCACTTAATTCTTTAACAAAAGAAATAAAATCATCATTCTTAGCAACAAAATCAGTTTCACAATTCACTTCAATCACAGATATCTTTGTTTCATCGCCACTGACTACAACAACTCCTTCCTTTGCATCTCTAGACATTTTTTTTGAAGCTTTTGAAATTCCTTTAACTCTTAAAATTTCAATTGCCTTGTCCAAATCACCATTTGATTCTTTAATAGCTAAGTTGCAATCTTTAAAACCTGCCCCAGTAACTTCTCTAAGTTTTTTTACTTTTTCTATATCACTCATTAGTTTAATTTTTCCTTATCTTTATTGGAAAATTTTTTTTCCAATTTTTCTCTATCTAATTCCTGAATAGTTTTTGTTTTATCTTGCTCTTTAATTTCTTTATCTTTATCTTTACTCTTTTTAGACTCAACTGTGGATGCAGAACTTTTAGCGCTATTAATTGTTTCTTTGATTAAATTACAGTAAAGATCAATAGCTCTTCTTGCATCATCATTGCCTGGAATTGGATAATTTATATTATCAGGATTTGAATTACTATCTAGAATAGCTATAATTGGTATTCCTAATTTAGCAGATTCAGCTATAGCTAGTGATTCATAATTTGTATCTATAACAAATACCAAATCTGGAATTTTTTTCATTTCGGCAATACCACCTAATGATCTTTGGAGCTTGTCTTTTTTTACACTCATTTTTAAAAGCTCTTTTTTTGTAAATCCTCTATTTTCTGCTGTTAAATCAATTTCTAGTTTTTTTAATTTCTTAATTGAATTTGAAATTGTTCCCCAGTTAGTTAGCATACCTCCTAACCATCTGTAATTTACAAAATACTGATCTGTTTCTTTTGCAACTTCTGCAATTGCCTCTGATGCTTGTTTTTTTGTAGACACAAATAAAATTTTTCCATTATTTGCAATAGTTTCATAAACTTTTTCCAAAGCTACTTTGGTTAACTCCACCGTTTGAGTAAGATCTATGATATGAATAGAATCTCTTTTACCAAAAATGTATTTTTTCATTTTTGGATTCCATCTTAAAGTTTTGTGTCCAAGATGAACGCCTGCTTCTAATAATTGTTGTATTGTAACGTTAGGTATTTTCATATTTTTTCCCGGTTAAGCCACCACAGTAATTTCCAATTAAGGACCGGAGGTATAAAACCAACAACTGTGTGCGTGTTTATTTAATTTATGGAGTATTTACAAATATTTATCGTTATTAACAAGTGATTATTTAGTTGATAATTGCTTGAATTTCTTGATTTCTTATTAGATTTAAAGATTTTCTGTCTAATTTACGAGTATTTTTCAATCTAAATTTGAGAATTTTATCATCATTAAATAGATTAATATTAACTATGGTTTTGCCCTCATCGTTTAAAATTTTACAAATTTTTTCAATTTCTTCTTTAGATTTTAGATCGAATGATACCTCATTTATAGGGCTATTAAATAATTCTTTAAGTGAAGCTATTTTTTGAACATTAATTCTAGTTAATCTATTTTCATCATTAGAAATATTTTTAAATAATGTCAAAATAAGAGAGCTACCCTCTTTTAAAATTTCTCTATTTAATTCTAATACATCTGAAAAAATAAACAGTTCAAATATGCTTGATAAGTCAGTTAATTTTAAAACAGCGTAGGAATTTCCTTTTGCTGTTTTTCTCTCTTGAACCTTTAATAAAGTTGCAGCGATATTAGAGTCTTTTAAATCATCATTAGAAATAAAGTTGGAATAATCTGTTATTTTATAATCATTATAAATTTCTTTAAATTGATTTAACGGATGGTCTGAAATAAAGAAACCTACAGCTTCAAATTCTTTTGATAATCTTTCCTCAAATTTCCAATCTTCAGTTTTAAGCAAAATATTATCTTGTACAATCTCATCCTCTGAAAATAAATCAATCTGATTTGTAGATTTATTTTCAAATATATTTTTACTTTTTGCAATCATAACTGGTATAGATTCATACAATGATTGTCTATTTGAATTTAATTTATCAAAAGCACCTGCTTTAACTAAACCCTCTAATTGAAGTTTGTTTATATCTTTTGGATTTACTCTAGATATAAAATCATGAATTGATTCAAATTTTCCATTTAAAGTTCTTTCTTCAACTATGTTTGATATTGCCTCAAAACCAACAGCTTTAATTCCTCCCAAAGCGTAATAAAATTTATCATCAATTGTTCTAAAATCAGCAAAACATTCATTTATATCTGGACGTACAACTTCAATATTTAATCTTTTTAATTCTTCATAAAACTCACTTAATTTATTTTGATTTGATATATCCATAGTCATTGAGGCTGCAATAAATTCCTTTGGATAATATGTTTTTAAAAAAGCTGTTTGATATGAAATAATTGCATATGCAGCAGCATGACTTTTATTAAAACCATATTCTGCAAATGGTTCTATTTTTAAAAAAATTCCAGCAGCAACATCCTTTGCTATTCCATTTTTAACAGCTCCAGCAATAAACCCTTGTTTCTGTTTTTCAAGTTCTGCTCTTTTCTTTTTACCCATTGCTCTTCTCAATATATCAGCTTGTCCTGCTGTAAATCCTGATAATTTTTGTGCAATCTGCATTACTTGTTCTTGATAAATAATTACACCATAAGTTGGTTTTAAAATATCTTCTAGAAGTGGATGTAAATAATCTGGTTTTTGTTTTCCATTTTTGCAATCATTATATGTTGGAATATTGCTCATCGGTCCTGGTCTATAGAGGGCAACTAATGCAATAATATCTTCAATATGATTCGGCTTCATTTGAATTAAAGCTTCTCTCATACCAACACTTTCAATTTGAAATAGGCCAACTGTTTTGCCTGTAGACATTAAATCAAAAACTTTTTGATCTTCGTAACTAATTTTATCTATATCAAAATCTTTAATTTTTTTTCTTACAAGTTTTTGTGTCTTATTAATTACTGTTAGTGTTTTTAAGCCCAAAAAATCAAATTTTATTAAACCTGCATTTTCTGCTGAGTACATATCGAATTGAGTAGATGGTAATAATAGATCTGCAGATGAATCTTTGTATAAAGGAACAACTTCAGTGAGTTTTTTATCTGCTATTACCACTCCAGCTGCATGTGTTGCAACATTCCTATTTAGACCTTCTAATTTTAGTGAGAGATCAGTAAGTTTCTTTACCCTTGGATCTTCATTTATGAGTTTTTGTAATCGTGGCTCCCCAGCAATGCACTGAGTTAAATTTTGTGGTCTAGATGGATCAAAAGGTATCATCTTAGATATGCTGTCAACAAATCCATATGCTAATCCCAAAACTCTTCCGACGTCTCTAATTACCATTCGTGCTTTTAATTTACCGAATGTAATAATGTGAGCTACACTGTCTTTGTATTTTGTAGTTAGATACTCAAAAACTTGATCTCTTTTATCCTCGCAAAAATCTATATCAAAATCTGGCATTGAAATTCTATCTGGATTTAAAAATCTTTCAAAAATAAGATTAAATTTTATTGGATCAACGTCTGTAATTGATAAACACCAAGCTACTAATGAGCCAGCACCTGAGCCTCTTCCAGGACCTACGGGGATATCATTATTTTTAGCCCATTTAATATAGTCAGCAACTATAAGAAAATAACTAGAATATTTCATTTCTATAATAATAGAAAGTTCATGATTAAGTCTGTCCTTATATTCTCTATAAGAATTGTTATTTTCTAAATCTTCATCACTTAAATTAAAGATTTTATTGAATTTGACTTTTAATCCCTCTATGGAATCTTTTTTTAAAATTTCATCTGCATTTCCATCTTTATCACTGCTAATATTAGGCAATATTGGGTTAGAAAATAAAGGTCTATAACTACATCTTAATGGAAAATTATAATTATTTTCTAAAGCTTCAGGTAAGTCAGCAAATAATTCGGACATCTCTGAATTAGTTTTTAAATAATGTTGGTCAGTAAATCTTATTCTGTTTTTTTCGTTTACATATGTCTTGTTACCAATGCAAATTAAGGCATCATGAGCTTCGTACATTTCTTTATCTAAATAAAAAACTTCATTAGTTGCAATAATAGGTATTTCCAAATCTAAAGATTTTTTTAAATTAAATTTTTCAAATCCAATTTCATTTTGGTCATTATGTCTTTGAATCTCTAAGTAAAACCTGTCATCAAAAGCATTTTTAATTTTATTATAAAGCTCATCAATTTCACTAAACTTTCCTTTATCAAATAATTTACCAAATAAACCAAAAACAGTCCCTGAAAATACAGCAACACCTTTAGAATTGCTTAGTAATAATTCAAAATCTACATGTGGATCTGACAATTCATCGTTTTCCAAATACGATAAGGATGAAAGTTCTATTATATTTTTATATCCAGCTTCATTTAGAGCAAACAAAGGGAGTAAACCTATTGTTTCTCTGTATTTAAAATTTATTTGAGTTCCGATTATTGGTTGAGTACCAGACTTTGAGATCTTTTCAGCGAATTCTAGTGCACCGCATAAGTTTAAAGTATCACATAAACCTAAGGATTTAATTTTATTTTTGTTAGAATATTCTTGCAAATCATCAATTCTAGCAGCCCCTTCGCAAATTGAATATTGAGTATGAATTTTTAAATGATTAAAATTTTGTAAGACAGACTCAGACATTAGATGATTTTATACTACCATCTCTCATCTCCAATAGATAATCTGCTTTTTTTGCAAAAAATCTATTATGAGTTGCAAATATAATTATTCTGTCTGATCTTTTTTGATTGTTTAAAAGTTTAAAAATATCTTTAGCCGTATTCATGTCTAAACTACCAGTTGGTTCATCAGCTAAAATTATTTGAGGATCATTAATAATCGCTCTTGCTATTGCTACTCTTTGAGCTTCGCCTCCAGAAAGTTGTGAGGGAAAATGATTTATTCTGTTTGAAAGTCCAATTTTTTTTAATAATTTTTCAGCTTTAGATAATGCTAATTTTTTGTCATTATTAAGAGATAAAGAAGCAAAGTAAACATTTTCCAATGCTGTAAAATCAGAAAGAAGATTATTTTCTTGGTAAACAATACCTATTCTTTTAGATCTAAATAAATCATTTTTATCATTTTGACTGAAATTTATCTCATGATTTTCAAACTTAATATTACCAGATGTTGGTTTATCAATTAATGAAATTAAATTAAGTAAAGTTGATTTTCCAGATCCAGAGGGTCCCATTATTGCATAAGTTTTACCTAACCTGAATTTTCTAGATAGACCTCTTAATACATTAATTTTTTTTTCTGTAGTAAAACTTTTTCGTATATTAATTAATTCTAAAAAATTATTCATATTTCAGTGATTTTACAGGATCCATATTTGCAGCTTTAAGCGCTGGAAATATAGAAACTACTATTGTTATTAATATTGAACAGATTGTTATAATTACTATAGAATTAATATTTATTTCTGAAGGCATCTTGCTTAAAAAATATATTTCCTCTGGAAATAAACTAATATTAAAAGTAGAGCTTAAAAATTGTCTAATGTTTTCTACATAAATTGAGAATGTTACGCCTAAAAATATTCCAAAAATTGTTGCTGAAGTTCCAATTGAAACACCAACAAGAAAAAAAATTTTTATTATAGATTTATTCAAAACTCCAATAGATTTTAAAATTGCAATATCTCGAGTTTTATTTTTAACTAAAATTGTTAAACCTGAAATTATATTAAAGGCAGCGACAATAATAATTAAAGATAAAATAATAAACATCACATTTCTCTCAACTTTAAGTGCTGAAAATAATGAACTATTCATATCAGCCCATGTATATACAAATGCATCAGGATATAGTTTCATCAGTTTTTCTTTATGATTTTCTATATTTTTTGGATCTTTAAAATAATACTCGGTAAATCTATCATTTTTATTTTTGTTAAAAAAATCTTCTAAAGTGTTTAAATTTATATAAGCAATATTTTCATCATATTCTGATAATCCACTTTCAAATATTGAAATTATAAGAAATAATTTTTGCTTTGGTAAAGACCCAACTAACGTTTGAACTCCTGAGGGTGAAGTAATTGAAACTTCATCTCCAATATCTAGTCCTAAGATATTACTTAAATCCCGACCAATAGAAATTGTATTTTCGTTTAAATTTTTAGAACCAAAAAAAATATCATTATTTGAAATTTGCAGATCTTTAAAATCTTTTTCCAAATAACCTTTTAGCAAAACTCCTTTAGTGCCATTCTTGTGAAAAATAACTGCTTCTCCGTCATTTGATAAAACACCCTTAGCAAAATCTTTATCTGACAATAAAGCTAACGGTTTATCGTAAGGTTTTACAACCGCATGAGCATTAAAGCCAACTATCTTGTCAATTAATTCAGTTCTGAATCCATTCATGACAGACATTACGATGATAAGAACTGCAACACCAAGGCTTATGCCAATAAATGAAAAAATTGATATAACATTCAAAAAACCATCTTTTTTTCTGGCTTTTAAAAATCTAAAAGTAATTTCTTTTTCTAAAGTAGAAATCAAATTGAATTTTTTCGTTTAGTTATAATTTCTATAATTTTACCTAGTGGTAAATTTTGAGTTTCTTCACCAGTTTCTTTAAACTCTAATAAATCACCCTCACTTTTCTTACCAATAATAATTTGATACGTGGCTCCAATTAAATTCATTTTTTTAATTTTAGATGAAAAATTTTCATCTGTATCATCAATGATCGCATCAATATTATTTTTGATTAATTCTTTATTAATATTATTTGCTTTATCTAAAGCTGATGTGTCATTTTTATTTATCATAGGTATTATAGCAATATCATAAGGAGCAACAGACAATGGCCATTTCATGATTTCATTTTTATCATCATATTTTGCCTCAATTATAGCCCCTACTAACCTTGATACACCAATTCCATAAGAACCCATTTTAACAAAATCTTTCTTTCCCCCTGGTAAATCAACTGATGCACCCATTGGTTTTGAATATTTGTCACCAAAATAAAATATATGACCTACTTCGATACCTTTTGTTATCAATTGATTTTCTTTGGAAACAATTTTTTCAAATTCTTCTTTATTAAACTTTTCATCAGTTACAGCATAAAACTGTTCATATTTTTTTCTCATACTTTCTAATGATGTTTTTTCTAGTTCAGTATCATCACTATCAAGATCAAATATTCTTTTATCAGTGAAAATTTTACTTTCTCCAGTATCAGCAAGAATAATAAATTCATGAGATAAATTTCCACCTATAGGCCCTGTATCAGCAGCCATGGGTATTGCTGTTAAAGATAATCTTTTAAATGTTCTTAAGTAAGATAGAAAGAATTTATTATAAGAATAAAAGGCTTCTTCATCAGATACATCAAATGAATAAGCATCTTTCATATAAAACTCTCTTCCACGCATAATTCCAAATCTAGGTCTAATTTCATCTCTAAACTTCCATTGAATATGATACATAAGTTGTGGGAGTGATTTATAAGATTTTATTGAAGATCTAAAAATTTCAGTAACTTGCTCTTCATTGGTTGGTCCGTATAACATTTCTCTATTTTGACGGTCAGTTATTCTTAACATCTCTTCACCATAATCGTCGTAACGACCACTTTCTTTCCAAATTTCACTAGATTGAATTGTTGGCATTAATATTTCTTGAGCTCCAATTTTGTTTTGTTCTTGTCTGACAATGTCTTCTATTTTTTTCATTACCTTAAAACCTAAAGGTAACCATGAATAGATTCCTGCGGAGGCTTGCTTAATCATTCCTACTCTCAACATCAATTGATGAGATTTAATTTTTGCTTCTGAAGGATTATTTTTTAATATTGGTATAAATGAATTAGATAAAAGCATCTTAATTAATCATATTTCTTAAATTAAAATATTCAAATTTAATTAATAAGTAAATTATTATGAAAATGACAGTAGTAATTCCAGTGCAATAAAGGAATTTTTTCAGCATTTTTGGATTTTCAGGTGAGCCAGGATCCTCACCGTCAATTTTTACAGTCTTTGTTCGATTCACATCAATAGGCAGAATAGCAAAAAAAACTATCCACCATATAATTATATAGATAATAGCTAAGCCTGTTGCGCTCATTAAATTCTTACTAAATTGATATTGGTAAAAGGTTTTTTCCCTGTTCTCTCTTTAGAAAATTTTCTACAAGCAATTTTTAATGCGTCTATAAGATTGTGTTCTTGTTGTTTGCTTCCGATTTTAAAAGTTCTAGAGGTTTTCTCTATTTCCTCTTCTAATCCATAAACAAAATCATCTCTATCATTTACAGGTAAACCACGAAATGAAAGAATAGGGTTGTTGTGTATATTACCTTTAGGTGTAATCATAATTGTTACCTCGAGATATCCATTTGCACTTAAATTTTTTCTATCTTTTATCGATTGTGAATCTGGATCAACGCTTACACTACCATCTAAATAAAGTCTGCCACTCGGGGCCTTGTCATATACTTCAGGTTTTTCACCTGGATATAACTTAACGATATCACCATTTTCGACTTGAACTGGATGTGGAACTTGCATTTCTTTTGCAAAATTAATGTGTTCTATCATGTGCCTATGTTCACCGTGTACAGGTATTACACATCTAGGTTTTACCCATTGATACATCTCTTTAAGGTCTTCTCTATTTGGATGACCAGAAACATGAACAAACTCGGTTTCTTCAGATATTACTTCTATTCCATCCTTAACAAGTTGGTTGTGAAGTTTATAAAGTTTTTTTTCATTACCAGGTATAATTTTTGAAGAAAAAATTACAGCATCACCTTTTTCAATAAAAACATCTGGATGAACATAACTAGAAATTCTCATCATTGCACCCATTGGTTCACCTTGACTTCCAGTACATAAATACACAATTTTTTCTCTTGAAAAATTTTTAGCTTCTCTTGGATCAATTGGCTCAATTGTATTTTTTAAATATCCGCATTGACGTGCAGCTTTATAAATACGATGCATTGATCTACCAACTAAAGAGATTTGTCTTCCTGTTTGTTCTGCACAATAAAAAGCTGTCTCCATTCTGGCTACGTTGGAAGCAAATGACGTTATGATAATTCTTTTTTTTAATCGAGACATAACGTTTAACATATTTTTTCTTACATCTAACTCTGAACCTGATCTACCAGCACTAAAAACATTTGTTGAATCGCAAATCATTGCCAGCACACCTTCTTCACCAATTTCCTTTAATCTTTTTTCATTTATATTGTCTCCAATCAAAGGATTTGGATCTACCTTCCAATCTCCAGTATGCAAAATAACTCCTGCGGGAGTTTTTATTCTAAGTCCGTTTGGTTCTAATATAGAATGAGTTAAAGTAATGTATTCAATTTCAAATGGATCTAGAGAAACCTTTCCATTTAACTCAACAATCTGTAAATCATTAGTTATATCTATTTGTTTTTCTCTAAATTTTTCTCGAATTAATACAGCTGTAAAAGGAGTTGCAAAAATTTTACATTGTAATTTTGGCCATAAATGAGCAATTGCACCAATGTGATCCTCGTGTGCATGTGTTAAAACTATTCCTAATAAATTATCTTTTCTTTCTACTATGAACCCAGGATCTGGATAAATTAAATCAACACCTGGAATAGTATCATCTGCAAATGTTACCCCTATGTCGACCATAATCCATTTGTGATCACTAGGTTGACCATAGCCGAACAAATTCATGTTCATGCCTATTTCACCTGATCCACCTAAGGGACAAAATAATAATTCATCTTTCATGTTATTTAATTAATTTTGAAATCTTTATTAAGCCTTTAATTGTAATATCTTGGTTGTGACTTGCTTTCGTTTTTATTGAGTTTTTAAATAAATCTGAAAAACCACCAGTAATAATTACTTTAAAAGATTTTTCAGTTTCCTTCTTAATTAAATTAATAATATTGTCAATTAAACCAGCATAACCCCAAAAAAAGCCCGATCTAACAGCTGAGATTGTATTATTGCCAATGACTTTATTAATCTTTTTTAAATCTATTTTTGGAATCAAGGTTGCTTTGTCAGACAAGGTATTAAGAGATAATCTCACACCTGGGGCAATAATTCCTCCATAATAAGTATTTTTAATTAGTACATCGAAAGTTGTTGCTGTTCCAAAATCTAAAATTATAAAATTATTTTTGTTATTCATTAAACTTATAGCATTAGTAATTCTATCTGAGCCTACTTGTTTATAATCTACTTTGATTTTTATAAGTGATTTTAAATTTAATTTTTTAACCTCATAGCATTTTAGTTTAACTTTTTTCGATAAAAATTTATTAATTATAGAAAATGTTTTTGGAACAACACTGCAAAATAATATTTTTTCAATTTTATTTAATTTAACTTTATTTTTTTTAAATAAACTATTAAGCTGCTTGTTGGTTACAGATTTTGATAAAAAAGTAATTTTTTTTAAAATTTTATTATTTTTAGAAACAATACATAATTTTGTTTCTGTATTACCAATATCACCAAGAATATACATTATTAAATTTTATACAGTTTAGATAAATTTTTTTCAAAAAGTTGTTTTAGTTTATTTTCTACAATTAATTTACTAATACTTTTTTTAGTTACCTCTTGCAAGTTTGTAGCGGGATAATTCCTTATAATTGGATTTTTTTTAATATTTATACCTATACCTGTAATTAAAAATTTTTTATCTCTTACAAATATAACTTCTTGTAAAATGCCACTAATTTTTTTTTTATCAATTAATAAGTCGTTTGGTTTTTTAAATAAAATTTTTTTACTTGTAAATGACGAGAGTAATTTTTTGACTAAGAGACAATTGATTTTTGTTATAGCATTAATCGATAATTTCGTTTTATTTAGTTCATTGAAAAAAGAGATAAATAAATTTCCTTTTGATGATATCCATTTTCTTCCATACTGTCCTCTACCATTTAATTGTGTTTCAGCAACAACCATGCCTAAGTTGTAATTAGTTTCTTTGATAATTCTTATTGCAGTATTATTTGTGCTTTTAACTTTTTTAAATTTAAATTTTTTTAATTTCATCAAATAATATTAATTCTTGAAACAACTTCTATTAACTGACTTGGGAATATGAAGTATAAAAGAATTAATATCGTTGAAACTGTAAGTGAAAATTTTAACCATAAGCTATGATCCGTATCGTATTTGTCTTTTTCTTTATCAAAGTAAATTATTTTTATAATTCTTAAATAATAAAAAGCTGCAACTACGGTAGATAACAATCCTACTATAGCTAAGAAAAACATTGATTGTTCTAATACAGCTTTAAAAACATAGAACTTAGCAAAGAAACCTGCTAGAGGAGGAATACCTGCTAAAGAAAACAGTATTACAAGCAAGCATAAAGATAATAGTGGATGGTTTTTTGATAATCCTGAGAGGTCCTCAATATCCTCATAATATTGATCCTTTCTTCTTAACATCAGTAGACATGAGAAAAGAGCTAAATTCATAACTACATATATTGAAATATAGATTATTGAACTTTGAATTCCTTCATTCGAAGCTGTGGCTAGTCCTGCCAATGTGTAACCAATATGTCCAATAGAGCTATAAGCAATTAGTCTTTTAATATTAGTTTGGCCTATTGCAGCAACAGCTCCAAAAACCATAGAAGCTATTGATAAGAAAACTATTATCATTTGCCATTGATCAATTAAATTTAGGAAAGGAACATATAAAAATCTTATAAATACAGTTAAAGCGGCAACCTTTGGCACCATTGTAAAAAATAAAGTTACAGTTGTTGGTGACCCTTCGTAAACATCAGGTGCCCACATATGAAATGGAACTGCAGAAATCTTAAATGCTAAACCAACTAAGATAAATACAATTCCAAATGTTAAAACATATTCATTAGAATTTAATTGATTTGATATTATATCAAAATTGGTTGAGCCAGAAAAACCATAAACTAAAGAACATCCATATAATAACAATCCTGAAGATAATGCACTCAAAACAAAATATTTCAAACCAGCTTCGGATGATTTTAGTTGATCTCTATTATATGTTGCTAGCACGTAAAGAGCTAGTGATTGTAATTCTAAGCCCATATAAAAAACAATTAAATCATTTGAACTGATCATCACCATCATACCAAGAATAGAGCTCAAAATAAGAACTGGGTATTCGATATTATATATTTTAAATGTTTTTAAATAGCTTGATGAAATAACTAAAACTAAAAAACCTCCAATTAAAGTTATAATTTTCATTAGTGAGGACATGCTGTCAATAACAACACTTTCATTAAACAAAGTTTCCCTACTAACCGAGAATGTTTCGTTTATTGTTATTATTGCTGTAATTAAAATTGCAAACAAAGATAGATTGAAAGTTATTTTTGAACTATTTTTTTTAAAAACACCTAAGACAAGTAAAAACATTATTGAAAGTGAAATAAATATTTCAGGCAATACTAAATTTAAATTTTCCATATTATTTACTAGCTATATTTGTGTTATGCATATTAATTAGATCAGTCACTGAAACTTCTATAGTGTTTATCAAAGGATCTGGATAAAATCCGAAGAATAAAGTTGGAACTGCTAGACAAGATAAAATCAGATATTCCGATCTATTTAAATCAAACATCTTCTTAAGGTCTTCGTTAACTAGCTTCCCAAAAACAACTCTTTTGTACAACCAGAGCATATATGCAGCTCCAAGTATTACTCCTAAACTAGCAATTACAGCTACTAGGAAATTATCCTTGAAAGCACCCATTAAAATTAAAAATTCTCCTATAAATCCACTTGTCCCCGGTAATCCCAATGCTGCCAATGTAAACAACATAAATAAAATTGAATATTTAGGTATTATTGTAACTATTCCTCCATACGAATTGATCATCCTTGAATGCATCCGATCGTAGACAACACCAACACACAAGAAAAGTGCAGCTGAAACTAAACCATGACTAATCATTTGAATAATACTTCCTTCAATTCCTTGTTGCTGAAGAGTAAATATTCCTAATGTTACAAATCCCATGTGAGCAACAGAGGAATAAGCTATTAACTTTTTCATATCCTCCTGCATTAGAGCAATGAAAGAAGTGAATATAATTGCTATAACACTCAAAGTGTAAATTAAGGGTGTAAAAACTTCTGAAGCAACAGGAAATAAACCTAGAGAAAATCTGATAAAACCATAACCCGCCATCTTTAATAAAATTGCTGCTAACAATACAGATCCTGCTGTTGGAGCTTCAACGTGAGCGTCTGGCAACCAAGTGTGTACTGGCCACATAGGCGTTTTGACTGCAAAAGAGCTGAAGAATGCTAACCATAAAAGATTTTGATATTTAGCATCTATACCAAGTTCATAAAGCTGAATAACATCTGTTGTGCCTGCAATCCAATAAATAGAAATTATTGCAACTAACATTAAAACAGAACCTAGTAATGTATATAAAAAGAATTTAAATGCTGAATAAACTCTTTTTGGTCCACCCCAAATTCCGATAATTAAAAACATTGGAATTAATCCTGCTTCAAAAAATAAATAGAATACAACTAAATCAAGTGCACAAAAAACACCAATCATGAAACTTTCCATGATTAGAATTGCAATTAAAAAATCTCTTAATCTATTTTTGACAGAATTATTTACAGATAAAATGCATAACGGAGTTATGAATGTAGTTAAAATAATAAATAAAATTGAAATACCATCCACACCAACTTTATAATTAATAAATCCTTCAATCCATGTTCTATCTTCTACAAATTGAAAATTAGAAGTAGATTGATCGAAAGAAATCCACAGATAAATCGAAATTAAAAAATTTACTATGGTCGTGAATAAAGCAACATATTTAGCAGTTGAATTATTTCCTTCTTTATCTTTAGTAAAAAATAAAAATAAAGCGCCAACTGTTGGCAATAATATTAAAGATGAAAGAATGGGAAAATTCATTATTTAACTATTAAAAAGGTTAGTAAAGCAGAGAAACCTAATAACATTACAAATGCATATTGATAGATAAAACCACTTTGAAATTTAGTTGCTTTAATTGAACATTTTTTTATGAAAGAGGAAATTCCATCTGGACCAAAACCATCAATTATGGTTCCATCACAAAATTTCCATAAAAATATACCTAGTTTTTTTGAAGATTTAATAAACAACACATCATATAACTCATCAAAGTACCATTTATTTAATAAAAAATTATACAAAGGTTTGTTCATTGAAGCTATTGAATTAGGTAATTCTTTGTTCTTAACAAATAAGTAATAAGCAATTGGAATAGATAATAAAACCAAACACGGTGTTAAAAGTAAAAACCATAAAGGTGGGTGCTCAGTACTCAAAGGCTCTAAAAACTTAATAGACTCTGCCCAGAATAAACTTTCACCATGTCCAATAAATAGTCCTTTAAATAGAAAACCAGCAAACAAAGCTCCTATTGAAAGAATAAATAATGGAACAAGCATAACTAATGGAGACTCGTGTGTTTCCTCTATCTTAATCTCTTTATTATTGTACTCTCCATGGAAAGTTTTAAATATCAATCTCCATGAATAAATAGATGTTAAAAATGCTGTGATTATTCCAATTCCAGCTGCATAATAACCAGTAGTATTACCTTTTAAATACGCAAATTCTATAATTGCGTCTTTAGAATAAAATCCTGATAAAAATGGAAAACCTGTTAAAGCAAGCGTTCCTATTATCATTAAAGCATAGGTATATGGTAACTTTTTCCACACACCTCCCATGTTATTAATATTTTGCTCATCCTTAAATGCGTGGATTACTGAACCAGATCCTAAAAATAATAAAGCTTTGAAAAATGCATGAGTAAATAAGTGAAACATAGCAACATTATATGCACCTACTCCAGCTGCAAAAAACATATAACCAAGTTGACTACAGGTAGAATAAGCAATAATTTTTTTTATATCTGTTTGAACTAGAGCAACCGTTGCTGCAAAGAATGCAGTAGTCATTCCAACGATAGTTATAACATTTAGTATTAATGGTGAATATTCATAAATTGGAGAACATCTTACAACTAAGAAAACACCAGCTGTTACCATCGTTGCTGCATGAATTAATGCAGAAACAGGTGTTGGACCTTCCATAGCATCAGGTAGCCATGTATGAAGTAAAATTTGCGCAGATTTACCCATTGCTCCAATAAATAAAAGTAAACAAACTAAGTCGATTGCTTTAACTTCAAAACCTAAAAATGATAAATTTTTATCTACAACTGTTGGAATTTGTTGAAAAACATCTGAGTAATTAACAGTTCCAAATAAATAAAATATTAAAAAAATTCCTAAAGCAAAACCAAAATCACCTACTCTATTTACAACAAATGCTTTTATGGCTGCAGCATTTGCACTTTCTTTTTTAAACCAAAAACCAATTAGAAAGTAAGAACAAAGACCAACACCTTCCCAACCAAAAAATAGTTGAATGAAATTATCTGATGTTACAAGCATCAACATTGCAAAAGTGAATAATGATAAATAAGCCATAAATCTTGGCTTATGAGGATCATGAGACATGTAACCAATTGAATAAATATGCACTAAAGAAGATACAGAAGTTACAACTACTAACATCACTGATGATAAAGGATCAATTAACATTGACCAATTTACATCAAGTGACCCAGAGCTTATCCAGGTAGCTATAACAATATTTTCTTCGTATTGATTTACAATTACTTGGTAAAAAACATAAATTGATAAAAGTGCAGAAATTGAAACTAGAGCACTTGTTAATATTTCAGAGTTTCTATCGCCGATATATCTTCCAAAAAAACCAGAGATTATAGAAGCAATAAGTGGAAGAAATATAATTGATAGTTCCATGATTATCCTTTCAGCTTATCTATTTCTTCAACTCGTATTGTTCCAGAGTTTCTGAAATACACGACAATTATTGCTAATCCTATGGCTGCTTCTGCTGCTGCAACAGTTAGAATAAATAAAGTAAAGACTTGTCCTGCCAAATCTCCCAAATAAATAGAAAAAGCTACTAAATTGATATTTACAGCAAGCAATATCAATTCAATACTCATTAATATAACAATGATGTTCTTTCTATTAAGAAAAATACCAATTACTCCAATTGAAAAAATAACAGCACCTAAAGTCAAATAATGTCCTAAACCTATATCAATCATCTATTTTAACTCCTTTATTGCTCTGAACTTCTAGCACCTCAACACCTTCGGTTCTTTCTCTAGAAATTTGCTTGATATAACTTTGTCTTTTAAGACCTGATCTTTGTCTAAATGTTAATACAATAGCCCCAACCATAGCTACTAATAGGATCATTCCACTTATTTGAAACACATGAATATAATCAGTGTATAAAATTTGGCCCAATGAATGAGTGTTGCTTACACTTGTATTGGCAAGTGAATTGTTAATATCAAAAATTTCTGGTTTATATTTCCAGCCACCTATCACAATTATAATTTCAAAGAAAATTAAAGTACTTATAATTAAACCAACTGGGATATGTTTAGAGGTTGCTTGACCTGCAAACCATTGATTTTTTTGTTGGGCCACGTTTAACATCATAACAACAAACAAAAATAAAACTGCTACAGCACCAACATAAACAATTAGCATTATCATTCCCAAAAATTCAGCACCAATCATTATGAAAAGACAAGAGATACTTATGAAATCAAGAATTAAGAAAAATACTGAGTGAACAGTATTTTTAGAAGCGGTTACCATTATAGCTGAAACAACAGCAATTATTGAAAATGTATAAAAGAAAATAGCGTGTGCAATCATTTTTATCTATGGATATTGTCAGCTTTAATATTTGCCTCCAAAACATTCTCCCATCTATCACCATTATCTAATAATTTTTCTTTTGTGTAATAAAGTTCTTCTCTTGTTTCTGTTGAAAATTCAAAATTTGGACCTTGGACTATTGCATCTACTGGACAAGCTTCTTCACATAAACCACAATAAATACACTTCATCATATCAATATCGTAACGAGTTGTTTTTCTACTTCCATCTTCTCTTTCAGCTGACTCGATAGTTATTGCCTGAGCTGGACACACTGCTTCACATAATTTACAAGCGATACATCTTTCTTCTCCGTTAGGATATCTTCTCAAAGCATGCTCACCTCTAAAACGAGGACTTATTTTACCTTTTTCAAAAGGGTAATTAATTGTTTTTTTTGGTTTAAATAATTCTTTAATAGCAATAAACAATCCACCAATAAAGTCTGTCATCAATATTGTTTTAAAAAATCTTGAAATATTCATAATTAATTTACTGGTAAAAGGTTAAAATAAAATAAATAGCTAGCCGTTAATACCACCCAAGTTAAAGAAAGAGGAAGGAAAACTTTCCAACCAAGTCTCATTAATTGATCGTATCTGTATCTAGGTACTATCGCCTTAACTAAAGCAAAAAGGATGAATAAAAGAAGAATTTTTAATATTAACCATATTGCACCTGGTACTAACGTAAATGGATAAACATCAATTGGGGACATCCAGCCACCTAAAAATAGTATTGCTCCCATTGCACACATTAATAAAATATTTGCATACTCGCCTAACCAAAACATTGCATACATCATTCCTGAATATTCTGTTTGGTACCCTGCAACCAATTCTGCCTCTGCCTCTGGTAAATCAAAAGGTGGTCTATTAGTTTCAGCTAAAGCAGAAATAAAGAAGATTACAAACATTGGAAATAATGGAATTACAAACCACATATTTTGTTGAGCAATCACGATGTCGTTTAAATTCAACGAACCCACACAAAGTAAAACATTTATAATTATTACCCCAATTGAAACTTCATAAGATACCATTTGTGCTGCAGAACGAATTGCTCCAAGAAAAGGATACTTGGAATTTGAGGCCCATCCACCCATTATTATTCCATAGACTCCTAATGAAGAAACAGCAAATAAGTAAAGAATTCCAACATTAATATCAGCTAAAACCTGTGTTGCACTAAAAGGGATTACAGCCCAAGCGATTAAAGCTAAAGTCATAGTGACTATAGGAGCCAGTATAAAAATTACTTTATTCGAACTAGATGGAATAATGATTTCTTTAAATATATATTTTAAAGCATCAGCTAATGATTGTAATAAGCCAAATGGACCAACAACATTAGGCCCTTGTCTTTTTTGAACAAAAGCCCAAACCCTTCTATCAAGCCAAACTATCATTGCCACTGAAACAAGAACAGGAACTAATAAAAATAAAATCTTATAAACTTCTTGAAAAACTATACTCAAGTATTCCATATTAACCTTCTGTACCTGTTGATTTTAAATTTAATTTAGAATTATTACATTCAACCATTGTTTTTGATGATCTGGCAATAACGTTTGAAAAATAATAATCTTTTACGTTAATTGTTAAATTTTCATTTTGAAATTCTTTAGGAGAATTATTTTGGTCATCCACTTGTTTTTCTTTTTGCAAATTTAAATAATTAAACATGCTACTTTCTAATTCATCTCTGTCATTAAATAATTTTCTATTATTCATAAATTCAGCTAATTCATTAATTATTTGCCAATCTTCTTTTGCTTCACCAGGGGGATATGATGCTTTGAAAGCTTTTTGGACTTTCCCTTCTAAATTAGTATAGTATCCGTCTTGTTCAGTATAAGCAGCGCCTGGTAAAATAATATCAGCAGATTCAGCACCTTTGTCACCATGACTACCTTGATAAATTATGAATTCATTTTTTTTATCAAATTCTAAATTGTCTTGACCTATAAGATAAACAATATCAAATTTATGTTCTTTTAAATCACTTATTAAATTATTTTCATTATTAATTATTCCAAGATCAATATTTCCTACTGTTGCTGCATCAGTTGATAAAATATTTAAAGAGTTCCATTCATCTGAAATTTTATTATTTTTTAATAAAAATTCTTTTGTTTTATTAAATAAAAATTCTGAAGACTTCAATCTAAGTAGAGACTCACCAATGATAATTATTGGTTTTTTTGAATTAACAATTTCTTTAGATATGTCATGATTTCCTTCAAGAATATTATTTAAAGTTTGAGTTTGACCATCTAAACTTTGATAAGGATAAGTTAAATCACCAACATCATTAAGTGAAATTATTTTTGTATTGTTGTTTAAATAAGCTTTTCTAATTCTAGCATTTAAAATAGTTGCTTCATATCTTGGGTTTGCACCTGCTATAAAAATTAAATCTGCTTCTTCAATACCATTTATAGAAGAATTAAATAAATAGTTTTCTCTTTTTGAAGTATTTATAAATCTATTATCAGATCTTGACTCGTAATTTTTAGTATCAATTGTTCGATCAAAAAATTCTTTAAAAATATAACTAGTCTCCATATTGGTTAAATCACCAACAAAACCACATATTTTTTCTTTAGATGTGTTTTCAAATTTAGATTTAATTATTTTATACACTTCATCCCATGAGGCCTTTTCAAATTTACCATTGTATTTGATAAATGGAGTATCTAACCTTTGATGTAGAAGACCATCGCAAGCATATCTTGTTTTGTCTGAGATCCATTCCTCATTGATATCTTCATTAATAATTGGAAGTACTCTTTTGACTTCCCAATCATATGTATCTACTCTGACATTTGATCCAATTGCATCCATTACATCAATTGTTTCAGTTTTTTTTAGTTCCCATGGTCTAGCTTCGAATACATAAGGTTTTGAAGTTAGGGCTCCTACAGGACATAAATCTACAACGTTTGCAGACAATTCGGATTGCATTGATTGCTCTAGATAAGTTGTAATTTGCATATCTTCACCTCTTCCAATAGCACCAAGCTCTGGAACTCCAGCAACTTCCGTTGCAAATCTCACACATCTCGTACAGTGAATACATCTTGTCATTTGAGTTTTAATTAAAGGTCCCATATTTTTTTCAGGAACAGCTCTTTTATTTTCTTTAAATCTTGATTTGTCTACTCCATAGTACATTGATTGATCTTGAAGATCGCATTCACCACCTTGATCACATACTGGACAATCTAGGGGATGGTTAGCTAATAAAAATTCCATCACTCCCTTACGAGCTTTTTCTACTAAAGCAGTATTTGTTTTAATATTCATGCCCTCAGCAGCTGGCATAGCACATGAAGCAATTGGTTTAGGAGATTTTTCCATTTCAACTAAACACATTCTGCAGTTACCTGCGATAGATAATTTTTCATGGTAACAAAATCTTGGAATTTCAACTCCAGCTTTTTCGCAAGCTTGAAGTACAGTTAAACCTTCTTCGACTTCTACTTCTATTTCATTTACTTTTAATTTAAGCATTTTTTTTATCCAATAAATGTTGATCTACCAAATATGGAATATTGTTTTTCTTTTGAACAATAGGATCCAAATTGTTTCTTTTCTCAATTTCTTTTTTAAAGTGTCTAAGCAATCCTTGAACTGGCCATGATGAGCCTTCTCCAAAAGCACAAATAGTATGTCCTGCAATTTGATTTGTAACATCACCTAACATATCTACTTCATCCTTCGTTGCATCACCTTTTGCCATTCTTTCAAGCATTCTCCACATCCAACCAGAACCTTCTCTACAAGGTGTACATTGACCACAACTCTCATGTTTGTAAAATCTTGCAATCCTTGCCATACATTTAATTATGTCCTGATCTTTGTTAATAACCACAATACCAGCTGTACCAAGTCCACTTTTTTCTTCAACACATGCATCAAAGTCCATTTTTAAAGTTTCACACCTTTCTTTCGGTATTAGTGGCATTGAAGAACCTCCAGGTATCACAGCCTGCAAATTTTCCCATCCACCAATTACACCTCCAGCATGAACTTCTATTAATTCTTTTAAAGGAATACTCATTTCTTCTTCAACATTACAAGGATTGTTTACATTTCCAGAAATACAAAAAATTTTGGTTCCAGTATTTTTTTCTCTTCCTAAAGAAGCAAACCACTTGGCTCCTCTTCTTAAAATAGTTGGAACCACTGCAATTGTCTCAACATTATTAATTATTGTAGGACATCCATACAGGCCTATCAAAGCCGGGAAAGGTGGTTTTAATCTAGGTTGACCTTTTTTACCTTCTAAACTTTCAAGTAGTGCAGTCTCTTCACCACAAATATATGCACCAGCTCCGTAATGAATATAAATATCTAAATCCCATCCTGTACCAGCTGCATTTTTACCTAACAATTTTTTTTCATAAGCTTCATCTATTGCTGCTTGAAGTTTTTGACCATCAACAAAATATTCTCCTCTTATGTAAATATAACAAACATGTGCTTGCACTGCATAAGATGCTATTAAACAACCTTCTATTAATTTGTGAGGTTCAAATCTTAAAATGTCTCTATCTTTGCAAGTTCCTGGTTCAGACTCATCGCCGTTAATAACTAAGTAATGTGGCCTAGATCCAACTTCTTTTGGCGCAAATGACCATTTTAAACCAGTAGGAAATCCTGCGCCACCTCGACCTCTTAGTTGAGATTCTTTAATTTCATTAATTATCCAGTCTCTTCCTTTGTCAGTAATTTCTTTTGTATTTACCCAATCACCTCTCTCTTGTGATGAAGATACATCTGAGCCTTTGTCATTATATAAATTCTGAAAAATTCTATCTTGATCTTTAAGCATTTTTTAAATCCATTAAGGTTTTCCTGTTATTTTCTGGTTCATTATTAACTCTTCCTCTATACGAACCAGGTTTTGGGGTTTCTCCATTTAAAATTTTATCTAAAATATCTAAAGTTTTTTGTTTATCTAAATCTTCATAATAGTCATCATTAATTTGCATCATTGGAGCATTGACACATGCCCCCAAACATTCAACTTCCATCCAAGAACAGCTTTTATCATTTGATAATTCACATTCGTTTTCAGAAATTTTTTCTTTACAAGCCTCAACTAATTGATTTGCACCTCTTATCATACATGGTGTTGTGGTGCATACTTGAACAAAGTATTTGCCTACAGGAGCTAAATTATACATTGTATAAAAAGTGGCTACCTCATAAACTTTAATATAAGGCATATCTAAAAACTTAGCGATGTACTTCATTGCAGCTAATGGTATCCAATTATTATTTTGCTTTTGAGCAATATAAAGTAAAGCCATTACAGCACTTTGTTGTTTACCTTCAGGATATTTTGCTACAATAACTTTTGCTGCTTCTAATGATGAAGCATTAAATTCAAAACTTTCTGGTTGATCTTTAGCGGGTCTTCTTAAGCTCATCTGTCTACCTCACCAAAAACAATATCTAAAGAACCTAATACCGCAGGAACATCTGCTAGCATATGACCTTTAATTAAATAATCCATCGATTGTAAATGTGAAAATCCTGGTGCTCTTATTTTACATTTGTAAGGTTTGCTTGATCCGTCAGATATCAAGTAAACACCAAATTCTCCTTTTGGTGCCTCAACAGCAGTATAAATTTCATCTTTTGGAACTCTGTATCCCTCTGTGAAAAGTTTAAAATGATGTATTAAAGCTTCCATTGATTGTTTAATTTCTGCCTTAGGTGGAGGGCTAATCTTACCGTCTAATGATTTAATTGGACCCTTTTCCATTTTAGCAAGACATTGTTTGATAATTGAAACACTTTCTTTCATTTCCTCAATTCTACATAAATACCTATCGTAACAATCTCCGTTTTTTCCAACTGGAATTTTAAAATCTAAACTTTCATAACAATCATAAGGTTGAGATTTTCTTAAATCCCATGGAACTCCTGAGCCTCTAATCATAACTCCTGAAAAAGAATAATCTAATGCATCTTCTTTTGTAACTACTCCTATATCGACATTTCTTTGTTTAAAAATTCTATTATCAGTTAACAAACTTTCTAAATCGTTAATTATTTTCGGAAACGTTTCACAAAATTTTGCAATATCTTCTTCTAAACCTTTTGGCAAATCTTGATGAACACCTCCTGCTCTAAAATAATTTGCATGAAGTCTTGACCCTGAAGCTCTCTCATAAAATGTCATTAGAGTTTCCCTTTCCTCGAAACCCCAAAGAGAAGGTGTTAATGCTCCTACATCAAGAGCTTGAGTTGTAACGTTTAAAATATGACTTAAGATTCTCCCAATTTCGCAAAATATAACTCTTATGTATTGCGCTCTAATTGGTACATCTATTTTAAGTATTTTTTCGACAGCTAGTGCGAAAGCATGTTCCTGATTCATTGGAGCGACATAATCTAATCGATCAAAATAAGGAACTGCCTGCATATAAGTTTTGTTTTCTATGAGTTTTTCTGTTCCTCTATGAAGTAAACCGATGTGAGGATCTGCCTTCTCTACCACCTCTCCATCAAGCTCTAGAATTAATCTAAGAACACCATGGGCTGCAGGATGTTGAGGGCCAAAATTTAAATTTAAATTTTTAATTTTTTTTGTCATTATTCTCAATTTCTTCTTTAATGTATTTTGTTCCTTCCCAAGGACTTTCGTAATCGAAATTTCTATAATTTTGTTCAAGCTTTACTGGTTCGCTAATCACTTTTTTTTGATCTTCGCTATATCTAACTTCTGAGTGACCCGTTAAAGGAAAATCTTTTCTTAATGGATGGCCTTCAAATCCATAATCAGTTAGTATTCTTCTAAGATCTGGATGATCCTTGAAAGATACCCCATACATATCAAAAACCTCTCTCTCCATCCAGTTTGCTGATGGAAAAATACTAGTTAATGACGGAATAACTTCATTTTCAGCAATTGAATATTTTACAATCAATCTTTGATTAAATTCATGGCTTAAAAACAAGTATACTACCTCAAACCTTTGATTTTGTTCTGGGTAGTCAACTACTGTTAAATCTATTAGTTGCCTAAATTTAGTATCTTGATTTGTTTTTAAAAAAATAGCGACATCAATAATGTCTTCCTTATCTGTTTCAATATAAATTTGGTTATGTTTAATTTCTGTGTTGTTAATTTTGGTAGTTAACTCAGAATTAATTTTTTTTTCTAGATCTTCTAAACTTTTCATAACTATCTAATAAAAGATCCTTTTTTTCTAATTTTTTTTTGTAGTTGCAGTATTCCATATAACAGTGCTTCTGCTGATGGAGGACATCCTGGCACATAAACATCTACTGGAACAATTCGATCACAACCTCTAACAACTGAATATGAATAATGATAATATCCACCTCCATTTGCGCAACTACCCATTGAAATCACATATCTTGGTTCAGGCATCTGGTCGTAAACTTTTCTTAAAGCTGGCGCCATTTTATTTGTTAAAGTTCCTGCAACTATCATAACATCTGATTGTCTAGGGGAACCCCTTGGAGCTGCTCCAAATCTTTCTAAATCATATCTCGGCATAGCTGTTTGCATCATTTCTACGGCACAACAAGCTAATCCAAAAGTCATCCAATGAAGTGATCCTGATCTTGACCAGTTAATTAAATTATCAAGTGATGTAGTTATAAAACCATTCTTACTAAAATCTTCTGCAAGTTGTTTAAATTCCTCAGGAACTTGATCTATTTTATTATTCATTGTGGTTTATAATTTTTATTCCCAGTCTAAAGCACCTTTTTTCCATTCATAAATAAAACCTATTGTAAGAATGAACAAAAAAATCATCATTGATGAAAAACCTAATAATCCAATATTTCCAAGAGATATTGCCCATGGAAATAAAAATGCTATCTCTAAATCAAAAATAATAAATAGAATTGCAACTAAATAAAATCTCACATCAAATTCCATTCTTGAATCCTCGAAAGGTTCAAAACCACACTCATAAGCTGAAAGTTTTTCAGGATCAGGTTTTTTAGGTGATAGAATAAAGTTTACAACCACAAAAGCACAACTTAACCCAAGAGCTAAAACTAAAAATATTATTATTGGTAGGTAATCTTTTAAAAAATCAGATAACATGGAAATCTATATATCAGTTTTTATCTGTTGTTGAAGGGCTGATACGTCACATTTTTATTAATATTAACATCGAAAAATGCGAAAAAGTGGCGGGAGTGAAGGGACTCGAACCCTCGACCTATCGCGTGACAGGCGATCGCTCTAACCAACTGAGCTACACCCCCACTTTGAAGTTTTGGTGGGCAGTAAAGGACTCGAACCTTTGACCCCCTCGGTGTAAACGAGATGCTCTACCAACTGAGCTAACCGCCCAAAACAAGGCTACTTATTACATCAACACTTATATAATGTAAATTAATTATTATTGAATACTAGCTTGAGATTTATCGTCTTTTTTAGACATATCGACCTCAACCCACTCTGTTGGTTTAAGTTCTTTTGTCAAAGCTATTTTTATAACCTGATCAGCATATTCAACAGGCGTGATTTTTATATCATCTATAATTTTCTTAGGCATATCAACTAGATCTTTTTCGTTTTCTTTAGGAATTAAAACTTCTTTTATTCCAGCTCTGTGCGCTGCTAATAATTTTTCTTTCAAACCACCAATTGGCAATACTTGGCCTGTTAAAGTTACTTCACCGGTCATAGCAACATCTTTTCTTACAGGAATGTTTGTTATCGATGAAACAATTGAAGTTACCATGCCGATACCAGCTGATGGACCGTCTTTTGGTGTTGCTCCTTCAGGAACATGGATATGAAAATCTTTTTTCTCAAAAATAGGAGGAATAATTCCATATTCTAAACATTTTGATCTTACAAAAGATTTTGCGGCTTTAACAGATTCTTGCATGACATCACCTAATTTACCGGTAATTTGCATTCTTCCTTTTCCTGGCATTGTAACAGTCTCAATTTTTAAAATTTCTCCACCATACTCAGTCCAAGCTAATCCTGTTACTATACCTACTCTATTCTCAGTCTCTAATTCTCCAAAATTAAATTTAGGAACACCTAAAAAATCAGCTAAATTTTTATTATTAATTCCAACTTCTTTTTCTTCACCAGCTACGATTTTTTTAACAACCTTTCTTGCTAGTTTAGAAATTTCTCTTTCTAGATTTCTTACACCTGACTCTTTTGTATATCCTCTAATGACTTCTTTTATAATATCATCATCCAGCTTCATTTCTTTTTCTTTAACGCCGTTATCTTTAATTTGTTTTGGTAATAAATATTTGTTTGCGATACTAATTTTTTCATCTTCTGTGTAACCTGCCAATCTAATTACTTCCATTCTATCCAGCAAAGGAGGTAAAATATTTAAAGTATTAGCAGTTGTTACAAACATCACATCTGATAAATCATAATCAACTTCTAAATAATGATCATTGAATGTTGTATTCTGTTCAGGATCTAAGGCTTCTAGTAAAGCTGAAGATGGATCACCTCTATAATCATTTCCTATTTTATCTATTTCATCTAACAAAATTAACGGATTTTTAGTCCCTGCTTTTTTCATCATCTGAATAATTTTACCTGGGAGAGATCCGATATATGTTCTTCTGTGTCCACGTATTTCTGCTTCATCTCTCATTCCACCAACTGACATTCTAACAAATTCCCTATTTGTAGCTTTTGCAATTGATTTTCCTAAAGAAGTTTTTCCAACACCTGGAGGTCCAACTAAACATAAAATTGGTCCTTTAATTTTTTCCATTCTTTTTTGAACCGCTAAAAATTCTATTATTCTCTCTTTAACTTTTTCTAATCCAAAGTGGTCTTTATCAAGAATATCTAGAGCTTTCTTTAAATCTATATCTACTTCGCTTTTTTTATGCCATGGCAGTTCAGTCATCCAATCTAAATAATTTCTCACAACTGTTGCCTCTGCAGACATCGGACTCATATTTTTTAATTTCTTTAATTCTTGTAAGCATTTCTTCTCTACCTCTTTTGGCATCTTTGCTTTTGTAATTGCTTTATTTAGACTAGTTGTTTCATCTTTACCATCTTCGATTTCACCAAGTTCTTTTTGAATAGCTTTAAGTTGCTCATTTAAATAATACTCTCTTTGTGTTTTTTCCATCTGGGTTTTAACTCTGCCCCTAATTCTTTTTTCAACACCAATAATACTCGTTTCATTTTCCATTATTTTAATAATGGCGTTTAATCTTTTCTTTACATCGACTGTTTCAAAAATTTGCTGTTTTTCAGAAATAGTAGCTGTTATATGAGATGCAATATTATCTGCAATTTGCGAAGGGTCTTTTAATTGTTTAATTGTATTTATGGTTTCATTAGAAATTTTTTTATTTATAGATGTTAATTTTTCTAATCTTCTTAAAGCTGTAGCAGCTAAAGGAAATAAATCCTCATCTTTAGGTGAAACATCGTTATAGTGTGTGTAATCACATGTTATAAACTTTTCGTTATCCTTAAAGTCTAAAATTTTTACTCTTTTAATACCTTCAACTAAAACTTTAACAGTTCCGTCAGGAAGCTTTAATAGTTGTAAAATGCTTCCTTCACAACCATACATAAATACGTCTGTTTTTTTAGGATCGTCAATTTCTGAATTTTTTTGAGTTACTAAAATAATTTTTTTATCTTTTTTCATCACTTCATTAAGTGCTGAAATAGATTTATCTCTTCCTACAAATAAAGGGATCACCATACTTGGAAAGACTACAATGTCTCTCAATGGGAGTAAGGGCAGTGAAATTTTGACGTCCATACGAATAATATGGATATTATATTTTATAATGCAATAGGTATTTATTACTTATTAAGGATATTAAGCCGCTGTAGTCTTATTTGACTTAGATTTATTGTCACCTTTAGCATGAACTAAGATTGGTTGCGATTGTCCTTTTGCAGCACCAGCATCAACAATAACTTCTTCAATATTATCTTGACTCGGAAGATCGTACATTGTTTTCAATAAAATGTTTTCTAGAATCGATCTTAAACCTCTTGCTCCAGTTTTTTTGCTAATAGCTTTTTGCGCTATTTCTTTTAGGGCATTTTCTTTAAATGTTAGTTTAGCACCATCCAATTTAAACAGCTCTTGATATTGCTTTGTTAAAGAATTTTTGGGTTCTTGTAATATTTTTATTAAAGATTTTTCATCTAAATCTTCAAGTGTTGCAATCATTGGAAGTCTTCCAATAAATTCTGGAATTAATCCAAATTTTAATAAATCTTCTGGCTCTAAACCTTTCATCCATTCACCAGTTTTCTTATCTTGAGTATTTTTAACATCTGCACCAAAACCAATTGATGTTCCCTTGTCTCTTTGAGAAATAATTTTATCAAGTCCTGCAAAAGCACCACCACAAATAAACAAAATATTTGTTGTATCTACTTGTAAAAATTCTTGTTGAGGATGTTTTCTACCTCCTTGAGGTGGAACACTTGCGACTGTACCTTCCATTATTTTAAGAAGAGCTTGCTGAACACCTTCACCAGAAACATCTCTTGTAATCGATGGGTTTTCAGATTTTCTGCTTATTTTATCAACCTCATCAATATAAACTATTCCTCTTTGAGCTTTTTCAACATTATAGTCAGATGCTTGCAACAATTTTAAAATAATATTTTCAACATCCTCTCCAACATAACCTGCTTCTGTTAGAGTAGTTGCATCAGCCATTGTAAATGGAACGTCTAGAATTCTAGCAAGGGTTTGTGCAAGCAATGTTTTTCCACAACCTGTGGGACCCACTAAAAGTATATTGGATTTAGATAGCTCAACATTTTTACTTGTTTTGCTTTCATAATTTAATCTTTTGTAATGATTGTGTACTGCAACAGATAATACTTTCTTTGCATGAGCTTGACCAATTACATAATCATCTAATACTGAACAAATTTCCTTCGGGGATGGAAGACCATCTTGATGTTTTACAAAAGTATCTTTGCTCTCTTCTTTAATTATGTCCATACATAG
>NZ_CVSB01000028.1 GCF_001179845.1 Candidatus Pelagibacter communis | reverse complement strand
TTTAATTCTAGCTCCAATTTCTAAATCATATTCAGAAATCATAATACTAAGTAAATGTGATCACAAAGAAGATAGTTTTTTGAAAAACGAATATATATTAAATCTCAATGAATTAATCATGACACGTAATTACGTTTATAATGAAAAAACTTATCAAAAATATAAGATTACTGATTTAAGTGTTAAAAAGAAAAACTCTTATGTGAGAAATATTTATGAAGAAGATGGAAAAATACTCACATTAAAACATGGATATCCACAATTTTATACTCAAATTTTATTTGAAAAAGATAAACCTGAAATATTTGTTAAGGCTGTTTTAAATGATGTTGAAAGTTTATCCAAAATCTCTACTTGTAAAAAAATAGAGAAATTTGATCAACAAAGTTAATTTTTACTTTTTTTTTCTTCTTTATTTTTTGTTAAAAATTTTTTCTTAAGTTTAAATCTGCTATTTGTAATGTTTGAACGATGTTTAGCATATGCTTGCTTTTGCGCTTGTCTCATTGCTCTTTTAGATGACATAAAAATTTAATTTAATATTCAATTTCTAAAGTATCAATAACTTTTAAGCTCTTATCTGAAATAACAATCTCTCCAGATGAAGGCGCGTAATTTAAAATGTCAGAAATCACTACATAATGAGTAACAAAAACTAAGTTTTGATCTTTATCCCAAGTGCTTATAAATTTATCAAAATCAATAATTTGCTTTTTTCTATTATTGGCAAATTTTGCACTAAAAAAAGAATTCAGAAAATTTTTAGTTTCATATTTTTTAAAAGCAATAGATGCAGTTTCTTTGCATCTGCACCATTCACTAGAATAGACTATTCCTATTGGGATTTTATTTTCCTCAAAAAAATTACCAATTTTTTGTGATTGAACCCTACCAGCATCACTTAAATTTCTTTGGGTAGCACAATCATTAATATTAAAATTATCTGGATCACCGCCGCCAGGAGCATAAGCATGTCTTATGAAAATTAATTTTCCACCTTTTTGTAATTCATTAATTAAAGTTTGTTTTGAATCTGCTTTAACTGATGAATTAATACATATAAATATTATAATTAAATAATTTAAAATTTTCATTTATGAACATTAAAATAGATAATTTAAATAAAACAATTCTTAAATGTAAAAAATGCCCAAGGCTTGTTAATTTTATAAAAAAAATTTCAACAGAAAAAAGAAAGCAGAATAAAAATGAAACTTACTGGGGAAAGCCAGTTACAGGTTTTGGTGCAATTGATGCAAAAATTTTAATAATTGGATTAGCCCCTGCAGCACATGGGGGAACAAGAACTGGAAGAGCTTTTACAGGTGATAAATCTGGAGATTTTTTATTTAAATGTTTATTTAAGGCTAAAATATCAAATCAACCAAATTCAGAAAACCTAAATGATGGTCTTAAATTAAAATCAACATATATTACTAATATTTTAAAATGTGTTCCTCCAGGAGACAAACCTAAAATAGAAGAACTAAATAATTGTTCAAAATATTTTGATAGTGAGATTTATAATTTAAAAAAATTAAAAACTATTATTGCCTTAGGAAAGGTGGCATTTGATAATTGTGTTAAATTTTATAAAAAAAAATATACTTTTAATCAAAAGATAAAATTTATTCATGGAAAATCCTATTTACTACCAGGAAATATTAAACTAATTGCCTGTTATCACCCTAGCCCTAGAAATGTAAACACTAAGCTTGTATCTGAGAGAATGATTGTAGATTTATTTAAAAAAGCTAGGAAAATATCTATTAACTAGAAGTGTACGGTTTAAAGTCTAATAAAATTTTTTCTGGCATTTTTACTGGTTTGAATTTTTCATTTATAAATACTAGATGAATTTTAGCTTCTACAATCAATTCCTCATCTTTAAATATTGATTGATTCATTAAAAAAGAAGTTTTTGATGTACTTTCAACAAAAGATTTGATTTGCAAATTATCTTCTAAATATGCAGATTTTTTATATTCAATATTGCACGATTTAACAATTATAAGAGCACCAAAATCATTTTTTATTTCTGTATTGCTTAATCCTATAGTTGATAAAGCTTCAGTTCTAGCTCTTTCTAAATATTTTAAATAGTTAGCATAGTACACGACTCCACCAGCATCTGTATCTTCATAATACACTTTAACATTATGACTAAAGTTTTTATGCATAAATTAATAATATCAAATAAATAAAAATTTAATAGAAACTAAGATATAATAT
>NZ_CVSB01000027.1 GCF_001179845.1 Candidatus Pelagibacter communis | reverse complement strand
GTTGGTAGACAACTTACAAAATTTTATCAAAAGCATGGAATTTATAATGCTAAGCAATTAAAAAATAAATCTAATACCTGGATCAAAAAATCTTCTAATGTTTTAAGCTCTAGAACTGCAATGGAGCTTAGAGGAATTTCTTGTATTGGATTAGAAACAACTGCTACTAAAAGAAAAAGTTGTGTTGTTTCAAGATCATTTGGAAAAAGAATTGAAACATTTCAGGAATTAAAAGAAGCAGTTGCTAACTATTGTTTAAATGCCTCTGAAAAAATTAGATCAGAGTCGTTAGTTGCAAAAGCAATTACAGTTTTTGTTAGAACCAGCCCTTTCCAAAGAAACGTTGGTTATTACTCAAATGCAAAGACAGTTGATTTTCCAATTGCAACAAACAACAGTATTGAAACCGTTAAGACAGCAGTTTCAATATTAGAAAGTATTTTTAAAAATGGTTACCGTTATCAAAAAGCAGGTGTGATGCTAACAGGATTGTCGAATGCTAGTGATAAAACAAATTTATTTACTTCTGAAAAAGATGAAAAAATAAATAGTTTAATGCGATCAATTGATAATACTAATCATCGATATGGAAGATCTACTTTAAGTGTCGCTAGTGCTGGGGTTCATAAAAAATGGAACATGAGAAGGCAATATTCTTCTAAAATTGATACAGCTGACTTCTATAGTTTGCCAACTATTAGAGGTTGATTTATCTGGTTTTTTAAATAAAAAAACTGCGGTTGCTGCTAAAAATTTTTTTATTTCAAATTCTTAATAACATCTTCTTTTTTCTTACTTGCTCTTACTTCGTCAAAATATACTACTTGTATGGGTATGTCTTTCTTATGTATCTGCTTATAAATACTCACTTTAGATCTATAAATTCCAAATTTAAAATATGTTTTAACGCCTTTAGATTTTGTTGCACCTTTAAAATCAAGAACTAATTTATTATTTGCCCATAATTTAAAATAACCATCGTCTTTGTGTGACCAATTAACATTTACCAAAATATCATTCCATTTTCCTAACAACTCTTCTTTAGATAAAATTTGAGTGCTTCCTACAGTATATCCTGGAACATAGTTTTCGATCCAATATCCACCACGTTTATTTTTAAACATCCAAATTACATGTTTTTTTTCTTGGTGAAACTGACCAAGTATAACTGATACAGGATCAACATTTTTAAAATCTTCAGGCATATAAATTGACCAAGCATACCATCTATCTCCTTTGCTAACTCTAAGCCTTGCACTCAACTCATGTCTTTCACGATTTTTTTTACAATCATTCCAGTTACCATCTGTATCTTTACCACAATCACCAGCTCTTAATTCAAACCTTATAGATTTTTCACCCGCACGTACTGGATGGCCATCTGATTTATTAACCACTTCCATTCCATACTTTTTATAATATTTTCCAGTTAAACTTTTTTTGAATTTGCTTCCTGAGACTACATCTTTTGGTAAACTTAATCCAAATACACTGCTGCACCATAGAGAGCAAAAAATTACTAATCCTAGAAATATTTTCATTTAACCTTTAATTGCCGAATGAATAATCTTCTTCCAATTATAATTTCTATAAAGTGAATTAACGACAATTATTCTTTTATTATCTAAATCTATCAAAATTTGCTGACCCGCAAATCCACTCAATCCTATAATTTTTCTTTTTTTATCAATCCCAAAAATATCAAAGTGAAATTGACCACCATATGTTTTTGTATAAAGACCCACATCAGTTGCATGCTTTGTGTTATCTTTCTTTTTAATTCTATTTTTATAAATCGTTTTTAAATACTTGCCTGCACATGTATCATTGTGCCAATCTTCCATCATTGTTTTTGCAATTCTTAAATAATCATATCTATTTGCATAAAAAGAATATCTTGCAGAATTAAATTTTGTTCTAGCGTACTTTCTATTAGATTTTTGAAATTGAACACTATTTTTAACTTTAACATGTTCATTGAATACTTTATGTAATAATTTGTCCCAATCATCACCTGCTTTGAATTTTACATAGTTCATAATTACATTGGTAGTTAGAGCGCTATAGTTATAAATTAATTTACTTTTTTCTGTACCTTTTAGATATTTATTCATTACTTTCTCTAGACCAATAACATTTACATTTTCTTCTGGCTTTCCACCCTTGATCCTATTGTCTGAACCAACGTTTCTTCTTTCACCAACCCATTTTTGGTCCCCACCTTTCATATTTAGAAGATCAAGCAGTATTGAATTTTCATAAAGAGTATCTTTAATTAATGGCCAATCATTTAATTTTACATTTACGTTATTAATGTAGCCTTCACAAATTGCGTGCCCTGTTACATAAGACACTAAACTTTTACCCATTGAGTGTGAAGGTAACAAACCATCAATTATGTAATCTCCGCTGCTAATTTTTTTAGGAATATCAGACACATCAATAACAATTTTATCGTTCTCAAATAATAAATAACTAATTATTCCTGTATTTTTATTATTTTTAAATTCTTTTAGAACGTCTTTATCTTCTCTTAAATTTGATTGAAATTTGAAATGATTTTCTGAACCTTTAATTACCCATCCACTATATTCTATTAGAGGATAATCCCAGGTATTTTTATTTTTATTTGCAAAAGCAGAAGTTGAAAATATTAATATAAAAATAACTGTTAAGATTTTTTTCATTTAACCTTTTCCTTTTTTAAATGGATCGTACAGTAGTTTTTTGTGATTATATTTATATTTTTCATTATTATAATGGAGTGAATTAACAACCAATATTCTTGAATTTTCTACATCAATTAAAATCATATTCCCGCCATAGCCGCCCATACCAAATATAATTTTGTCTTTTAATCCTGGAAAATCCATATGAAATTGACCCCCGTATGATTTTGTACGATTAAATAAGGGCTCTTCTTTTTCTTTGCTTCCTTTTGGTATTCTTCTTTTATAAATTTCTTTTAAATATTTTCCAACACAAGTATCATTCTGATAATCATCCAGTATAGCTTTTGCTATTCTAAGATAGTCAAATCTCGTTGCCATTATGTTAGGATGTCCATTTCCCCAATTTTCATTTAAACTAGTGTAGCCATAACGAATGCTATTTTTGATCTTTATTTTATCGTTGAAAACTCTGCTATAAAATTTGTCATAATCTTCACCAATTTTAAATTTCATATAGTTTAAAATTAACTGAGTGACAAATCCATTGTAATTGTATCTCTCCTTAGATTTTTTTGTATTTTCGTTGTTAAAGTAAGAGCGCATGGTTTGTTCAATATCTCTATCTTCATATGCACCTAATTTACTGGTACCATCTTCAAATTCATCGATATATTTTTGATCACCAGTATTCATATTTAAAAAATTAATTAATTTTTGATCATGATAAAGAGAATCTTTTATTATAGGCCAGTCATTTACTCTAGCATCAACTCCATCAATATAACCCTCACATATTGCGTGACCTACTAAATAAGAAGTTACTGACTTACCCATTGACATTGAATAAAATTTTGTTTCATTATTCAAAAACTCTCCCAGTCTTTCTTTAGGAGAAAGTTCATCAATTAATACTTCACCATCTTGATAATATAAATAACTAAGGATACCTTTGGTTTTCATTTGCTTTTTTACAGTTTTCGTTTGCTTTTTTATAAATTCATCCTCAATTAAGTTAAATTTAAAATCGTAGGAACTATTTGTCGGTTTAAACTCTTTTAAATGTTGACTTCTATCTCTATATGAATATTTCCATAAATAATAAATCAGCGTATCTCTGTTTGGGTTTGAATGATAGGCAATATTAGTAGCTGAAAATGCTTTATTTTTTATTTTGATATTTAGATTGTGAGATCCTTGCTCATTTAAATATTGATGATGTCCGTTTTCAGAAAGCCACTTACTAAAAAACCAATTTAATCTCTCAGCAAATACATTGCTTGAAGTTAATAAGCTTAAAATAATGATTAGTAATATTTTTTTCATCATGTGCATTTCTTTTAAAAGTTAACTTTTTTGTTGTCCCTTTTTTTAAAAGTCAGCACAACCAGACTTTGTTATAAAATAACATTATTAAATACATGCTAACATTCAACTAATTTATTAAAGAATTAAGCTTGATTTAATTAACCTTTTTAATAAAAAGAGATTATGCAAAATCAAGAAATAGTTAAAATAATTGAAAACCTTAAAGGGCGAAAAAATTATGAGGAAAAAAGAGCCTCTAAATTGGGTTTTGCCTCCCTTTATGATTACTTTGAAGACAAAATTTCAAAAAAACAAAAAGCTCTTGAAGATGATCAAAAAAAATTAGAAACATCACAAGATGAAGAACAACCAAAAGCTACTAAAAAAAGCTGTGGTTGTTGTTAAATTTTTTTTAGTTAAACATTGGAATATTTTGAGATAAGTGATTTAATCAATTTTCGTTTAAAAAATTATGAAAGATATTTATATAACTTGGAATGATTATCATAAGAAGATAGAGCAATTAGCAAAAAAAGTTCATGAGGATAATTTAAAATTTAATCAAATTATTTGTATTGCAAAAGGCGGATTAAGAGTTGGAGATGTTTTTAGCAGACTTTTTAATGTCCCTTTAGCTATCTTATCTGTTGAATCTTATCATGGTGATAGTGATGATATTAAAAATCAACAAGGACAATTTACTTTTTCAAGAGATTTAGCAAAAACTACTCCAAACTTAGGTTCACATGTTTTATTGGTTGACGATTTAGCAGACTCTGGGAAAACTTTAATCAAAAGTATTAAATGGTTAGAGCATTTTTATGGATTTTATTTAGATGAAAAAATTAAAACAGCAGTTATATGGCACAAATCAACTTCAAAATTTAAACCTGATTACTCTGTAGATTATTTAAAAGACTCTCCTTGGATACATATGCCTTTTGAGAAATATGAAACTACAAATATAAAAAATTTTAAGTTTGAAAAATAAATTATTTAATTAAACTGTCATTAAACTGATTGGATACTCTAACGAAAGTTGTACATTTACTTAATTGTTTAAGTGAAGGTGCGCCAACATAAGTACAACTACTTCTTACACCACCAAGAATATTCAAAATAGTATCGTTTATTTTACCTCTGTATTTTACTCTTACTTTTCTTCCCTCACTACTTCGATAATCTGAAAGTCCACCATAGTGTTTTTTATTAGCAACTTCAGAACTAGATCCATAAAACTCTATATATTTTTCTCCATTAACTTTAACAATTTTACCATTTCCCTCATCATGTCCTGCTAACATACCTCCAAGCATCACAAAGTCTGCACCACCTCCAAAACCTTTAGCAACATCACCTGGACAAGTGCATCCACCGTCTGCTATCACGTGCGCACCAAGTCCATGTGCTGCATCTGCACATTCAATTACTGCACTCAATTGTGGATAACCTACTCCTGTTTGAATTCTAGTTGTACAAACACTTCCAGGTCCTATGCCAACTTTAACAATGTCTGCTCCACTTAGAACTAATTCTTGTGTCATATCTGCAGTAACAACGTTTCCTGCGATGATAGTTTTTGTTGGATATTTATCTCTCACTGATTTGATAAAATTAGTGAAATGTTCTGTGTACCCATTTGCAACATCAATACAAATAAATTTAAAAAAACTAAATTCTTTTAATACTTTATCTAAATTTTGAAAATCTTCTTTTTTTATACCAACGCTAAGTGCAATATTAGGAAAGATTTTTTTAATATTTTTATTTTGTTTAAGTTTCTTTACATCATGTTGTTTTGTTAATGATGTAATCATTCCATATTCATTTAATTTTTCAGCAACACCTAATTCACCAACACCATCCATGTTTGCTGCCATAATAGGAATGCCTGACCATTCATTTTTACTGTATTTAAACCTATAGGTTCTAAGAAGATTTACGTCTTTACGACTTTTTAGTGTACTTCTCTTAGGTCTAAACAGTACATCTGAATAATCTAGCTTTAGCTCTTCTTCAATTCTCATCGACAGAAATGCTATATTTTAAAAAATACTATTTCAATTCAAATTATAGGCTGTGGATAAGTTTTTTATTAAACTTTAAAAAGTTTATCAGATAAATTTGGTAAATTCTCTCCCCAGAAAACTTCTTTAGTAATCTTTTTAAAATCTACATCAAACACTGTAGACATAGCAGAAGCATAAATTGCTCTTGAATCTATTGTGGAATTTAAATCTCTTCCTTCAAATAATTCTTTTTTCTTTAATCCTGGCCAATCTGTATGAACTTGTGATTTTTTAACTAGACCACCTGCCATTAAAATAGCTGAGCCATAACCATGCTCTGTTCCATTACTACTATTCTGCTTTATTGTTCTTCCAAACTCTGTAAGTGTTAAAACCAAAGTATTACTAAATGCCTCTTCAGACATTGATGATTTAAGAGATCTGACAATATTATCATAATCTGATAAACAATCTGCATGAGCACCATCAGTTGCCCCTTGAGCTGCATGGGTATCGAAACCATCCACTTCAAAAACTGCAACTTTTGGCCCATCAGGTTTTGATAACTCTGTACCAGCACTTGAAGCTAAAATCCAAGCATCATCTCTTGATCTATTATTAAAATCTCTATTTAAAATGATTTCTAAATTTTCACTTAATAACTTTTCATCGTGCTCCTTGTATGCTTGTTTTATTAATTCTAAAGTTGCAGGATATGGTAAACTACGCCCTACAGGAAAATAATTATTGTTTCTTGGAACACCTCTAATCAATAAAGGCATTGGTAGAGCTAAAGCTAACCCTTGACCTGTTAACCCAGCTGCTTTCATTCCTCTTCCAAGCCAACCTGTTTTTTCTTGATAAGGAATTTTTCCACCTGACTCCATTAAGTTTTGGCCATCAAAATGTGATCTGCCGGTATAAGGGATATTTGTTGCATGTACTGCAGCACTTAAATTTTGATCCCAAAGACTTTTAAATGTTTTTAATGCTGGATGTAAATCAAAATCTGATGTTAATTTTAAAGTTCTATCAAGATTAATTTTGCTTCTTAATTTTTCAAAATTTTTATCCCCTTTGACTGGAATTGCACATAAGCCATCCATACCTCCGCGCAACATAATTATCACTAGATTTTTTTTTGGTCCTGAATTTGCATGGCTCGCAGCTCCAAAACCAGCAAAATATAATGACGTTAAAGCTGTAGTTTTTAAAAAATCTCGTCTTGATATCTTCATGCTTTTAAAAACTCCGGGTGGTTAAAAAGTAGAGTGTGTTTTTCAACAGCTCTATTTTTTTGGTTTATATATTTCATTATTTTACTTGGATTATCAAAATTTTTTTCAACAATACTCTCATAATATGCGGCATTTTTATTATTTTCCATTTTAGAAAAATTATAACTTGCTTTTGCGTATACAAGTCTTCTAATTAATAATTCTGGTGAAATCCAGTCATCAGAATGGTCTGACCAACCATTTGGTTGTTTTGCTCTGTAAGGATGGTGACCAATATTTTGTAAAATCCATTCAGGTTCTCGCTGAGAGTCAAACGGTTTCTGACCAAGCTCGTATTTATCCATTAGTTCTGGTGATGGGGGCCAATTTAAATCAGCAATTTTTGCAACTTGTATTAACCAATTTTCAGGCGTTTGAAATTTTTTATATTTATCGTTGTACTCAAATGCCACCTTTATTGCTGCTTTGTGTATTTCTGGTAAATGTCCATCAGATTTTTTGAAAGCATCTATAATAGGTTGTTTCATATCTTTTGTAGGCTGATCTGTAATTAAATATCTACAAAGTCTTTCAGCAACAAAGTCTCTGCAATTAGGATGATTTACCAGATCTTTGATCACAGCTGCTAAAGCTTTTTTTCCTCTTTTATATTCTTTTCCTAAAACAGTTTTTTTTCCTCTTTGATGATACTCTGAATTGAACCAGACATTACCAGTTTCTAAATTTCGTTTACTCCATCTATGTTGCCAACCTGTCATAATATAAGCTAATTGAATAACATCTTCTTGAGTGTATCCAGCTTTCGGTGAAACTGTATGTAATTCTAAGAGCTCTCTGCCGTGGTTCTCATTAATTGTTGCGGGTTCTTTTTTTCTGCGCCTCCATTCTTCACTAGCTGTAACACTTTTCGGTCCTGCACTTTCGCTATTATCTAGATGATGGATCATTGCCCATGACGTTGTGACATCATAAACCATTTTTTCAAATGATTGATTTAAATTTGGCCAAATAATTTCCCTTTGATATGCGCCTGTTGAATAATTTGCTAAAAAATCTTTTTCGCTAATTGCAAAAAAATTCCCCCAAAACATCCAGAGTTTTGCTAACACAGGGTGTTTACTATTTATACCTTCATTGTGTCTGATTGATATTTCTAGCGACTCCCAAAATTTTTGACCAGTCTTGTGTCTTAAAATATCTTTGTGTGTTTTATAAAGAGTTTTGTTATCTTTATATTTTTTTCGTAAAACTTCTCTATCACCATAAACCCAATCTCTATAATGTTTTCTAAGTTCTTTTTCAGAGTATATTTTTCCTTTCCACGAAAAATCTGGAATTTCATCGACTTGATTTTGTGCCCAATTTAATGGATCTGATGGAACTTCATCGTTAGGGCTAATACCAAATGCAACTTTTCTAAAGAAGTTTTTCATAAATTATTTTATTTTATCAATATCATGAATATTTGTTAAGGAATTATTAAATTCTTCAATATTTTCTCTTAAAGCTAAACTAGAAATTGAATAAATCATTATCAATAACAAAACTAATGGTAATGAGGTAATTACTGAAGCGTAGCTTTTGATTAGTAAAATATAAAAAATAATAAACAAAGCTGATCGAATAAGTACAGTTTTTCTAAATACACTAATTATTGAGAGTGAATGTTTTAACAAATTAAAGAAACTCATATGAGATGGACCGAAATATCTTTTGCCTCTAGTAGAAGGAATTGAAATTAATTCTTTTTCAATCTTTTTTAAAGATCCAGAAAAACTATTCCAGGTAGCTTTTTCATCTAAAAGTTTCTTTACAGTTGATTTTGATAAACAAGTAAAGTTCCCAAATTTAATTGATTGTCCGGTAAATGCTAAAGTTAAGAGTTTGTGAAATTGATAACATAATTGAAAAACTAAACCTTCAGATCGCTTAACTCTTTCACCAATAATTGGTCTTTCGCCTGATTGCTTTGAAAGTTGAATAAAATTTTTAATTTCTTCAGGTCTATCCTCTCCATCACCATCCATTGGAATTACAAAATCAAATTCTTTTTTTTCAAAGATATATTTTAAACCAGATGCAATACATCTTGCATGGCCTCTATTTTCTTTCATACTTATTATTTCAAAAGAGCTAATGTTTTCAATATTTGGATAAGTATCAACTATCTGTTGAGAAGAAGCATCATTTATAACAACTATTGATATCTCATGATTTAAATCTTTTATTTCAGAATTGATATTTTCTATCAGTTTTTTTAAAGACTCTCTGTCGTTATAAATTGGAATTAAAATTACGTATTTCATCTATCTTGAACCTACACAGACACTATCAAGACACATGTAGTCTTTCAATTGATCAAGCTTTTCTCTTTCAACAGGACCTTCCCATACAGGTCTTGACTTAAGATGATATGATAAATTTCCTGCATTCCATTCATTTCCATAAACTACATTAATTTCTGATTTAAATTGCTGGTCCCATGCGTATTGAGTTTTAATAGCAATTTCTTTACCAGGATAATCGGTCCTTTTGTCATTATTTGATATTGATACATAAGCATACAGTATAGGTGACAAAAAAAATAAAAAAATAAATCCAATCATAAATGATTTTAGCTTTTTAATATTAATTTGAGTTTGAAACAAATAGACAAATAAAGTTCCAAAAAATAAATAAAAAGGTGTCATCCACATTGTTCGTATTTTAGATCCTGTAGTAACTGATGTTAAAAAAATTAATATAATCGGCAAAATATTAATCACCAGCAAAAAAAGCAATTTTTTATCTTTAAAATTGAAATCAAATTTAGTTTTTTTCACTAATAACCAAAATAAAAATAAGAATGGAATTAGTAATCCAACCTGTTTTAACAAAAAAATTACTGGAAATTTTATATGGTCTAAAAAACTAGATTGTTCTAATCCAGTTCTAGCTAATCCATAGGTAATAGTAATAAAATCATTGTTATATAGCCATATAAAATGTGGAACTAAAACAACTAAAAAAACTTCAATAGTAATAAGATATTTAAAATCAAATTTTCTATCTTTTTTAAAAAATAACAAGTAGATAAACAGCAGTTTTATTGATGCTAGAAGATAAATAAATAAATATTTAGATAAAAATCCAAAAGCTGCAAATAACCCAACTAATAAACAATCAGTAAATTTAATTTCTTTACTATCATAAATTTTCCAAGAAAAATAGACAGTTAGTGTCCAGAAGGGTAACTGGCAAACGTTTACATTAAATTCTGGGGTTGTAAAATTATAAAAAAAAATTCCCTCAATTAATAAAACGGAAATTAAACTTTTTATATCATTATTAAAAAATTCTTTTGAAAATTTAAACACATAATAGAAAGAAATAATTGTAAAAATTTGACTAAGCAAATAGTAAGCCCAGTCCTGTGGACCAAAAATCTGAAAAAAAACTTCCGGAAAAAAAGCAACCATTGGTGGATGTTTAACAAAACCCCAATCTAAATTACTTCCCCATGCCAAATGTTCGATAGTATCCAATGGTAAATTGTGATTTGTAATTGATGGAATCAACGTCCAAAAAATTAGGTGAGCTGTAGCAAAAATATAAAAAACATTATCAATATTTTTGTTATTAATGGTCATTTATAAATATTTATATCAATTAAGCTTGCTTGACACCCCTAATTTGCTGAATATACTGCGAGCGATTAAAATTACGTAATGCCAAAGACTGCTAAAGCAAAGAAAAAAGTATCAAAACCAAAAACTAAAGTTGTAAGTAAGGCAAAATCAGCTGCAGCTAAAGCTGCGCCCAAAGGTCCTGTAAAAATTTCAAAAACTTATGTTCCAAAAGATACTGAAAAATATATGTGTGAAAAACATAAAATATATTTCAGAATGAGACTGACTGAATGGAAAAAGGAATTAATCAAAGCTAATAATGAAGCTCTTTATAATGGTAGTATGGATGACAATAATATTTCTGCAGATATAGTTGATCAAGCAAACTCCTATATTGATAGCAATGTAGAAATGAAAGCAATTAATAGACAGATTAAACTAATATCTGAAATTGATAAGGCATTACGAAGAATTAGAGAAGATACTTATGGATATTGTTTAGATACAGCAGAACCAATAGGATTAAAAAGATTAATGGCTAGACCGGTAGCAAAATATACTATTGCAGCTCAAGAAAAGCATGAAAAAAATGAAAAAGTTCATGCTGATGATTGATTTTTAAATTAATCTAAAACTTTTATTTTATCACCTATTTTAATACTAGAAGAAGACAGCACTTGGCATCTTAAACCACCTCGTCTTAAAAATTCTTTTAAAATGTTATCTTGTCCAAGAACTTCTGTTAAATGTCTACATGGTCGACATAAATCAATACCTTCAACTTTTACATTACCAACTAAAATCTTTTTACCAACTAAATCATTCAATTGAATTCCTTTAGTGACTATATTTCGTCTAAAGTCTATGTACGGAATATTTAGTCCATATTTGATATTGTAATAATCAATATTTTCGGACTCGATTAAAGATAATTGGTTATATGGATCATTAAATTCTTTAAAATGTCTATCTCCAATTACCCCTTGATTTGCCAAAACATCAATTGAGTTTACTTCATTAATTTGTTGGTTGTTATTACTTGAAATACCTAATTTATAAACCTCAGCCATATTTAAATTAGGTTAATTTAAATTAAATATTAAAACAAGTAAACAAAGGGATTAAAGAATTGGAATCTTTGAACCATTTTTAAAAATATCATAACCTTTTATAACCGCATTACGACTTGATATTTCTTGATACCATCTAGATAAATTTTTATAATTTTTTAATCCAATATCATGCCATTCGTGTCTTGCCATCCATGGCCACGTTGCAATATCTGCAATTGTATAATCTGAACCTGCAAGAAATTTAGATTTTTTTAATCTTGTATCTAATTCTCCATAAATTCTTTTGGTAATTTTAAAGTATCTTTCTTCCCCAAATTCACTTTTTCCTGGATTGTAATGATGAAACTGGTGATGTTGACCAATCATTGGACCTACAGTTCCCATTTGAGCCATTAACCATTGATTAATAACCAGTCTATCTTTTTCATTATAAAATTTTCCACTTTTCTCACCTAGATACATCAAGATTGCACCAGACTCGAATATGCTTTTATTGTTCTCATGATCAATGATGACAGGAATTTTTCCAAATGGACTAATTTTTAAATACTCTGGTTTAAATTGTTCATCTTTACCTAAGTCTACTTTAGTTAACTTGTACTCATAACCAATTTCTTCAAGCATAATACTTATTTTCCATCCATTTGGAGTATTAGCAGAAAAAAGCTCTATCATTTTTTAATTCCAAGTCTTTCTTGTGCAGCTTTAGAAGTTGTTGTGAATTCAAATCTTAATTTTTCATCTGGTTTAGCATATTTAAAACAACCTCTTGCTGCCAATGCACCTTCGTGAAACCCTGAAAGAATTAATTTTAATTTTCCTGGATAAGTACAAATATCTCCAATTGCAAATATACCACTTACATTAGTTTCAAAATTTTCAGTATTAACTTCAATAGTTTTTTTATTTATATTTAAACCCCAATCTAAAATAGGACCAAGTTGCATAATCAAACCAAAAAAACCTAATACATAATCAGATTTAATTTCTTTAATTTCTCCTTTATCATGTTTTATTTTAACAGTTTCAATTTGTTTATCTCCACTTAAGGAGTCCATTTGATACTTTGTATATAAATTTAATTTTCCTTGTTCATTAAGATCTTTTACTTTTTGAACACTGGATTCTGCTCCACTAAATCCATCTCTTCTATGAATTAAATTTACTTTAGATGTATTTGATAATTCAATAGCCCAATCTAAAGCGGAATCACCCCCTCCAAAAATTGAAATAGTTTTGTCTTTAAAAATTGATTTGTCTTTTATTGAATAAAATAAAGAATTACCCTCAAATATTTCACATTCTTTTACTGAAAATTTTCTAGGCTCAAAAGAACCAACACCACCAGCTATTACAATTGCTGCAACATCAAACTCTACTCCACCCGAAGTTTTAACATGCCATCGACTTTCATTTTTTTTAAGTCGTTCTACTCTTTCGTTTAAATGAAATTTAACATTGAAAGGTTTGATTTGTTTTAGAAGATTATTGGTTAGCTCTTCCCCAGTGCACTCTGGTACAGCTGGAATGTCATAAATGGGTTTATCAGGATAAAGCTCTATGCATTGACCACCAGCTTTATCCAAATTGTCGACTATCTCACAACTTAATCCTATAATTCCAAGTTGATGAGCACAAAATAAACCTGTTGGCCCTGCTCCAATAATTAATACATCTGTTTTATTCATTTAACCTTGCTTTGATGGAATATTAACTTCTAAACCATCCAACTCATCTGAAACAATCAACTGACAACTAAGTCTACTATTATTTTTTGGTTCAAAAGCCATATCAAGCATATCTTCCTCACCATCCTCTTTTGCTGGAAGCTTATCTAACCATTCTTCTTTGACATAAACGTGGCAGGTAGCACACGCCATTCCACCTCCACAATCTGCATCAATTCCTGGAATATCATTCTGCACTGCACCTTCCATTACAGTTAAACCGTTTTGAACATCGATTGTGTGAGTTTTATTATCATGTGTGTGGTAAGTAATTTTTGTCATGCGTTATATATAGTTTCTTATCTAAATAGGACAAGTAAGTAAAATCATACTTAGTATATTTTTAAATATTTTGAGGTTCGGGTAGTTCTTTTTTTATAAAATAGCTTGTATCCTCTTTTTGTCTAATTAAAGCTGGAATAATTTCTTTATAAGCATCTATTAATCCATCATTTGGTTTTGGTAATTGATCTTTAATATGATGATGCAATTTGTCCAAGTTATATGATGGAACTGTTGGGAACATATGATGAGTTAAATGATATTCCATTTTCCAATATAAAAAACTTAGTATTGGATTTAAATACATCTCGCGTGATGTAACTCTATGATCTTTAATATTTCTAGCTAAACCTGCGTGCTGAGTAAATGCAACAAGTTTATGTAAAGTTTTTCCATAAAATTGTGGTAACACAAAAAATAATAAAGGCATCCAAGATGATACTAGTATAGACCACAAAATAATTGAAAGCCAAATAGAAACATAAATTCTTGATATAAAAATTGCTTTTGATTGAGCATTTTCTGGAATGCTATCTTGCATTACTTTTGTTTTTATTCCTAAGGCATGTTGAATAATTTCGAAAGAAATATGTTTTTTAAAAAATATTAAATCTAAAAATGGAATAATATTTATAATTAATCTTTTTGGTGTCTCTTTTAAATCATTTCCATATTCAATTTCATGATCAAAAGGATTTTCTGTTGAATAAGTATTACCGTGATGAACAAAATGGGTGTATCTCCATCTGGTTGGTTCAAAGTTAGCCATGTAAGAGGAGATATAATAAAAA
>NZ_CVSB01000026.1 GCF_001179845.1 Candidatus Pelagibacter communis | reverse complement strand
AGGAGAGAATTGAATTATTAGAAAAATTATATGAAAATTATAAGAAAAGATGGACAGATATTGCAGAAGCTATAACACTTGAAATGGGTGCTCCAAAAGATTTTGCAACAAAATTACAAGCAGGCACAGGAGCAAGTCATATTAAATCATTTATTAGATATTTAAAAAATTTTGAATTTGAAAAACCATTAGGAAAGCATGCTCCTAATCAAAGATTAATTTATGAACCAAAAGGTGTTTGTGCATTAATAACACCATGGAATTGGCCTATGAACCAAGTTTGTTTAAAAGTAATGCCAGCAATAGCTGCAGGCTGTACAATGGTTTTAAAGCCATCAGAATTAGCACCACTCTCATCAATGATACTTGCTGAAATTATTGATGATGTAAAATTTCCAAAAGGCGTGTTCAATTTAGTTAATGGTGATGGAGCAACAACAGGTGATGCTCTTACAAGTCATCCAGATATTAATATGATTTCTTTTACGGGATCAACAAGAGCAGGAGCTTTGATTTCACAAAATGCTGCTAAAGATTTTAAAAGAGTAAGCTTAGAATTAGGTGGTAAAGGAGCGAATATAATTTTTAAAGATGCTGATCCAGAGGCTATTGAAAGAGGTGCTTTAAGATGTTTTAGAAATTCTGGACAATCTTGTAATGCACCGACAAGAATGTTAGTTGAAAAATCAATGTATGAAGAAGCTATTGAGAGATTAAAAAAATATACTGAAAATTTTGAGGTGGGTGATCCTAAAAAAGAAGGAGAACATATAGGTCCAGTTATTTCAGAAACTCAATACAATAAAATACAAACTTTAATCCAAAAAGGAATAGATGAAGGTGCTAAATTAGTTGCTGGAGGAACAGGTAAACCTGATGGATTAGACAAAGGATACTTTGTTAAACCAACTGTTTTTGCAGATGTAAATAATAATATGGAAGTTGCAAGAACAGAAATTTTTGGACCCGTTTTATCTGTTATTCCTTTTGAAACAGAGGAAGATGCAATTAAAATTGCAAATGATACTGCTTATGGACTAACAAATTATATACAAACCCAAGACTCCAAAAAAGTACAAAGAGTTGCAAGAAAATTAAGATCTGGAATGGTAGATGTTAATGGAGCCGGTATTGCTGTTGATGCACCTTTTGGTGGTTTTAAACATTCTGGAATAGGTCGAGAAGCAGGTGAACACGGCCTAGAAGAATTTTTAGAAGTAAAAGCAGTAGGTGGTTGGAGCAACTAATTCTATTTCTGGTTGATAAATATTTTTATTTACACTCTCCTTAAAAGTACATAGTGTCGCACTATGGATGAGATAACGGGTTTAAATTTATTTAAACCATAACAAAAGGAGATCAAGATGAGTAGATCGTCAAAACTCTATAATTCTGATTTAGCGCCGACACCAGCTAATAAAAAGAATTGGGGGTGGTTTGAAATCTTTAACGTCTGGGCAAATGATGTTCAAAGTTTATTTGGTTATACTTTGGCAGCGTCTTTGTTTTTAGCGTCAGGATTAAATGGTTGGGCTGTATTTCTTGCATTAATTCTTGCAGGATTTTTTATAATGTGGCTTGTTAACCTATCAGGTAAACCAAGTGTAAAACATGGAATTCCGTATCCAGTATTCGCTCGAGTAAGTATGGGTGTCTTTGGTGCAAACTTTCCAGCAATGGCCAGAGGTCTTGTTGCCATGTTTTGGTATGGAGCACAAACCTATGCTGCTTCTACAGCCGTAGCACTTTTAATAACAGGTATTACAGGCATAGAAGGTGAAGTAATGCTGCTAGGAATGACAGGTGTAATGTGGATTTCATTTATATTTGTTTCTTTATTCCAAGTTTATCTATTTTGGCAAGGTGTAGATCTTGTTAAAAGATTTTTAAACTTCGCAGGACCAGCAGTTTATGCTGTTATGATACTTTTAATGATTGTTATCTGGGCTAAAGCTGGTGGTGGATTATTTTCAGAAGTTGGAAATATATTTTCTGGTGGAGAAAGATCAGGTGGTTTTGAAGGTTTAGGATCATTTGGAGCTTTCTTAGCAGTATTTTCAATAATGGTTGGATATTTTGCTGCAGTAGTAATCAATTTCGGAGACTTTGCTAGATTTGTTAAAAATGAAGATGAAATGAAAAAAGGTAACCTATGGGGATTAGTAGGAAACGTAGTTTTATTCTCTTTTATTACTTTAATGATTACCGGTGGAACAATTGCTATTTTTGGTGAGTACGTCGCAAGTCCTACAGATATGGTTGCTAAAGTTGACAACTTAGGATTAACAATAATTGCTGCATTTGCTTTTTTTGCTGCGACAGTTGGAATTAATATGGTTGCGAACTTTATACCGCCTGCATATGACTTAGCAAATTTAATACCAAGTAAAATTAATTTTAAAATTGGTGGATTAATTACTGCTGGTTTTGGATTTATAATTGGAGGTATGTGGGTAGCTGTTATAACACAAATGGGATTATTTCCATTTGTAAATACACTAGGTGCCATTTTAGCTCCAGTCTTTGGTATAATGATTGTTGACTATTATATAATCAAAAAAGAAAAATTAGATGTTGATGATTTGTTTGATGATAGTGCGAAAGCAAAATATCATTACAATGGCGGCTTTAATCGTAAAGCAATTTTAGCTTGGATTTTATCAGGATACATTGCTGTTGGAACGGTATGGCCAAACATTTTAATTTTTGGTTTAGGTGATTTCTTCGCTAATCTAGGTGGCGGAGGAGGATATGCCTGGATAATAGGAGCATCATTAGGTGCTGTTGTTCATTTAGCTATATCTAAAAGATAAAAATAAGACCTCTTAGTTAGTTACAACAAAGCCCATCACTTTAATGTGGTGGGCTTTTTTATTAATTCAAAGTAGATTTTGATTTTACACCTTCTAAAAATTTAAGACATTTTTTCATTTCATTTAATTCTATGAACTCATCAATTTTGTGAGCTTGTTCTATAGATCCAGGTCCACAAACAACTGTACTGATTCCTAATTCTTGAAATAAACCAGCCTCTGTACCAAAAGAAACTACTTCTCTAGAATTATCACCAGTTATATTTGATACAAATTCACATGCCTCAGACTCATCTAATCTGTTAAATCCAACGACTTCACCTATCACTTCTTTTTTAATATAAGAATCTGGAAATACTTTTTTCATTTCTGGTAAGAGTACATCATTTGCATATTTATCAATTTCATTCGTAACAAATTCCCCATCTTCTTTAACAACTGGTCTTGTTTCCCATTCAACACTACATTTATCTGCAATGACATTATGGGCAATACCACCTTTAATTCCACCAATTGATAAAGTTGAATGTGGAGGATCAAAAATACTATCTTTTTGAACTCTTTTTTTTAATTCTTGTCTAATTTCTAAAAGTTTTCCAACATATCTAGTAGCATATTCAGCTGCATTTACTCCTAAATGAGGTTTAGAACTATGTCCTGCAAGTCCTCCAAAGTGAACTGTGTATTCATTCATACCTTTGTGGGCATCAATAATTTTCATTTTAGTTGGTTCACCAATTATACAAATTCCATTTTTGATATCTCTTTTTTTCAATTCCTCTATTAATAAAGGAGCTCCAATACATGCAGTCTCTTCATCAAATGTGTAACAGAAATGTAAGTCTCTATCTAAATTACTTTCTTTGAAGATAGGTGCATAAGCAAGTGTACATGCAATAAATCCTTTCATATCACATGAGCCTCTTCCATATAATTTATCATTTTTTATAGTTGCAACGAAAGGATCACTGCTCCAACCTTTAGATACGGGAACGACATCAGTGTGCCCAGATAATATAATTGGTTTTTTTGTGCTTTGATTTTTTGCTTTTAGAGTTCCAAAAAGATTTACTCTTTTTTTATCATCATCATAAACTTTGAAAGTATCTATTCCGATGTTATTTAAAATTTTTTCACAATAATCAATTAAATCACTATTATCTTGACCTGAGATAGTTTTAAATGCGATTAAGTCAGTTAAAATCTTGATTGATTTTTCATATAAATTGTTATCTATACTCATAAACTTAAAACACTATATTATATTATGATTAAAGAGCAAATTACCTATAATGATTTTGATAAAGTAGATATTAGAGTCGGTACTGTAATTTCTGTAAAAAAAAATGAAAAAGCCAGGAAACCTTCATTAGTTATTGAAGTTGATTTTGGAAGCGAAATTGGCATTAAACAATCTTCGGCTCAAATTACACATTATTATAATGAGGAAAATTTAAAAGGAAAACAAGTTATTGCTGTTTGTAATTTTCCTGAAAAAAATATTGCCGGAATAGTTTCTCAAGTATTGGTTTTAGGAGCAATTGATGCTGATGGCAAAGTTACACTTGTTCATCCCTCTCAAAAAGCAGAAAATGGATTACCGATCGCTTAGTAATGCATCCTGAAATTCTTTCTATAACTTTATTTGGAATTGTTGCTGCATTTACTCCTGGACCAAATAATTTCGTTGCTTTCTATTCTGGTTTCAATTTTGGTATTCTAAGAACACTACCTCATATAATTGGTGTAACTTTAGGATTTCCTTTTTTGTTATTATGTTTAGCTCTAGGTCTGATAAATATTTTTAAGCTTTATCCTTTAATTCAAGAGGTATTGAAATACTTAGGAACTCTATTTTTAATTTATTTAGCATACAAAATTTCTTTTTCAGGACCTTCTGATCAGGAAAATAAAAACAAAAATCCAATTAAGTTTCATGAAACTTTTATTTTTCAATTTTTAAATCCTAAAGGCGTTATTGCATCAATTATTCTTGTTTCAACTTATATTAATCCAGGAGAAACCTTTGTAAGTTATACGACTCAAATTATCATTATGGCTTTAATTGTTTCAGTAACTAGTATAACTCTGTGGACTTTTTTAGGTAAATTTTTCAGGAAATTTGCGACAAATCAGAAATTTATTAATTACTTTAATTATGCTATGTCACTGCTTCTTTTAACAAGCATAATAACTTTTTATTTATAATATGACCCCAGGAAACAAAAATTCTTATAAATCACTAAAAAAAATCGTAGTTAATGACAAGGAGTATAATTATTATTCATTAAATGAAGCAGAAAAAAAAGGACTTGAAGGAATAAATAAACTTCCAAAATCACTAAAAGTTTTACTAGAAAATTTATTAAGATACGAAGACGACTTAAGTGTAACGAAATCTCAAATAGAAGCGATTAAAAATTGGCTAAAGACAAAAAAATCTAAAACTGAAATTGCATATAGACCAGCAAGAGTTTTGCTTCAAGATTATACAGGAATACCTGCTGTTGCAGATTTAGCTGCAATGAGAGAAGCAGTTAAAGAAAAAAATAAAGATCCAAATACAATTAATCCACTGTCTGCAGTTGATCTCGTAATTGATCACTCTGTGCAAGTTGACCAATCTGCAAAAGCAGATTCTTTTGAAAAAAATGTCGATATAGAATTTGAAAGAAATGGTGAGAGATATTCTTTTTTAAAATGGGGACAACAGGCATTTAATAATTTTAGAATAGTTCCACCAGGAACAGGAATTTGTCATCAAGTAAATCTGGAATATTTGTCAAAAGTTGTTTGGTCAGAAGAATATAAAGGTGAAAAATATCTTTTTCCAGATACTTTGGTTGGAACTGACAGTCATACAACAATGGTAAATGGTTTATCTGTTTTAGGATGGGGTGTTGGAGGAATTGAAGCTGAAGCAGGAATGTTAGGTCAACCAATTTCTATGTTAATACCAGAAGTTATTGGTTTTGAAATGAAAAATAAAATGCCAGAAGGAACCACTGCAACTGATTTAGTATTAACTGTTGTTAAAATGTTAAGAGATAAAGGGGTGGTTGGTAAGTTTGTTGAGTTTTATGGAGAGGGTTTAAAAAATTTAACACTAGCGGATAGAGCAACAATTGCAAACATGGCACCAGAATATGGCGCTACTTGTGGTTTTTTTCCTATCGATGAAGAAACATTAAAGTATTTGAAATTTTCTGGAAGAGATCAACAAACTGTTGATATCGTAGAAAATTATGCCAAGGAACAAGGTTTATGGGCGAGTAACGAAATAGAATTTACTGATATTATATCTTTAGATATGTCCACAGTCGTACCAACTATTTCAGGACCTAAAAGACCTCAAGACAAAGTTCTTTTAACAGACGCACCCAGTTCGTTTCAAAAAGTATTGCAGGAAGCTACAAATAAAAATGAAAAGTCAATTTCGAAAGTATCAAATACAGATTACGAAATTAAAGATGGCTCAATATTAATTGCTGCAATAACTTCTTGTACGAACACTTCTAATCCAAATGTTCTAATCGGGGCTGGACTATTAGCTAAAAAAGCTATTGAAAAAGGTTTGCAGGTTAAACCTTGGGTAAAAACTTCTTTAGCACCTGGATCTCAAGTAGTTACAGACTATTTGGCAAAAGCTGGATTAAACACTTATTTAGATCAGCTTGGCTTTAATTTAGTTGGGTATGGCTGTACTACTTGCATTGGAAATTCAGGACCACTTCCAGAAAATATTGTAGAAGCGATCCAAAAAGAAAATATTTATGCTGTTTCAGTTTTATCTGGAAATAGAAATTTTGAGGGAAGAATTTCTCCACATATAAAAGCTAACTATTTGGCTTCACCTCCACTAGTTGTTGCATATGCAATTGCTGGGCATATGGAAATTGATTTGTACAAAGATCCATTAGGAAAAGATAGAGAAGGAAACGATGTATTTTTAAAAGATATTTGGCCTTCAAATAAAGAGATAGAAGATACTTTAAAAGTATCTCTTAATGCAGAAATGTTTATAAAAAGATATTCAAATGTTTCAGAGGGCCCAACCCAATGGCAAAAAATTAAAACTGATAAAAGCAGCATCTATAATTGGGATGAGGGATCAACATATGTAAAAAAACCTCCGTTTTTTGATTCGTTACCAGATAAACCAGAAGGATTTAAAGAAATTAAGGACGCAAGACCATTATTAATTTTAGGTGATATGGTTACAACTGATCATATATCGCCAGCCGGCAGTATTCAAAAAGATAGTCCAACTGGTGAATATTTTATGGAACACCAAATTTTACCTAAAGATTATAACTCATATGGTTCAAGAAGAGGCAACCATGAAGTTATGATGCGAGGAACTTTTGCAAATATAAGGATTAGAAATGAAATGGCTCCTGGTACAGAGGGCGGTTTTACAAAGTTATATCCAGAAGAAAAAGTTCTTCCTGTCTATGATGCAGTTGTTGAATATAAAAAAAGAGGAACAGATTTAGTTGTAATTGGTGGAAAAGAATATGGAACTGGATCGTCTAGAGATTGGGCAGCCAAGGGAACAAAATTACTAGGGATAAAAGCAGTTATTGCAGAGAGTTTTGAAAGAATTCACCGATCTAATTTGATTGGAATGGGAATTTTGCCTTTACAATTTACAGATAATGTAAATAGAAAAAACCTTAACTTAATTGGTTCAGAATTAATTAGTGTGTTGGATGTTGAAAAGGGTATTAATCCATCTGATGAGGTGACTATTGAGATAAAATACGTTTCTGGTGACATCAAAAAAGTTAAAACTTTATGCAGAATTGATACTAAAAATGAATTAGAGTACTATAAAAATGGTGGCATACTCCAATATGTTTTAAGGAATATGATTTAGTTATGGAAGAAGATATTTCAATTATAAATAGCAATACAAGACAAGAAAAAGTTAGAAATTTTTTTATTAATAACAAAATAAAAATTATCTCAACAATAGTAATTTTGGTTGTTTTCTTAGTGAGCGCTTTCATTTTTGATAGCTACAAAACTAATAAGAAAAAAGAAATTTCAAATAATTTTAATTTAACTACTTTAGCTTATTCTGAAAAAACTAAAGAAAAAACAATTCAAAATTTAGTGAAAATTATTAATGAGCAAGACCCAACGTATTCAACTTTATCTCTCTACTTTATTATAGACAACAAACTAATTTCAAACCAAAGTGAAATAAACAGTTATTTTGATATTTTGATTGAAAACGTTACACTAGATAAAGAAATTAAAAACTTGGTTATCTATAAAAAAGCATTATTTAATGCAGATAAAGCACAAGAAAGTGACCTATTAAATATTTTAAATCCATTAATAAATTCAAAAAGTGTATGGAAATCGCATGCGTTATACTTAATGGCAGAATATTTTTATTCAAAAGACCAAAAACAAAAATCTAAAGAATTTTTTAATCAAATAATAACTTTAGAAAATCCCAACATAGATATAAAAACTCAAGCACAAAAAAGATTAAATAGAGATTTAAGTGATTAAGTTTTTTTTTATTATTTTAATAATTTTTTCAGGCTGTTCATTAGAAAAAAAAACTTTTTTTAAAGACGAAACCACTTCTGGGAATAAAGAAGTAGTTTTGAAAAAAAAAGATAATAAAGAAATTATACAAGAGGATTTTAACAAAAATATTAAAATTAAATTATCAAAAATAATCAAAAATAACAAATTTAAAGAATTAAGAAACAATTATGGTAGAGAAGAATTTGACAGTGATTTTAAAAGTGTTTCAAAATATAAAATAAAAAAAATTAAAAATTTTTCAAACTTTGAGCCAACAATAGTTTTTAAATCGGATGGTATTATATTTTTTGAAAAACAAGGTACTTTAAAAAAATATGATTATTCACAAAAATTGATATGGAAAAAAAATTTTTATTCTAAACAAGAGAAAAAATCAAATATTCTACTTAATATAACTCATGAAAACGATATTTTAATAATTACAGATAATTTATCAAAATATTATGCTGTCGATTTAAAAAATGGAGAGTTATTATGGAGCAAAACAAACTTAACTCCATTTAATTCTCAAATTAAAATTTATAAAGATAAACTTTATATTGTTGATTATGAGAATATACTTCATTGTTTTTCAATAAAAAATGGAAACAGAATTTGGAGCTATCAAACAGATAATTTTTTTGTTAAGACGAAAAAAACATTATCAATTGTAATTGATAATGAAAAAGTTATTTTCACCAATTCAATTGGCGATATTACAGCTTTAGATGCTAATAAGGGATTTTTATTATGGCAAACACCAACACAAAATAACTTAATTTATGCTGAGTCAGCATCATTGATAACCTCTGATATAGTGTTGGAAAAAGATTCTATTTTTTTTTCAAATAATAGAAATGAGTTCTATTCTATTAATAAAAACAATGGTTTTTTAAACTGGAAACAAAAAATCAATTCAAATATTAGACCTGTCATTACTGATGATTTAATTTTTACCGTTTCTAATGAAGGTTTTTTATATTTTATTGATAGTCTTACTGGAAATATAATTAAATCGAATAATTTATTAATTAATTTTAAATCTAAACAGCGTCAATTTATTAAGCCTATTGGCATAGCTTTAGGTTCAGATAATATTTTTTTATCACTTAGTAATGGTATGCTAATCGTTGCAAGTATTCAGACTGGAGAAATTATTAATACTTTTAAATTAGATGGTAATCAAATTTCAAAACCATTTATCTTCGATAATAAACTATACATAGTTAAGGATAACTCGATAATAGAATATAAGTAAAAATGTTTCTAAAATTCCTTAGTTTTATTGGAAGAAAAAAAGTTGTTTTAGATAGAGGACCTTCACATCCTAAATTTGAAGAAGCAAAACCTTGGATGAATAGATATTATGTTTTGATGAGGCATAGACCTAAATGGTTTCCTTTCAATATATTAATTCATGAGATGCTAGCAGATGACCATGGAGAAGGAGTTCATAATCACACATTTCCTTATATCACTATAATTTTAAGAGGCGGTTATTGGGAAACATTAAGCACTGGCAAGTTTTGGCGTCCACCAGGGTATATTGGTTTTAGATCAGCAAATAATTTGCATCGAGTAGATTTGGAACCAGGAACTAAACCATTAACTTTATTTATCTCAGGTCCATTTGGACTAAGGAAAGGACCAAGATCAGAGTATGGTATCGACTTTAAAACTAAAAAAAATTGATGCCAAAAAAATTTGAAAAAGAATTCGTATCTTATTGTGAAAATCAAAATTTAGAAGTTAATACTAATCAAATCAAAGTAATTAAAAAATTAGAAGATTATCATAATAGTAATTACAAATCATTTTTTTCAAAATTATTTTCCAAACAAAAAACTAAAAAAGGATTTTATTTATATGGTGGTGTGGGGGTTGGTAAAACAATGATTTTAAACTTCTTTTATGATCATCTTGAAGAAAAAAAATTAAAAAAACATTTTAATGAATTTATGTTAGGTTTTCATGATTTTGTCCATGAACAAAAAGATAAAAATGAAGAAAATGTAATCAATCAATTTGTTAAAAATTTAAAATCAAAAGCTTCATTAATTTATTTTGATGAATTCCAAGTAACAAATATTGTTGATGCAATGATTTTAGGAAAACTATTTGAACAAATTTTTAAAGAAGATATTAAAATTATTCTTACTTCAAATACTAAAATTTCGGAACTTTATAAAGAGGGTCTTCAACGTGAACAATTTATACCTTTTATAAAAATAATGGAAGATCAATCAATCGAGTATGAATTAAAAATTGAGGACGATTATAGAAAATCTAATGATAATCAAAAACAAAGATATTTTTTTCCACTTAATCAAGAAACCAATTTTAAGATTAATAAATTTTTTAGAACTATAACAAAAGATAAAAAAAAATCTTCAATAACAATTAATGTTAAAGGAAGAGAATTTAAATTAGAAAACTTTTATGAGGGAATTGTTAGATGTGACTTTAATCAACTTTGTGATCAAAATTTAGGAGCGGAAGATTATTTAGAAATAGTTAAAAACTGTAAATTCATGGTAATAGATCAAATACCTCAATTTAATGATGTAAATTCAAATCAACAACAACGTTTTATCACTTTGCTAGATGTAATTTATGATAAAAAAATTTCATTAGCAGTTACAGCTGATATAAATTTAGATCAATTTACCTCTTCAAAATTATTAGAAAAACCATTTAAACGAACCATTAGTCGTTTGTATGAGCTTACATCGAAGGAGTATAATTAATGAAACAAGAATTTTATAATCTTCTAATTAAGACTAATGGTCAAAAGTTATATGAGTTCACTAATGATACAATTCATTGGATTGGTCAAAAAAACTTTAAAAATGGTATTCTTAATTTAAGTATCCAGCACACAAGCGCCTCATTAATTGTTCAAGAAAATGCAGATCCAGATGTACAAACAGATTTAATAAATTATTTTGATAAATTAGCACCTATGGATAACAAACTATATGTTCATACTACGGAGGGAAAAGATGATATGCCTGCACATATTAAATCCGCATTAACAAATAATCAAATTTCCCTAAGTGTGAAAGATAGTGAATTGTTGCTTGGAACTTGGCAGGGCATATATTTATTTGAACACAGATTAGAGTCTCAAAAAAGAACTATAATTCATCATTTTATTGGAGAATAAAATTAAATTTATTTTTTCTTCAAAGATTGAAATGCTTCAAGAGCTGCAGCTCTAGCTTTTTCATGAACAACAATAGGTCCCGGGTAATCTTTACCAATAATTGTTTTTATAGCTTCTTGATACTTTAATTCCATTTCCCATGGTTTATGAATAAATTTGTTTGGTACATTTTTGAGTTCAGGAACCCATTTTTTTACATAATTGCCTTCTTTATCAAATTTTTCACCCTGAAGTATTGGATTGAATATTCTAAAATAAGGTGCTGCATCTGCCCCACAGCCAGCAACCCATTGCCATTGAGCAACATTATTTGCTTTATTAAAATCTAGTAGACAATTTCTAAAATGCTTCTCACCTTCAGTCCAATTAATTCTCAAATGTTTGACTAAAAATGAACCAACAACCATTCTTATTCTATTATGCATCCATCCAGTCTCATATAGTTCTCTCATACCTGCATCTACAATAGGATAACCGGTCATTCCTCTTTTCCATGCTTTTAAGAATTTCTCATTTTTTGCCCAAGGGAATTTATCAAATTCTTTTCTAAAATTTCCTTTTAAGAATTCTGGGAAATAATTAATTAAACTATGTGAAAACTCTCTCCAACCAAGTTCATTAATATATTTTCTATAACCAATTCCTTTTGATTTAATTTCAGAACATTTTTTCCAAATACTGCCTACATGAATTTGGCCATGTTTGATGTAGGGAGATAATTTAGAGGTTCCTTCGATAGATGGTATATCCCGAGAAGTTCCATAATCTTTAATTTTATTTTCAATTAAATTTTTAAGTATTTTTTTTGAATCATTTTCTGAGACTTTCCAATATTTATCAAATTTTTTATACCAATCTTTTTTTGGCAAAATATCATTTGGCTCAATACACTTTTTAAAAAATGAAATCTTTTTTGTTCTCTTTTTAACAATATAATTTTTACTTAGAGGATTATTTAAATAAACTTGCTCCGCATTTCTCCAAAAAGGAGTAAACACTTTAAAGGGGGTTCCATCATTTTTTGTTATCTCTTGAAATTCATTTAAAATATTTCCTTTGAAATATTTATAATTGATTTTATTTTTAACAAATAAGTCACGTATTTTTTTTCCTTTGGCTATAACATCTGGCTCATAAATTTTATTCCAATAAACTGAAAGGTTATCCTTTTTATTAAATTTAGAAAAAATTTCTAATTCGTCACCTTTTACTATTTCAAGATTAATTTTATAATCTGATAATTCTTTTTTTAAAGTTTCTAGAGATTTAAAAACCCACCATTTTTGAGCTTCTCTTTTGTTGTCAAAATCATTGTTATTATAAATATATAATGCAATTACATTATCATGATTTTGTGTCGCAAAAGATAAAGCAGGATTATTTTCAATTCTGAAATCCTCTCTTATCCAAAAAATACCTTTGCTACTCATTGGTTTAATTTTGGTTAATTAACTTTTGATACATTTCTTGATCAGTATCTCCCTCACAACCAAAAACCAAAACATTAGATTTTTCATTTAGATCTAATTTTTCTTTAATTGCTTGATCTTCACAACTCGTAATCAGACTGATTACGCCAGGTGCTGAGTTTTCTCCTGCAACTATTTTATCATCACTAAAGCTTGAATTTCCAAGTAGTTTCATAGTTTTTGCAATATCATCATCTGGTAAGCTAATACAATGTTTAACTGAATTTTTGAGTATTTCCCATGGGACTAATGATACTTCGCCACAAGACATACCACCCATTAAGCTTTCTCTTTTAATATTTATTTTTTCTATTTTTCCAGTTTTAATGCTTTCCATTACACATGCTGCGCTATCAGGTTCAACAACTATAATTATTGGAATATGATTTAAATATCTTGCAATACCTGCAACCATAGCAGCAGCCATGCCACCAACACCTGCCTGTAAAATGATGTGGGTTATTTTCTCCTCTTGGATTTGATCAGCTATTTCTTTCATCATGACTGTATAACCTGCCATCGTATACTTAGGTACAATCGTATAATTTTTCCAAGCAACATCTTGAACTATTTGCCAATTGTTTTCAGTAGATTGTTTTATACATTCAATCAATGATTTTTCATAATTGCCTTTTACTTTTACTACATTTGCTCCAAGTGCAGACATAGCTTTGCCTCTTGCATCACTCACAAATTCACTAATAAATATTTTACAGCTTAGACCTAATCTTTTAGCCCCCCACGCAACAGATCTTCCATGATTACCTGCAGTAGCTGTTGCTACTACTATATCTTTATTTCCTTTGGTTACTTTTTCTACTGCATAAGCTCCGCCTAAAGCTTTAAAAGATTTTAAATCAAATCTTTTATTTTCATCTTTATAAAAGATTTTGTTTAAATTTAATTCTTTTGAAAGTTTATTTAAAGAAAGCAGAGGAGTAGGAGAATAACCTTTCCACTTAGAAATACTCTTATAAGCATCATCAATTTCTTCTGAGGTTAAAGAATTAAGAATTTCTTTTTTATTAAATGAATAATTTTTATTATCAGTAAATTCTGTGTATTTCCATTGATGACCGTTAGATAATATAGTCATGTACTAACAATCTAGAGTATTATCTTTTTCCCACTTTGTAACATCTTTTGTTTTATCAAAACTATTTTTTGACTTGAATTCATTCATTTCTGAACTTCTTAATTTTATATAACTATTAATTACATCTTTGCCAAAAGCATCATTCATATCTTTATTATTTTTTAATAAATTTAATGATTGTGCAAGTTCATCAGGTAGTTTGGGTAAGTCTGGATATTTAGCGTGGTCTTCATACATATTACAATCCAAAGGTTTACCTGGATCAACTTTATTTTTTAAACCATACAGACCAGCTGCTAAAACACTTGCTTGCAATAAGTAAGGATTAGCAGAACCATCCATTAATCTTAATTCAAATCTTCCTGGATCAGGAATTCTGATCATGTGTGTTCGATTATTACCTGTATACGAAATACTACTCGGTGACCACGATGCTCCAGATTTTGTAGGTGGTGCATTTATTCTTCTATAACTATTGATTGTTGGGTTAAAAAACGCAGATAAAGATGAAGCATTTTTAATTACTCCACCTAAAAAATTATAGGCCATTTTACTTAATCCAAGTTTATCTTTACTGTCTAAGAATTTATTTTTATTATCCTGCCAAACTGATACGTGAGCATGACAACCATTACCGGTTAAATTTCCAAATGGTTTAGGCATAAATGTTGCTCTTAATCCGTGCTTTTCAGTAATTGTTTTTACCATAAACTTAAAAAAGGTATGTCTATCTGCAGTTTTTAGGCATTCTGAATAATCCCAATTCATTTCAAATTGACCGTTAGCATCCTCGTGGTCGTTTTGATAAGGGCCCCATCCCATTTCAATCATACAGTCACAAATCTCCTTAATTAAATCATATCTTCTCATTAATGCAGATTGGTCATAACAAGGTTTGGATTGTGTATCTCTTGGGTCTGCAATTGAGTTTCCGTCAGGTGAAATTAAAAAATATTCACACTCAACGCCCGATTTCATTGTTAAATTTTGTTTTTTTAATTTTTTTATTTGATTTTTTAACATCACCCTAGGTGATGCATCTACTGGTTTGCCATTCATCCATAGATCAGATGCTAACCATCCAACTTCTTTGTTCCAAGGAAGCTGAATTAAGCTATCTGGGTCGGGAATTCCAAACATGTCTGAGTCAGCAGGTGTCATATCTAACCATGCTGCAAATCCAGCAAAACCAGCTCCTGCATTCTGCATATCCTTTATCGCGTGAGCAGGCACTAATTTTGATCTTAGTACACCAAATAAATCTACAAAACTTATTAAAAAATATTTAATTTTTTTTTGTTTGGCAATTTGAAATAAATTTTTAGACACAATTTAGGTTAACACAATTATTTAAAAAAAGATAAAATTGTTTCTTTATAATAAATTAAATTCACAACAATAATTACAATTACAGCTAGTATTGCACCATACTTAGCCTTAGGAAATGCTACACCTCTCATTTTTGAGGGTCTTAGTTCTTCTTTATTATCTTCCATGAATATTGAATATAAAAAAGGGCGCCACATTTAAGTAGCGCCCAAATTTTAATTTAAATTACCAGTCAGTAATATTGCTTTTATGATCGTTAGCACTATGCCTCTTCTTTGCAAGTCTTGAAAGTTCTTCACTTTCAGATCTTGCTGTAAGAACGTGCCAACCAACCCATAAAATAATACCAATAATGACCAGCATTCCTTCTACTGAACCAGCTCCCGGGTAAATTGCTCCGGCAACTTCCTCAGCACTAAGATGATCTATCCAGTTTGATACTGTAGCCATATTATTCTCCTTTACCTGGTTGCAGATGAAACTGCTTTTTCATCTTCTTTAGCAGATTCCATCATTTCATAGTCTAATCCAGCTATCTCTACTTCACGTGGGATTCTTAGTTTACCCATACCGTTAAGTACTTTAGCTATGATATAGCCTGGTATTAGTCCAAGAACTACGAACATTATTATTGCTCCTAGAAATTGTCCTAATGGGTTAATAGTAGCATAAGTAGTTCCATCCCACATAGCTCCAACACTGTAACCAGATGATGGATAACCATTTAAAACAAAACCACAAATTACTAGACCAACAAATCCAGCATAACCATGTACTGCTACTGCACCAACTGCATCATCAATTTTGAACTTACGTTCAACCCAGTAATGTAGTTTGTATGCAATCACAACACCGATCATACCAATGATCATTGCTTGAATTGGGTGATATAAATCATTTCCAGCTGAAGCACAGATAACACCTGCTAGTCCACTTGAGTAAGTCCAGAAAGGATCACCTTTAGCAATCCAATAACCAGCTAATAATCCACCTGATAACGACATCAGGAAGTTAAAAGTAATACCACTAAGTGTAGTAGGGGTTACGTATATGTTTGTAGCTGTCCAATAAGTTACACCTTCCATACCGTATTCAGGTCCTAGGTCAAAAATAGGTATGTTACATGCAGCATAAAATCCCCAGAATCCAGTATAAATTAAAAATAATCCAACTGTAACTAGCCAAGGATTTCTTGGTCCAATGTTTCTTGGTTCACCACTTGATGAAAATTTACCAATTCGTGGTCCTAAAACCATTAGAACACCTAGAGCAAATCCACCCGCGATTGCGTGAATTACCCCCGATGCATAGGCATCGTGATATCCTAAAATTTTAAGCATCCATCCATCAAAATGCCATCCCCAAGCAGCATCAATTGTCCAAAATACTGAACCAATTGCGATGGCTAAAATACCAAATGCAAAAGTTGTAATTCTTTCAATGATTGCTCCTGAAACAATAGATGCAGCAGTCCATGAGAATAATAAAAAGGCAGCCCAGAAGACACCAGAAATGTGGTCTCCTAAATTGACAGCCATTAACTCACTTGTTGCTGTGTACCATGTAGCACTAAACGCAGACTCGTCTGTGATTAGAGCAGTGCTTTCATTCATTATTGAAGGCGCAATTCCCGGTCCTGTTGGGAATGCCCAATAAATCCACCAACCAAAGAAAAACCAAGTTACTGTTACCAAAGGTATCAGCATAGTGTTTTTCATAAGAGTATGTTGATGGTGTTTGTATCGAGAAGCTCCAACTTCATACATACAGAAACCGACGTGAATTAAGAACATCAGCACTACTGTTACCCAGTAGTAAAATTCTGTAAATATGGTTGTAAGAGCACCTAACTGATCAGTCATATTCTCTCTCCATATTAGTTTATGGAAGCCTATTAAATTTTGTGATTCGATACAAATATAAAAAGGTTTAAAAACCTAGTATATTCACTAGGTTTTTAAAAATAATCAACTCTTAATTGAATTATTAAAATTTTAAATAAGCTTTTTTTAAATCAACAAGTGGATGTTTTGGAGACATTTGAAACTTAACCAAAAGTTCTCTTGCAATCATATCTCTATCTTGCTGATTATTTGGTAGTTTTATTGATTTCGGAATTGTAACCCATCCATTTGCATTTCTACAGAATACCGCAGGTCTGTCTTCTTCATAGCCCATATGTACATCTTCCAACCAATTTAAATCATCCCATCCCATTGCTTCTATATATTTCTTAAGAAAAGGAGTTAGTTTAGAATAGTCAGGTAAAAGATTAACATCGTATCTGTAACCAATAGACTGACCAATCATTTTTTCTCTGGCAGTCTCTTTCTTTTTACCTAACTGACCTTTGATCTCTTTTGTTTTTGCTACTTTTTTATTTTTTTTCTTTGGCATAGTTACCTCTATATTTTGTGGTAGTTATCAACACCAACTGTGTAGTTAGTTCCAGCTAACGGAACTTTTGCTAAAGCTGATGCTTCTGATGTTAAAGCAGCTAAATCTTCAGGCTCTAGAGAGTGGATATTTGTTTTACCACAAGCTCTTGCTAAAAGCTGAGCCTCTAAAGTCATTGAGTGAAGATAGTTATAAACTCTTAATGCAGCATCATCAGGGTTTAATCTTGCTCTTAATTTAGGATCTTGAGTAGCAACACCAACTGGGCAACGTCCAGTATGACAGTGATAACATTCACCTGCTTTTACTCCCATTTCTTTTTCAAAGTTTGCTTCTGGGATATCTTTGTTGCAGTTTAATGCAATCATTGATCCTGTACCAATAGCTATTGCATCAGCTCCAAGAGCCAAAGCTTTAGCCATGTCAGCACCGTCTCTTACTCCACCAGCATAAATTAATGTTACTTTTCCAGTTTTTCCAACATCATCGATTGCTCTTCTAGCTTCTCGAATTGCAGCAATACCAGGAATACCAGTGTTTGCAGCAGCGATATGTGGACCTGCTCCAGTAGATCCTTCCATTCCATCTAAGTAAATAGAGTCAGGGTCACATTTTGCAGCCATACGCACATCATCATAAACTTTAGATGCACCTAATTTTAATTGAATTGGCACTTTATTTTTTGTTAATTGTCTTAGCTCTTCTACTTTTAAAGCTAAATCATCTGGTCCTAACCAGTCAGGGTGTCTCGCTGGAGATCTTTGGTCAATACCAGATGGTAATGATCTCATCTCAGCAACTTGGTCAGTAACTTTTTGACCCATTAAGTGTCCGCCCATTCCAACTTTTTGACCCTGTCCAATAAATACTTCAATACCATCTGCTAATTGTGCATGATGAGGATTAAAACCATATCTTGATTGAATACATTGGTAGTACCATTTTTCAGAATATCTTCTCTCATCAGGTATCATTCCACCTTCACCAGAACATGTAGCACTACCTGCCATAGTTGCTCCTCTTGCTAAAGCAGTTTTTGCTTCATAAGAAAGGGCACCAAAACTCATTCCTGTAATATAAACTGGAATATCTAACTCAATTGGATTTTCACATCTTGGTCCAATAACAGTTTTCGTTTCACATTTTTCTCTGTAACCTTCGATTACAAATCTAGTTAGTGTTCCAGGTAAGAAAACTAAATCATCAAATGTAGGAATTTTTTTCATCAATGCCATTCCTCGCATTCTGTATCTTCCTAATTGAGATTTAATATGAATGTCGTCTATTACTTCAGGTGTGAAGATAGCATTATGACCTAATAAACTTTTATTTCTTTTACCTTCTTCATGTGCATGGACATCAGCTTTTCCACCAACACCTTTTCCATTTTTTTTAACTTTTTTAGATTTTTTCTTAGGCATTATATTGCTCCCTTCTTCTCTGTAGGTTCCAAATTGTCATAATTCCAAAGTTTTTTACCTGCTACAATTTTTTTCATTTTACTAACGTCAAAATTTTCACCAATCTCAGCTACTTTTAATTTTCTCTTTAGCCAATCTTGATCACTTTTAGTTAACTCAGCGTCTACAGCATCACTACCATATGATCCAATTTCTCCACCTACGAAAATTGTCCCATCGTACATCGAGTCACCTAAATTTATCCCTACATCTCCAAGGATAATAATTCTACCTCTTTGCATCATAAAACCAGTAAAGGCACCAGCGTCACCACCAATTATTATAGTTCCACCTTTCATATCAATACCAGTTCTGGCACCAACACTACCTTTGCAAATTAAATCCCCACCTCTAATTGCTGCGCCAAAACAAGATCCAGCATTTTTTTCGATTACTACTTTACCAGCCATTAAATTTTCTGCACATGACCATCCAACTCTTCCATTAATTCTAACTATTGGACCATCACAAGAACCCATTCCAAAGTATCCTAAACTTCCTTCAAAAATTAAATTCAGTTTATTCAAAATACCAACTCCAAGACTGTGTTTACCTTGAGGGTTTTTAATAACTATTGTTCCATATCCTTGGCTCATTAAGTTATCGATTTCTTTATTAGCCTCAGGAGCTGTCATGTCTTTAACATCTAGCTCTGTTCGTTTATTGAAATCTACATCGTATGTACCAAAGTAATAAAAGTTTTCTGCTTCATCAGGATTAAAGAATTTTTGTTGAGTTCTTCCTGTTAATACTTCTGTGTGCATACCCATTGATTGGGCTTTTGATTTTTTTGAAACTGTTTTTAGATTTGCCATACTTTCACCTCCCCATCAAACGGATCATATGTATCAATTTCTTGTGGTAATACAGATCTAATTGCAATTTCTTCAGACCCCATAGCAACCAAATCATCAGACTCATATAAGACCAAAGGTTTTGCAGCCATAGTATCTTTTGCCATTCCTAAAGAGTCTTTTGTTGCAACAAAGTAAGTAAAAACACCATCTAAACCAGTTAAAGATGCTTTCATTCCTTCTTCTAAAGTTGCTCCATCTCTCATTTTTTCAGCAAGGTAAACTGCAATTAATTCTGAGTCACACTCAGACATAAATCTCATACCTTTGTTTTCTAAAACTCTTCTGTTATTCCAGTAGTTTGTTAATTGTCCATTATGAACTACAGATACATCGCTAAATGGATATCCCCAGAAAGGGTGGGCAGATTTGATATCTACACCAGACTCTGTAGCCATTCTAGCATGACCTATAGCATGTGTTCCAACAACTTTATCTAAGCTATATCTGTCACAAACCATTTTAGCGTTTCCTAGATCTTTAATCACTTCTAATGATTTACCCATAGAAAGAATTTCAACACCTGGAATACTTTCTATACGTTGTGAAAATTCCAAAAGGTCTTTAACATTGTAGTCAATTTCATACCTTAAAGAGTATGGAAGAGTTCTTTCTTCTTTAACTATTTTAGCTCCCATTTCAGAAAGAGTTTCATCTACAATTTTTTTTCTTTCATCGTAAACAGATACATCCTCCATAACTGATGAACTTCCTTCTCCAACGTTTTCTCCAACTTTAAAACGCATGATGAAATTTTTACCATCAGTATCGCCATATAAAGCGTAACCTGTTGAATCTTCTCCTCTATGTTTTAATGCTTGAAGCATGCCTTGCAATTCACTTCCAACATTAGAAGATTTTCCTCTATGAATTAAACCTGCTATCCCACACATATATTTATACCCTTTCTATCTATTTCTGTGACCTACGGTAGACAATCAAGATAAGTATCCAGATCCCATTGTGTTGTTGCACCAAGAAATCTTTCCCACTCATCGTTTTTGTACCAATGGAAAACTTTATACATTTCATCTGGCATTGCAGATTTGATTACTTCATCCTCTGCCAGTCTATCCAAAGCTTCACCTAAACTTAATGGAAGTTTTTTAACATCTTTACCAGCTTTTTGAGCTTCATAAATATTTCTAGATTCTGGAGCTGCTGGTTTCATTTTCTTACTTATACCTTCATCGCAAGCTTTTAATAAAGCAGCACCTAATAAGTAAGGATTGTGCATCGAGTCTACTGATCTATACTCAAATCTTCCTGGAGCAGAAACTCTTAAACCACAAGTTCTGTTTTGATATCCCCAGTCAGCGTAAACAGGAGCCCAAAATCCTTGATCCCATAATCTTCTGTAAGAATTTACAGTTGAAGATCCAAGAGCCGTTAATGCTGGCAAGTGTTTCATGATACCTGCAATAGATTGTAAACCAATTTTACCTGGCATTTGCATATCCTTTGTATCAGGCATGAAAGTATTTGTTCCACCCTCAACATAACTAAACACTCCATCAACCCCTGGTAAAGATTTATGGCCAAGTTTATTTACTTTAACAGTTCCACCTTTCCATAAAGACATATTTGTATGACATCCACTTGCAGAAACACCCATAAAAGGTTTTGTCATAAAGCAAGCAATTAAATTATGTTCTCTTGCAACTTGAGCACAAATTTGTCTGTAAGTAGATAATCTATCTGCATTTCTTAAAACGTTATCGTAAGTCCAGTTTAATTCTAATTGACCTGGTGCATCCTCATGGTCACCCTGAATCATATCAAGACCCATTGCGTTAGCGTATTCTATTACTTTCATAAATACTGGTCTTAAAGACTCAAATTGATCAATATGGTAACAGAAAGGTTTTGAGAAACCTTTTCCTGAAGGTGTTCCATCTTCGTTTTTAGTTAACCACATCATTTCAGGCTCTGTACCTACTCTTAATTCTAATCCATGTTTCTTTTTAAATTCATCCATGAAAATTCTTAAATTTCCTCTACAGTCAGAAGTTAAATGACCACCTGGATTTTCTCGTTCTTCTCTGTTTCTGAAACATGTACAAAATACTCTTGCAACTCTTTTGTCCCAAGGTAATTGAACGAAAGTTTCTGGATCAGGAATTCCCACAAGCTCCATAGCTTCTGGTCCGTAGCCGATGTAATTATTATGACGATCTAAGAATAAATTTGCAGTAGAACCATAAACTAATTGAAAACCTTTTTCTGCAGTTCTTTCCCAATGGTCAGCAGGGATACCTTTTCCAACAACTCTTCCAGTGACTGAAATGAATTGAAAATAAATATAAGTTATTCCTAATTCTTTAATTTTAGCTCTTACGTCTTTTACTAATTTTGCACGTCCAGGTTGGTTAACGTGTTTTTCTAGATCTGTCATTTTCACCCCTCAATGAATTTAATTTATTCAAACGTAGCTGAAAAATTTATTTGTGTCTAGGCTTAGAGTCTAGCTCCAAGGAAACGGACTGTTCGAAGTAGGGTGAAGTTCTCCCTTCTCGTAACGGTTGAATCTAAATGGTTTTAATAAATCACTTTCAGTACCAAGAATTTCTTTTGCAACAAGCTCACCAACACCAATCATTTTGTATCCATGGTTTGCATCTGCAATCATGTAAACGTTTTCAAAAAATCTATCAAAAATTGGAAAAGAGTCTGGCGTCATGCATCCAAGACCACCCGAAGGTCCTTTTCTATATAAATCAGATTTACCTTCAAATCTTTTTTGACAATGTGCTAAAGCTGAACACCACATTTCACTAAATGCATCAGTTGTTTGATATTCAGGTGACTCAATTCCATAAGGATCAACATTAACTTGATCAAAATGTTTTTTGACTATGTAAGGTGAAGTACCACCTTGAACACCTAAACCTTCAATGTCAGGTTTGTAATAAATTCCCCAAATTTTATCTGTTAATAATTTTTTAGTTTTGTCTGAATATAACGGAGCAGTCGAATCTACATGAACTACAGGTGGTTGTTTGCCATCATTTGTTTTCAAAAAATCAGGTTCAACACCAATAACACCTTCTTGTAACATCCAATATGTCCACATATCTGTTACATGCATTTTACCGTCTTTGCCTTTAATGTTAGCAGTTTTAGGTAACTCTAACATATTCCAAAAATCTCTCGCCCATGGACCTGCACCGATAACAACCTGTTCGCACTCAATTGTACCTTTGTCTGTTTCTACTCCTGTAACAGCTTGACTGTTACTTCCTTTTTTAAATCCTGTAACTTTTACACCTTTCATTACTTGCACACCATTTGATGTAGATTTACTCTCTAGTGCTTTAATTGAATCTTTGTTAAACGCGTATCCACCTTTTTTTTCATGAAGTACAGAAGTAATACCTTGTGCTTGCCAATCATCAAAAATACCCTTCATATAATTCGAACAATCTTTTTCACCTTCTATAAATACTGACTCGTATCCAATAGCTTTTTGTTGTTCGTAAATAGTTGCAACATCTTCGTGCATTACCTCAGGTGATATTTGTAAATAACCAACTGGGTTATATTTAAATGCTTTAGGATCACTTTCCCACACAGAAACTGAGTGAGCCATTAATTCTCTCATTGCTGGTTGGAAATAATTATTTCTTACAACTCCACAAGCAATTCCACTTGCACCAGCAGCAGTATCTTTTTTTTCTAAGACAACGATGTCACCAGGATTTTTGTAAGTTTCAGAAAGTTTCCAAGCAGTACTTAGACCGTGAATTCCACCACCGATTATAACTACTTTTGCTTTCGAAGGTAATGTCGTCATGTGAAAACATTATTTTTTGCAAATAGTAATTAATATAATTTTTTATAGAACTAAAAATTATATATATAATTTAGATATTTCGATTTTTATGAAATTTATCGCTAATAACTTATATTTTTTAAGGTATCCAGGTATTCATTAAATTCTTTAATAAATGAATCACTAGGAATTATATTTTTTATCCTTTGGTCTGTTGATGTTTTTTCAAGACGAAAGAATCCTTTTTCACAAGCTTCAGTAATAATTAATGCAGATTTTGGTCTAGATGTTTTAAATAATTTAGTTTTAAGTTCTTCTACAGATAGTTTTTTATTTTCTTTATGTGCAGACATAACTAATAACATCATATGATAGTGAGAAGGAGATTTTCTAAAAAAATAGTTACTAGCGGTGTGAGATTGTCTCATTTGATCTTCCCAAAAATCTAATAACGTCTTTTTTTCTTTTGGCATTATTTTTAAGCTCTGACTCTTGATTTGGTTGGATCGTAGAATGGAAAACCAACAACTTTAGCACCAATCCTTTTTTGATGACCATCGATTTTACCTATTTCAACTTCAGTACCGATTTCTGAGTATTGAATATCTATTCTGCAAAGAGCAATATTTTTATTCAAAGTAGAGGACAAGCATCCACTGGTAACTATACCAACCTGTGATCTTCCAATATGAACACAGTCTCCGTGTCCTGCTATTTCTTTTCCATTAAGTTCTAGGCCTACCAATTTCTTTTGTGGGTTAGCTTTTCTTTTAATCAATTCCTCTTTACCAATAAAATCTTCTTCTTTTGTTTTCAGTGGAACGGCAAAACCAATACCAGCTTCAAAAGGATCTTGCTCTCCATCAAACTCTGCGCCATATAAAATTAAACCTGCCTCAATTCTTAGTTTGTCTAAGGCAGCAAATCCTGCTGGTATCAATCCATCATCTTTACCTGCTTCCATTAATTTATCCCAAACTTCAGGAGCATGTTTTGGATGACACCAAACTTCATAACCTAACTCACCAGTATAACCTGTTCTAGAAACAATTAACGGAATACCTTGAAGCTCTTCTATTCTACAAATTGTAAATCTAAACCAGCCCAATTCATCTATCGAAGGCTGTGTAGGTGGTGTAAAGATAATTTTTTTTAAAATTTCTCTACTTTTTGGACCTTGCAAAGATACATTGCTAATTTGATCAGTAGAGTTTTTCACAATAGCATTAAAATTCTTTTTCTTTGCAATTTCTTTAAGCCATTCTCCACCATACTCATCTCCACATATCCATCTAAAACCTGTTTCGCTTAATCTTAAAAGAGTTCCATCATCGAACATCATTCCATTTTCGTAACACATTGCAGAATATACAACCTGTCCAACAGAAAGTTTTTTTATATTTCTTGTAAGAGTGTAATTCATTAACTCTTCAGCATCAGGACCAATTATTTCAAATTTTCTTAGTGATGATAGATCAATTAATACAGAATCATTTCTGCAAGCGTTGTACTCATTAACCAAACCATGCTTGGTGTAATCATTTGGAAGCCAAAAACCTCTAGCATCAACAAAGTTTCTAGTTAATTTTGAAGTTCTTTCATAAAAGCCAGAATTTCTAGTAAGTTTATTTTCAGAGTCTGTTTTCATTCTAAAACCAAATGACTTTCTAAATTCTTTATTTTTATCGTAAGTTCTAACAAATATATTTGTAGGATTCCATGAATTACAAGGATCTATATCACTTGGACATGCAGTTGTTCCTATTGTTAAATCTTTTAAAGCCTTAAACATTACATAATCTCCAGGCCTTGAATAAGATTCATCAGAAATAACAGAATTCAATCCTCCAGCTGAGGTGTTAAAAAATAAATTAATTGCATGCCAACCTTTTTGTTTCTGAACACCATATTTCGACATACTTTCAGTTAAATTATCCGAACAGTTTGGGTGACCAAAATACCCCGCATCTTCATAATATTTTGAAGTACATGCAAGATTAAAAGTATCGTGTTTACCAACAGTATCTCTTATTACTTCAACAAGTGGCTCATGATCTGTATCATAAAATTTAGAGAACAAACCTGGTCCTGGGAAAGTATTACCCATGAATGTTCTCGTGGTTTGCCAGTCTAATCCTTTTTCAATTCCTTTTTCTAATTTTCTTGTGTCGAAAGCCACAAAGTCAGAGCATTGTCTGCCAGTTGGACTTATCACCTGAATATAATCTCCTTCTTTAACCTCATAAGATATTGAAGTTTCTTTATTTATATTTTCTTCGTAAGTAGGTTCGAAAACAGGATCAGGAATTACATTTAATTCCTTATCATTAACAATTTTAGCTCTTTTAACAAATATAGTTAAATCAGTTGGTGGATTTTGTTTTGTAACATCCATATCTTCGCCAGGTGCTGAAAATATTGCGTAACATTTATCTTTTGATTTTAATTTAATTTTTTCACCAGGTTCTGCGTCTAGATCAAATATAATTGATGATTTTGAATTAGAAATTTTTAAATTTCTTTTTTTTAACTGATAGTTGGTCGCTAAAATTGTTTCATCATTCCCATTAAGAATATTTCTTATAAAGTTTTTTTCATTGTTTGATTTAAGATTTAAAATTCCAAGATCTGAATTTCCATCTTTTCCAAAACAAATAATCTCACATATTTGATTTCCTTCATTATTGATTATTTCTACTTCATCATCAGGAAAAATCTGAAAACCAGTTAGACCACCACCATTAACAACATGTCTTTCAACTCCAGGTGGTAAAATATTCAAACCAGGATATTTGATATCTTTGCTTGTGCCTAACATTTTTTAAATTTAAGTGAGACCATAATATAATCAAAACGAGTTGACTATAACTTTAAATAGGAACATACTTTAAGTATTAATATATTAATAATAGAGGGGTATATATGAAAAAAATAATATCTTTACTATCTGCTCTAGTTATTTCTGTTGTAAGTTTTGCAGGAATTTCAAATGCTGATAGCAAAAAGCCCATCGTAATCCCAACACATAACTGGTCATCTCAAATTGTAATGGCTTATGTTATTGGTGGAATTTTCGAAAGTATGGGTAATAACGTAAAATACGTAAACGCTGACTCACAAGCAGTTTATGAGTCAATTAGAATTGGAGATGTAACTATATCTCACGAGGTATGGGAATCTGCATTCGGTAAATCATTTACTACTGCTTTAGATAAAGGTGGTTTATTAGATTGGGGTGATCATGAAGCAAGAACTCTTGAGGATATGGGATATCCAAACTGGGTTGCTGAAAAAGGATTATGCCCAGGTCTACCAGATTGGACAGCTTTAAAAAATCCAGATTGTGCAAAAAACTTTACAACACCTGACTCTCCAGATGGAAAAGGAAGAATGTTGGAAGGTCCACAAACTTGGCATGGTGACTTAATTCCACAAAGGGTTGATGCACTAGGTTTAGGTGACTTATGGTGGGTTAAATTTGCTGGAAGTGCTGATGCACTTTGGGCAGAATTATCTGCAGCTGAAAAAGAAGGAAGAGGAACAATTATCTTCAACTGGACGCCTAACTTTACAGATGGTGCTGGTTTTACATTTATTGACTTCCCTCCATACACAGCTGGTTGCAGACCAGAAGATGGTGGAGATGGTAAATGTGGTTCTCCTGATGGATACTTGAAAAAAGCAGTTCATGAGGATTTCCCAAAAACTCATCCTGATGCAGCAGCAGCGTTTAAGAAAATGTCATTCTCTACAAGTCAAATTGGTGCAATGGCAGCTTTAGTTGACGTTGACAAAATGACTCACGAAGATGCAGCTAAAAAATGGTTAGCTGATAATAAGTCAGTTTGGCAAGCATTTACCAAATAAGGTAAAAGTTTAAATTTATAATCTCTCCCAACGTAGTTGGGGGAGATTTTTTTTAAGTATGACTAACTATGATTAAAAAATTTTTTTTAGTTGTTCTATTAAGTTTATTTTTTTTTAATTTATCTTTTGCAAAAAATATAAATATACAAGAAAATATTAATTTAAGTTTAAAATGTAAGCTAGAAAAAAAAATAATTAAAAATTTAGAATATAATTACAAAACTTTTTTACCAGAAGAATTAAAAGACAAGGATTTAGATAAATTTCAAATTAAAGCAATAAAACCCGAAACACTTTTTATAGATGGGCTTTCTTTATTTCTTTCAAAATCTACAAAACTAAACGTTAAAATTGTTAATAAAGATGTTGTTTTATTTAAAGCAATTGATGCAGAAAAAAATTATTCAGAATCTGCTATTGTAACTAGAAAATCAGGTGAATTAATCCATGAAATTACTAAAAATATTAAAAGTGAAAACTCAGAAAAATATATATTTTTCTATTCATGTAAAAAAAGGGAAAAAAAAGTCTGATTTTTTTTTAAATGATTTTGTGTAAAATATTAAAATGAATAAAATTATTATTACTATAATTATAGGGTTATTAGCTTCGTCCTCTGTTTTAGCAAGAAGCACTGGTTGTAAAGAAGGCAACTGTGAAAACGGTTATGGTAAATGGGTTTATACAGATAAAACTACTTATGAAGGTGAGTGGGTTGGCACAAAAAAACAAGGTCAAGGTATCGAAACATGGCCTAATGGTTATATTTATAAAGGGGAATTTAAGAATAGTGAATGGAGCGGACAAGGAACTTTAACTTTTCCTGACGGGTCTACTTATGAAGGAGAGTGGTCCAAAGGTTTTATGAATGGCCAAGGAACATTTACTTGGGCAGATGGAAAACAAAAATCAGGCATTTGGAAAAACGGTAAGTTACAAGAATAATGTCAAAAGAAAATTATCTTAATAAAATAAAAGCTTTACATGAATCAATAAGAGAATTTATTGGTCTCATAATTATTACTCTTGTAGTGATTATGTCTTTCAGCATTTTAAATGGAATTTTTGGTCAAGGTGATGACTTAGTAAAAAGAATGAAATTAGAAGAAGAAAGAATTGCTGAGGAAAAAAAGCTTAGTGAATTAATATCTAAATTGCCTTCAGGAATATTAGTTTCATTTGATGGCACAGATCACTATAAATTGACAGATGAGGTATATGAACAGGTATGTAAAGCTACAAAACTAATTCCACAAAGAGCAATAATGGGTGCAAATTTTTTAAATTTTAGAGCACATGAGCTTTATACAATTAATGGAAATAAAATTGATGAAACTTTTGTAAAATGGGACAAAGAAAAAGGCAAATGTTTTGCTGGTTTTACGGTTAGTGGAAATAATGTAGGTGTTGATGAAAGTATTACTATAAGTGGAGAAGCTTTAAGTTTTTTAAGCACAGGAATTGATACTAGAGTTTATTTTATTAAAAATTTTTAATTAAGAAAGGTAACAATTATTAACATTTTAATTTTATTTAATTTAAGATAACTTTAAAAAAATTTATGTCTGAAATTGTAATCAAATGTGAATCGGTTTACAAAATTTTTGGAGAAAATGCCAAAAAGATGCTTGAAGAGTCTAACGGTAATGTAGATGCAAAAACTTTCCAAGAAAAAGGATGTATAGTTGGAGTAAACAACGCCTCTTTTGAAGTTGCCAAAGGAGAAATGTTGGTAGTAATGGGACTATCTGGTTCAGGCAAATCAACACTTCTAAGATGTATTTCAAGATTAACAGATGCTACTGGTGGAAAAATTTTTATTGAAGGTCAAGATTTATTAGAACTAAATAATAAAGAGCTTATTGAGCTTAGAAGGAATAAAATGGGAATGGTTTTTCAAAGCTTTGCTTTGTTACCTCATAAAACAGTAGTTGAAAACATTGCTTTCCCACTACAGATCAAAGGTACCAATACTGAAGATAGCATTAATAGAGCAATGGAAATGGTAAAACTAGTTGGACTTGACGGAAGAGAAAACTATTTTCCAAGAGAGCTTTCAGGCGGGCAACAACAAAGAGTAGGGATCGCAAGATCATTAGCTGTGGAACCAGATATATGGTTTTTAGATGAACCCTTTTCTGCATTAGATCCATTAATAAGAAAAGAAATGCAAGATGAGTTTTTAAGACTTCAGGAAAAATTACAAAAAACAATTATGTTTATTACCCATGATTTTGATGAGGCATTAAAGTTAGCTGATCGTATAGCGATTATGAAAGATGGTATAATTGAACAATTAGATACACCCGCAAATATCGTGCTAAACCCAGCAACTGAATATGTAAGAAAGTTTACCGAAGAAGTGCCGAGAGAGAAGGTTTTGATTATTGAGGATGTAATGGATGCTTCAAGTAAAGATGATTTAGGAGATTTAAAAGTATCAAAAGATGAAATTATAGAAAATGTTGCAGAAAAAATACTTACTCAAGAAAAATTAGTAGGAGTAGTTGACTCAAATAATAATATTGTAGGATCAATTAAACCTTCAAAAATAATAGATACAGTTTTTGGAGGAAGAAAAAACGGTAGTTAAAATATGGAGTATTTAAAAAAATATCCAAAATTATTTCAATGGTTATTTTTGTTAATTGTATTTTTTGCCTTATGTTTTGCTATTGATGTTCCTGAAACTTATAAATTTATAAGAGGCCAGGCAGAATTTGTTAAAGATCCAAACCAAAGTGTTTACTTTTTTCTAGGTAAAGAGGTTAGGTATTATGCCTTTGATGTATTTTGGAGATTACCTCCACTTCTAGGATGGTTGCCTATTTGGATAAATGATTCTTTATTTTTCTTAATGAATGAGTGGATGCCAATGGAGTTTTGGAACGAAGATACTCAAGAATTTAAAACTCGACCAATACTTTTACAGATAAGTAGAAATTTAACTGCATTCATGACTTTTTTAATTGAATTAATTAGAGAAATTTTATTGGGGGGCTTAGAAACTATTGTTGCATTCACTAGTTGGGATTTTATTGATGCTTATCCTTGGTTAGAGTTACCAGGTTTACCTTGGACTATTGTTGCAGCTGGAGCAGCGATACTTTCTTATAAATTAAGTGGAAAAGGATTAGCTTTGTTTGCAGGTTTAACAATGATCTATATTTCTATATTTGGTCAATGGAAACCTTCAATGCAAACACTGTCTTTTATACTTGTTGCGGCTCCACTTTCATTTATTTTTGGTTTAGGTCTTGGTATTGCAGCTTACAAAAGCAAACGTATTGAAAAAGCATTGTACCCAATTCTTCTTGTGATGCAGACAATGCCACAATACGCTGTATTAGTTCCTGCACTTGTTCTATTTGGAGTTGGAGATCATGCTGCTGTAATAATTACTATGGTTGTTGCAGTTCCGCCAATGATATTACTTACAATATTGGGTTTAAGGGCTATACCTCCAGAAGTTATTGAAGCAGGACGAATGAGTGGGTGTACAAATTGGCAACTAATGCTCAAGGTGTTAATTCCTACAGCAAGACGAGATATTTTAATTGGAGTTAACCAAGTTATTATGGTTTGTTTTTCAATGGCAGTCATATCTGCTTTCATTGGTGCAAAAGGTTTAGGATTTAACTTATTATTAGCTTTGAACCAACTTAATATTGGATTAGCATTGGAAGCAGGATTGTGTATTAGTTTAATTGCAATTCTTCTTGATAAAATGTCTTTAGCTTGGGCAAATAAACAAACAGATTATTTTGGTAATCTGACATTTTTCCAAAGAAATAAAAACGTAATATTTTTTGCAGCTTCATTCGTAATTGGAATAATTCTTGCATATGTTGGCACTTTTATTTTCAAAGGTAGTTTTAATTACTTGTTTGAAATTCCACATAACAAAGGAATATCAACAGCAGATTTTTGGAATAAAGGAGTTGATTGGATTTTTGATACTTTCTTCGTGTATATTAAAGCATTCAATACATGGTTAATTCAAGATGTGCTTCAGCCGATGAGAGCTTTATATTTAAGAATGCCTGCAGTTGCTACATTGGTACTAGCAGTTGGTGCAGGGTATTTAATTGGAGGAATTCGTTCAGCATTAGTTGTTGCTGCTTTAACTTTATTTATAGCATTAAGCCCATGGTGGGATAGAGCGCTAGTTACATTATATATGGCAACTTTTGGTGTAGTTATTTCTTGTTTGATAGGATTTACAGTTGGCACTTTATGTTTTCAGAATAAAAAATCCGCTGCGTTTATGCTAGGGGTTTGTGATATTTTTCAAACTTTCCCATCATTTGTATATCTAATTCCTGTGATGATGCTTTTTGGGATTACAGATACTTCTGTATTAATTGCAGTAATTGTTTATGCCACAATTCCTGCAACAAGGTACACAATTGAAGGTTTAAGAAGCGTTCCGGTTGGTTTGCATGAGGCCGCAACAATGTCTGGAGTTAATAAATTTCAAAGATTAACAAAAATTGAATTTCCACTAGCATTCCCACACATGATGCTTGGTCTAAATCAAACAATTGTTTTTGCTTTATTCATGGTGATAATAGGAGCCTTCATTGGAACAGAGGATCTTGGTCAGTATATCTTAAAAGCACTTTCAGATAAAAATGGGGCAGGAATCGGTTTAACTTTAGGTATCTGCGTTGCATTTATAGGTTTAATTTTTGATAACTTAATTAGAACTTGGGTTGGAAAAAGAAAAAAACATCTCGGTATAGATTAGTATTTTGAAAAAATTTATTATCTCGATTGACCAGGGGACAACTTCCTCGAGAGTAGTGCTATTTGATATTAAAGGCAATATTCAATTTATATCTCAATATGAATTTAAACAATACTTTCCAAGAAATGGTTGGGTAGAGCACAATCCAAATGAAATTTGGTCGACAACATTTAAAGCGTTAAAACGAGTAATCAAAAAAGCTAAAATTTTAAAAGGTCATATACTTACAATTGGAATTACAAATCAAAGAGAAACTACAATTTTGTGGAATAAAAAAACTGGAAAACCTGTTTATAATGCAATTGTTTGGCAAGATAGAAGAACCCAGGAATATTGTAAATCTCTAAAGAATAAAAATTATGAAAATACTTTTAGAAAAAAAACAGGATTATTTATAGATCCTTATTTTTCTGCCACTAAAATAAAATGGATTTTAGAAAATGTAATGGTTTCAAAAAAGTTATTAAAAACTAATAATTTATTATTTGGTACAGTAGATACCTTCTTAATCTGGAAATTAACTAAAGGTAAACAGCATTTAACTGAAGCTACCAACGCAAGTAGAACTATGTTGTTTAATATCAATAACAATAAATGGGATAATGAAATTTTACAGAAATTAAAAATTCCAAGGAGCATCTTGCCAGAGGTAAAAAATTCTGCAGATAATTTTGGAAAAACAGACAAGAGAGTTATAGGAAAAGAAATACCCATTTCAGCTGTTTTAGGAGATCAACAAGCTGCAGCTGTAGGACAAGCTTGTTTTGAAAAAGGATCAATTAAAAGCACCTATGGTACAGGCGCTTTTATAATAATGAATACTGGATCAAAAAAAATTAATTCAAAAAATAAGTTATTAACCACAATTTGTTATCGATTGAACAATAAGACTACGTATGCTCTTGAAGGATCTATTTTCATAGCAGGAGCAGGGGTACAATGGTTGAGAGATAAAATTAAACTAATAAACAATGCTTACGAAACTGAAAAAATAGCTAAATCAACAAAAACTAACAATGAAGTTTATGTTGTCCCAGCTTTTAGTGGAATAGGTGCACCTTATTGGAGACCTGATGTAAGAGGTTTAATAACAGGACTTACAAGAGATAGTGATTGGAAAACTTTAGTGAGAGCGACCGTTGAGTCAGTTGCTTATCAAAGTAATGACTTATTTTATTCAATGAATAAAGATGGTTTAAAACCCAGAATAGTTAAAATTGATGGTGGTATGGTAGCTAATAATTGGTTCTCACAATTTTTGGCAAATATAATTAATTTAAAAGTAGTTCGACCTAAAATTTTAGAAACGACTGCTCTCGGGGCCGCGCTGTTAGCAGGTTACCAAATAGGAGAATTTAAATCATTAAATCATATTAAAAATACATGGAGAAAAGATAAGGAATTTATACCAAAAATTGATAAAAATTTGAGAAATCACTTATTGCAAGGTTGGCAGCAAGCAATTAAAAAAACTTTAGCATAATATTTATGAAAAAAGTTTTAATAATTGGAGCAGGAGCAATGGGTGCAGCTTTTTCTGTTCCTTTAATTGACAACAATCAAAAAGTAACTTTGACTGAACCATATAACCTAAATTTACTAAAAAAATTAAAGAATAAAAAAAAATTTCATCCAGCTCTAAAAATTAACTTATCAAATAAACTCAATCTTAAGAAATTTAGTCCTGAACTTTTGAATGAAAAATGGGATTTAATAGTCGTTGCTGTAAGCTCAGTAGGTATAGACATGATAAAAAATTATCTAAAAGATCTTAAACAAAAAACTTTAATACTTGTTTTAACAAAAGGTTTAAAATTTCAAAAAAAAAGTAAAAAATTAATAAGTATGTCTGAGCAATTAAATTTAAATAAAAAAAATTTAAACATTTCAATATTAAAAGGACCTTGTTTAGCAAAAGAATTAGCAAGGAAGGTAAAAAGTTATACTGTAATAGCAAATAAAAATATAAGTATTGCTAAAAAAATTGGAAAAATGATTTCAACTCATTATTACAAAACAGAATATTCATCAGATGTAAAAGGTGTTGAGTTTTCCTCTGCTATTAAGAATATTTATTCGATGATAATTGGATCGGGTCAAGGAAATAATACTTCCTCTGCTTTATTCAGAAAATCAATAGATGAAATGAAATACTTAATTAAATTTTTTAGAGGAAGAGAAGAAACAGTATATGGTTTAGCTGGTATTGGAGATCTTTATGTGAGTGCTGTAGGTGGCAGAAATAGCAAAATGGGAGAATACTTAGGTAAAGGATTTTCTTTTAAAAATGCAAAAAAGAAATTTATGAGAAATGATACCATTGAAGGAGCTGATTTAGCCAATGAAATTGCCCCCTATATTTTAAGAAAAATTAATAAGAAAAAAATCCCACTAATGATTGCATTATTAAATTCAATTAATAAAAACAAAAAATTAAAAATAAATTATTAAATTTTTATTTGTTTAAAAAAGTTTTCATTGAGTCATCCATCGCTTTTTCCCAAGGTGTGTGATGGATTGGTGCAACAGATCCAGTTACTGGAGACGAAAACGATTTATTTCTATAAGTTAGAATATCCTCTACCTTATGGTGTTCCCATTCTTTAAAATGTTTTCTAATTAATTCAAAATCTATTTTTGGATAATCAGACATATCATGAAGCTCTTTTGTATATTCTGTTTGAAAATCAATCATTTGATCAGGATTTTCTAATTTTTCTTCCATTGAAACCCATTTATTTATGTCTTTTTTTATTTCTTCATCACTAGGCATTTTGATTTTCCCCATGATCACATCTCTTGCATACCATCCCTGACAGTCAAACATGTTAAATGTATGAAACTGGTCCTGCATACCTAAGTATAAAAGTTTATGATTATCTTGCCACACAACACCTTTGTAAAGTTTTGGTGGATATAATCTGTTATGAGTTTTTAATTTTAAACTTTCATCTAAAAACGGGAAATGATGAAGATATCCAGTACATAAAATAACTACATCAGCATCTTGTTCTGTTCCATCTTTAAATATAGCTTTTTTTCCTTCTAACCCATCTAAGTAATGGACTTCTTTCATGCCTTTTGGCCATTTAAAGCCCATTGGATTATGCCTATAACCAATCGTTACACTTTTAGCACCATATTTATTACATTGTAGGGCTATATCTTCAGCTGAATAGCTGCTTCCCAAAACAATCACATCTTTTCCTCTGAACTCTTCTGCATCTCTAAAATCATGTGAGTGCATTATTCTTCCTGGGAAAGAATTCATTCCTTTATATTCAGGAATAAAAGGTACAGAAAAATGACCTGTAGAGATTACCACATAATCAAACGTTTCATTTAAAATTTTATTATTAACTTTATCTTGGTAGCTAATTTCAAACTTATCATTTTTATAATTAGTATTTGTAACTCTTGTATTAAATTTAATCTTACTTTTTATATTTCCTTTGCTCACTCTTCCTAAAATATAATCTTGCAGCACTTCTCTTGGAGGGAAAGAGGGAATTGGCTTTCCAAAATGTTCATCAAAAGAATAATCAGCAAATTCTAAACACTCTTTAGGTCCATTAGACCATAAGTATCTGTACATACTGTTAGGTACAGGATCTCCATATTGATCTGAACCAGTTCTCCAGTTGTAGTTCCATAAACCACCCCAACTTTCTTGTTTTTCAAAGCAAACTATTTCAGGAATTTTTTCTCCTTTTTTTTCTAAATGCTCAAATGCTCTTAATATTGAAAGTCCACATGGACCAGCGCCTATGATTGCTACTTTTGACATAGAATTTTTCCTATCATTAATAAATTTATAAATATATCTTACTAACAATTTTTAAAAAAATAAAATTATATTTTGTTATGGGTATTAATTGGAATTATCCAACCATTATGTGGATAGGAGAAAATAGAATTGAAGATTTATCCTTAGCCTGTAAAGAGTTAAATATTTCAAATCCATTATTCGTAACAGACAAGGATTTAATTAACTTAGACTTAATAAAAAATGTAATATTAAGATTAAAAAAAAGTTTTAAAAATTTAGCTACCTTTTCTAATTTTACGGGAAATCCTATTGGAGAAAATGTAGAAGAAGGCGTTAAAGTTTATAATAACTCGAACTGTGATGGTGTAATAGCTTTAGGAGGTGGAAGTGGTTTAGATGTTGGAAAAACTATAGCATTTATGTGTAAACAATCTCGACCGTTATGGGATTTCGAAGATATTGGTGATTACTGGACAAGAGCTGACATTTCAAAAATTTCAAAAATTATTGCAGTTCCAACCACTGCTGGGACTGGATCTGAAACTGGTAGAGCATCTGCAATCATTAATAAAGAAACAGGTGCAAAAAAAATTATTTTTCACCCAAAAATGTTACCTTCGATTGTTATTTTAGATCCTTTACTTACACTAGAATTATCTCCAAGATTAACAGCAGCAACAGGAATGGATGCACTAGCTCATAATTTAGAAGCGTTTTGTGCACCAGGATATCATCCAATGGCTGATGGTATGGCAATAGAAGGAATGAAATTAATTAAAAATTCATTAATTAAAGCCTTTAAAAATGGAAAAGATGTTAAGGCTAGAATGGATTTACTTTCTGCAGCTTCAATGGGTTCGACTGCGTTTCAAAAAGGACTGGGAGCAATCCATTCATTGAGCCACCCTGTAAACGGTAAATTCAATGTTCACCATGGTTTATCAAACGCAATATTTATGCCTTATGTTTTAACATTTAATAAATCATCAATTGAAAATAAAATAATATCAATTTGTGATTATCTTAATTTAAATAAAAATTTTGATAGTTTTTTAAATTGGATTTTGGAATTAAGAAAAAATTTAAATATTCCAAACAAATTATCAGATGTGATGGATTGTAATAATATTGATTTAGATGAGCTTTCTTTAATGGCATTTGAAGATCCATCAACAGGAGGAAATCCTAAAAAGTTAAGTCAAAATGATCTAAAAGAAATGTATATGAAAAGCATTTCTGGAGAATTATTTTAATGAAAAAAATATTGATAGTAGAAGGAAACTTACGAGAAGAAAACCAAAGTTTTTCTGAGGCTGGAATTCAAACACATACAGAAAGCCTTAAAGATAGCTTAGCTTATTTCACAGATAAATTAGAAACTCACGTAGTTAATCCTTCTTCAGATGAAAATATTTATCAAAATATTGATGCACTTGAAAGCTATGATGGTCTTATTTGGGGTGGTAGTAGTTTAAATATCTATAACAATACTCCAGAAATAAAAAGACAAATTGAATTTATGAAAGAATGTCAGCAAAAAATCAAAAAAATTTTAGCAATATGTTGGGGTATGCAAGTAGCTGTAACCGCAGCTGGTGGAGAAGTAAAAAAATGCACAAGAGGATCTCATAGAGGTATTGCCTCAAATATAGAAATTAATGACAATGGTTTAAATCATCCACTCTATAAAAATAAAGATCAAAAATTTAATACACCAGCATTTAATTTTGATGAAGTCGTAACAATGCCAGAAAATTCAATTTTATTAGCTTCAAACTCAATAAATAATGTTCAAGGAATAAATTTTAAAGTTGGTAACTGTAATATATGGGGTCTTCAATACCACCCTGAGATTACTTATAATAAAATGATCAATTTGATTATTTTCAGAAAAAAAAGACTTTTAGAAAAAGGGGCTTTTAAAGATGAGAATGAAATAGATAATCACATCAAACACATAGAAATTGAGAATAATAAATTAGATAAAGTTTCCAGAATGAGAGAATTGGAGAACTGGTTAGACTATTTAAATTTAGAATAAACCTTCTATTTCACCTTTTTTATTTAACTTAATTGAGTCTGCTGCTGGAACTCTTGGAAGACCAGGCATTGTCATTATCGCTCCACAAATAACAACTATAAATTCAGCACCTGATGATAGTCTTACCTCCCTTATTGGAAGAGCATGGCCAGATGGAGCACCTTTTAAATTAGGATCAGTTGAAAAACTATATTGAGTTTTTGCAACACAAATTGGTAATTCACCGTATCCTGCTGCTTCAAAGTTTTTTAGTTGTTCTCTTATTTTAGTATCAGCAATTACTTCATCAGCTCTATAAATTTCTTTTGCTATAGTTTCTATTTTTTTAAACAATGGTGTTTTACTTTCGTATAAGAATTTAAATTTTGCCTCATCTTTTTCGCATAATTCAGCAACATGTGCTGCTAAATCTTTTGTTCCCTCACCACCATTTGCCCAATGAGTACAAAGGCTTGCTTTAACACCTAAAGTATTGCAAAAATCTATTAGTGCTTTTACTTCACTATCTGTATCTTTGATAAAATGATTAACAGCAACTGCAACTGGTAACCCAAATTTTTTAACATTTTCAATATGCCTCTCAAGGTTAACCAATCCTTTTTTAAGTGCATCTACATTTTCGTTTTTTAAATCTTCTTTTGCAACTCCACCATGCATTTTTAATGCTCTGATTGTTGCAACTATAACTACACAACTAGGTTTTAAATTTGATTTTCTGCATTTAATATCTAAAAATTTTTCAGCACCCAGATCAGCACCAAACCCTGCCTCTGTTACAACGTAATCTGCAAGTTTTAATCCAGTTTTTGTTGCAATAACTGAGTTACATCCATGTGCTATATTTGCAAAAGGACCACCATGTATAATTGCAGGATTGTTTTCTAATGTTTGTGTTACGTTAGGTCTAATGGCTTCTTTAAGAAGAACAGTCATAGGCCCTTGAGCATTTAAATCTTTTGCATAAACTGGTTTTTTATCTCGGTTATATCCAATTGTAATATTCCCAATTCTTTTCTCTAAATCTTCTAGATCATTCGACAAACAAAAGATTGCCATTATTTCTGATGCAACAGTAATATCAAAACCATCCTCTCTTGGAAATCCATTAGCAACACCACCTAGATTTATATTTATTGATCTTAAAGATCTATCATTCATATCCATAACTCTTTTCCAAACAATTCTTCTAACGTCTATGTCTAATTTATTTCCCCAATAAATATGATTATCAATTAATGCAGATAACAGATTGTGAGCTGATGTGATTGCATGAAAATCACCTGTGAAATGTAAATTTATTTGTTCCATAGGAACAACTTGAGCATATCCTCCGCCAGCTGCACCACCTTTCATTCCAAAAGAAGGACCAAGACTTGGTTCTCTTAAACAAACAATAGATTTTTTTCCGATTTTATTTAATCCATCATTCAATCCAACAGAAGTAGTTGTTTTACCTTCACCAGCTGGAGTTGGAGTGATTGCAGTTACTAAAATTAATTTTCCATCTGGTTTATCTTTAAGAGTGTCTAAATATTCCAAATTTATTTTTGCGATGTGTCTTCCCATTGGGCTGAAAGCTGCACTCTCATCAGGGACATTTATCTTTGCTAAAATATCATTAATTGGTTGCATTTTAGCTTCTCTAGCTATCTGAATATCTGACTTTACATCGCTCATGAATAATCCTTTAAGTTAAAAACATTTACCTGTGACTTCTTATCCTTTTTTGAGATATTTGGAAACTTCTAAAAAATATATATAAAAAAAATAAGCACTATTTATATTCTTTGTTATAAAATTATTTGATGCAGAAGTATTCAATATTTAACTTAGTTAAAAATGCTTTTTCTAATCATCAATATTGGGATTTAGCCTGGAAAGATCCAACACCTAAAGAAGAATATGATGTTGTAATTATAGGTGGTGGTGGTCATGGATTAGCTACCGCATATTACCTTGCCAAAGAGCACAACATTACAAAAGTTGCAATTATCGAGAAAGGTTGGATTGGAGGAGGAAATGTAGGACGTAACACTACAATTATTAGATCCAATTATATGCACGATGAAAATGGATTGTTCAGTGAGTTTGGAATGGATTTATGGAGAAAGATGAGTCAGGATCTGAACTACAATGTAATGTTTTCTCCAAGAGGAATAATTAACCTTGCGCATTCTGATGCACAAATGAATGCATATGCGAGAAGAGGAAATTCGATGAGATTAAATGGAATAGATGCAGTTCTTTTAAATAGAGAGCAAGTTAAAGAAATTATTCCAATGGCTGATTTTTCAGACAACGTAAGATTTCCAATTTTTGGTGGTTTGATGCAACCAAGTGCTGGAACTGCTCGTCATGATGCTGTTGCATGGGGCTATGCACGACAAGCAGACTCTATGGGTGTAGATATAATTCAAAATTGTGAAGTGATTGGTTTTGATGTTAACGCAGGAAAAATAAAAGGTATAAGAACTTCAAGGGGAAATATTAAAGCAAAAAAAGTTGGTATTTGTGTTGCTGGTAGCACAAATATATTAGCTGAAAAATTAAATATGACTTTACCAATTGAAACACATTTACTTCAAGCTTGTGTTTCTGAACCAGTTAAACCAGTTTTAGATAAAGTAGTTACATTTGGTGCCGGTCATTTTTATGTAAGTCAATCAGATAAAGGTGAGATGGTAATGGGAGGTGATCTTGATGGGTATAATAGTTATGCTCAAAGAGGAAATTTACCAACATTACAACACGTTTTAACTGAAGGAATAGCGATGATGCCCTTTTTAAGTAAATTAAAAATGTTGAGAACTTGGGGCGGTATAATGGATATGTCAATGGATGGTTCACCAATTATTGATAAAACACACATTGAAGGATTGTATTTAAATTGTGGATGGTGCTATGGAGGATTTAAAGCCACACCTGCATCAGGATGGACATTTGCACACACAATTGCACAAGATAGAGTTCACGAATTAAATGCTGGTTATAGCTTAAATAGATTTAGTACTGGCCATCTTATTGATGAAAAGGGACTTGGAACAAAAACCTGGATATCGTAAATGCTTTATATAAATTGCCCGCACTGTGGAATGAGGTCTCAAAATGAATTTTCGTATGGTGGTGATGCAAGTGTTAAAAGACCAGAACTTAATAAAGAAGTTTCTGATCAAGAATGGGATAATTTTGTTTACAATAGAAAAAGTTTAAGAGGAAAGCATTTAGAGCTATGGCAACATATTTCTGGATGTAGACAATGGATAAAGGTTGAGAGAGATACCACAACTCATGAAATTTTCAGAACCTTCAAAGCTGATGAGGAAGTTGCTTAATGACTCAAGCTTTTAGAATTGAAAATGGCGGGTTAATAAATAGAGATAAAAAATTATCTTTTAAATTTAATGGAAAAACTTACTTTGGTTATGAAGGTGACACATTAGCTTCAGCTTTATTAGCAAATGGAGTTCATTTAGTAGGAAGAAGTTTTAAATATCACAGACCCAGAGGTTTCTTTGGAGCAGGTGTAGATGAACCTTATGCAGTTGTTCAACTTTACAGAAATGGTGAAACAGAGCCAAATATAAAAGCTACAGAACAGGAGTTGTTTGAGGGTTTAGAGGCTAAAAGTGTTAATTGTTGGCCAAGTGTTAATTTTGACATAGGTGCAATAAATAATTTTCTAAAAATTTTTTTACCAGCAGGTTTTTATTACAAAACTTTTATGTGGCCAAAAAGTTTTTGGTATCGAATTTATGAGCCTTTTATAAGAAAAGCAGCTGGTTTAGGCGTAGCCTCAACTAAACATGATAAAGAAAGGTATGAACATAAATACGAATATTGTGATTTATTAATCGCAGGTTCAGGACCTTCGGGATTGGCAGGTGCGTATGCTGCAGCAAAAAATGGAGCTAAAGTTATTTTAGCAGAAGACAAACCAAGATTTGGTGGATCTTTATTAACAAGCGATGTCAATATTGGTAACCAATCAGGAAAAGATTGGGCTGAGGGAATAATTGCAGAACTTAAAACAATGCCAAATGTTGTTGTAAAAAATAGATCCCAAATTTTTGGATACTATGATCACAACATGCTTGTGATGTCAGAAAAAGTTAGTGATCATTTGCCATCAACTAAAAAATATCATCCTAATAAAAGACTATGGTACATTCGTGCAAAAGAAGTTTTGATTTCCTCTGGATCAATTGAAAGACCAATAGTTTTTGGAAATAATGATACGCCAGGAGTTATGCTTTCTTCAGCTGCTAAAGAATACTTAAAAGTATATGGTGTTTTAGTTGGAAGAAAACCGTTAGTATTTACAAACAATGATAGTGGATACGAAACAGCAATTGAATTTAAAAAATATGGAGTAGATCCAGTTGTTTTAGACTCAAGAAAAAAACCTGAGTCAGAAATAATTGATGAAGCAAAAAATTTAGGAATTAATATTAAAAATTCATATGTTGTGGTTGCAGCACAAGGATATAAAAAAGTAAAATCTGCAGATATTGCAAGTATTTCAGAAGACAAAAAACAACTTGGTAAAATAGAAAATATTCAATGTGATTGTATTTGCGTTTCAGGTTTTTGGACACCAACTATTCATTTAGCTTCACAATCAGGAAATAAAACAAAGTTTAAAGAGGAAATTGATGCATTTGTTCCAGGGCAATCAAAACAAAATGAAATCACTTTAGGTGCAGCTAATGGTGTATTTTCACTGGAGGAAACTTTAAAAACTTCATTTAAAGCAGGAAGTGAATTATCAAAAAAAATTACTGAAAATAATAACGAGATAACTATTCCAAATGTTGTTGAAAAAAAATCTTCTCAACATGATAAGTTTTGGTGTGTCCCATTGCCGAAAGGTAAAAATTATAAAAGATTTTTAGATTTTCAAAATGATGTAGCCGTATCTGATGTAGAAATAGCTTTAAGAGAAGGGTATCGATCAATTGAACATGTTAAAAGATATACCACTCTGGGAATGGCAACAGACCAAGGAAAAACAAGTAATTTAAATGGATTGCAATTAGTATCCGAAATTGAAAATAAAGTTGTTCCTGCAGTAGGTCATACAACTTTTAGACCTCCATATACTCCTGTTTCTATTGGAGCAATAGTAGGAAGAGAGGTTGGAAAACATTCAAAACCAACAAGAAAATCTCCAATGCATTCATGGCATGAAATAAATAATGCAGTTTTTGTTGATGCGGGTGTTTGGTTAAGACCAAGATATTATAAAAGAGGAAATGAAAATTTATTTGAGGCCTCTAAAAGAGAAGCAAAAAATGTGAGAACAAATGTTGGAGTTTGTGACGTAACAACTTTAGGAAAAATTGATGTTAAAGGTCCTGATGCAGCAGAGTTTTTAAATAGAGTTTATACAAATGCATGGTTGAAGCTACCAGTTGGTAAAGCTAGATACGGTGTAATGTTAAGAGAAGATGGAATTGTTATGGATGACGGAACAACTACAAGAATTTCAGAAAATCATTATCATATGACCACTACTACAGCTCAAGCAGCAAACGTTCTTTCTCATTTAGAATATTATTTGCAACTAGTTTGGCCTGAATTAAATGTGAATGTAGTTTCAACTACAGAACAATGGGCTGGAGCAGCTATTGCTGGACCTAAATCTCGAGATTTATTACAAAAATTATTTCCAAATTCTGATGTATCAAATGGAGGCTTGCCTTTTATGGGCTACATGGAGGAAGATTTATTTGGTGTTAAAGCAAGAATATTTAGAATTTCGTTTTCAGGAGAACTTGCTTACGAAGTAAATGTTGAGTCTGATTATGGAAATTTTATGTGGGAAAAAATAATGGAAGTTGGTAAAGAATTTAACATTCAACCATATGGAACAGAAGCATTATCAACTCTTAGAATTGAAATGGGACATGTTGCTGGATCAGAACTTGATGGTAGAACAATTCCATACGATAACGCTTTAGAAGGTCTTGTTAGTAAAAAGAAAGATTTTATTGGAAAAAGATCATTACAACGATCTGCATTTACTGCCGAAGATAGACAAAGAGTAGTAGGGGTAGTTCCATTAGATAAAAAAACAAGTATACCTGAAGGTTCACATTTAGTTAAAGATGATAAAGCACCATTACCAAATCCTAAATTAGGTCATATATCTGCATCATGTTGGAGCGTTGAGTATGACAATCCTTTTTCTTTGGCAATTTTGAAAGATGGAAAAAACATGATTGGTCAAAAGCTTTTTGCGATGTCGCCACTTAAAAATAAAGTAATACCAGTTGAAATAGTTTCATCACATTATGTAGACCCAAAAGGTGAAAGGGTTAGATCATGACATTAATTTCAGCTTTATCAAATGTTTATGAGAAAGGTCAATTTGGAGATTATGAGGGTAAAAATGGAAATGATATACTTAAAATATCTGAAATCAAAAATTTATTAATTGTTCAAATAGTTCAGTACAAAAATTCTTCAATTTCATTTGAGAGTATTGATATTGATGGTTTAAAATTAAATAATGAACCTTTAACCGTAGTATTTAATGAAACTACAAGGATTATGTGGAATGGACCAAAAAATTGGCTTTTAGTTTCAACGAAAAAAGATTTAATAAAAAATGTAGTAGATAAATTTAAAGATACAGATTTTGCTGTAACAGATTTATCTCATTCTAGAGCTATTATTGAAATCGAAGGAAATGATGCAATAGAAGTTTTAAAAAAAGGATGTCCTTTTAATTTTAATACATTGGACAACAATAATTCAATTAACTCAACTTATAATGGAATAGCTTTCACAGTAGATAGGTTAGGTGAAAATCCAAATAAAGTAAGATTATTTGCTCTAAGAAGTTTTGGCGAATCTTTATATCATTCTATCACAGACGCCTCTCTAGAGTTTGGCTTTGAATCTTTATAAACTTAAATTTTCAATCTCTTGTTGCGATATAAACTCCAATAGAAGTAATTAGAAATCCAATTAAATCTAAGCTAGTTAAACTTTCATTTAAGAAAAGCCAGGCCATAAAAGCAGATGTTGCTGGGATTAAAAAAAATATAGAAACAGTTTTGCTTGCTGAGTTATTTTTAATTAAAAACATTAATATTGTAAATGCTCCAAACGATACCAAAAATATTTGATGGCTCATTGCAATAATAAATGTTTGTGAAAAATCAATATACGGATCAACAAATAATATAATTGCTGATAAATGAAATATACATCCACCAATAGCTTGATTCATATTACTTACAGATAGAGGCAAGTTGTTGCTTAATTTTTTTTGCCATAAAGTTGAAAATGTAATTGCTAATAAAGCTATTATAGTTGCTATCAATCCTGCTGCTGGTATTTTTGAACCAACATCAAAACTCAATACAAGTCCTGTCCCAGCAAATCCCAACAAAACACCTATCCATTGTTTTGTAGATACTTTTTCATTTAAGATGGGACCGCTCAATGCATTTGTGAGAATTGGTTGAAGAGTGACAATTAACGCTGCTATTGCTGTAGGCATACCTATTGAAATTGAGTAAAAAACTCCCCCAAGATAAAAACCATGAAATAAGACGCCACTAAAAAAAGATTCAAAAAAATTTCTTTTACTTACAAAAACTTTTTGTTTTGAATAAATAGAAAATAAAAAAAAACCTAAGGCAACTAAAGCAAATCTAAAAGCTAGAGCTGCAAATGGATCACTGTTATCTATAATAGGTTTAGTGGTTATGAATGCGGAAGACCATAGAATTATAAATATAAAAGGAAAAATTTTAATCATTATATTCAATAAACAAATAAATTAAGTAAAATCAAATAAATCAACACCTATAATGAACAAATTAAATATAGATATGAAATATCAAATCACCTATTGTTCAACTATGAGGTTTAGACTATTAAGAATTTTAACAGTTATACTATCTTTTTTCTTTTTGACGGGTTTTGTACCTATTCTTTCAATAGTTGGTCCAAGCGTGACAGCAATTACCTCAGGTAATATCTATAAAGCTAGTGCTCACTTCATTATTAATCAACATATAGAAAAAGAAACTGGAAAAAATTCTTTAACTTTAATTAAAGAAACGTTGGTTAAAGAAGAAATAGAAAATAAAATTCAAAAAAATTCGTTTGATGAAGACTTAAGACAATTAGTTGAAACAAGAATTAAAATGACTAGACAAAAATTAGATAATCAAAATTTACAAAAATTAATTAAAAAACGAATAGAAGTTACTAGATCATTACTCTATATAAATAATACTACTCAATAATATTTAGATATATCAAATTTTCTTGATCAGTTTCTTTGCACCACATTTCATAGCTTTCACAAACTCTCCACAAGTGATCAAAAGCTCTCTGTGAAATTTCTAGTGGAAAATGACTCTTAGTATAATAAAGCTTTGGTATCTTCATTAAAAATTTAACCATGGAATCTTTTTGAAGTTCTAAAAGTCTTAAAGTTTCTTCATTAATTTTTTTTTTAGTTATTTGGTCAATAAATTTATTATTCTTAAGTTCTAAAAACCATTTATCATGAAATTCTCCAGAACATAAAATGTCATATTCTTTAGTAGTCATAAAAATTTCAAAAGCTTGTATATTATTGATTTCAGGATTTTGTTTTTTAATTTCTATTATATTTGAATAAACAAACTCAGCAGCTCTCAACACATATGGCTTTTCAGTCTTGTTAGACATAAACTAATTTTTATGCTTAACCATAGCTGAATTAGCCAAAATTAAGTTAGGATCTAAGAAAACTTTTGAGGATTTAACATTTTTAAATGATTTAAATGCAAAAATCGCAATAGGGAGCTCTGTACAACCTAAAATAATTTTTTTACATTTCATTTTAATTAAGGAGTCAATTGCAGGTTTAATTGCTTTTGCTGCTGACTTTACATTACCCATTTTTACTAATTTAATTGCTTTATTAACAGAAAATTTTTGTATTTTTTGAGATGGCTCTATTAATTGATAATCTTTTTCAAAAAATTTTTTATAAACTCTAGTTTTAAGAGTGCCCTCAGTTGCTAATAGACCAACTTTGGAGTTTTTCTTACATTTTTTTTTTGTAAATTTGAAAACCTCTTTCGGCATGTTGATTATTGGAATATTGATTTTATTTTGTAAATCATCGAACCAATAATGCGCCGTATTGCAAGGTATTACTATAAATTTACATTTATTCTTTTCTAGAAGTTTACAACCTTTAAGCAAACTCTTTAAAACTTTATTATATTTTGCTCTACTTGTTTTATTTGTAGATTTGTTTGAAAGATTTTTAGTTTGAGAGCCTATAGACTCAGGTCTGCCAGGAATATTTGATTTATTATAAAGTAAAAATAATGGATACTCTTGATCAATTTTTCCTCTATTCAGAACCGCAAGCTTGTTACAAAAATCAAGTCCAGCTTGAGTTCCCATTCCACCTAAAATTCCAATCATAATTTTGATTAATTTATTAATTTTTTTACTTTATTCTATAATTAATAATTGTGTTTAAAGGTTGTTATTAAATAAGGTATTGGCTGAATTATAAATTAATTAAATTTAAATAAATTTTTCAGCCAATAGGAAGTTGTGAAATTATGCAGTTTTTAAGTTAACTGCTGAAGGACCTTTAGGACCATCTTCAACATCGAAAGTCAAAGCTTGACCCTCATCTAAACCGTTCATACCAGCATCTCTTACCGCTGAAACATGTACAAACACATCTTTTTCTTTATCTTCTCTTTCAATAAAACCAAAACCTTTGGTTGGATTGAACCACTTTACTTTACCTTGTAGACTCATATTTTTCTTCTTACTTTTTGTTATGTTTAATTATTACTTATAATTAAGTAATATTGGCTTTCTTTAGATTTTATTGGGTTTTGTCAACAAAATAGATAAACAATTAAAAAATAATTTTTATCTATCATCAATAAGCTTAGTTAAATAAACAGAATTGATGTCTTCTTTATAGTGTGCAAATGGCTCGCATACTGTAAAACCAGTTTTTTTGAAAAGTTTTCTTGCTGGTATAAAAAAATCACCCGCTCCTGTTTCGATACTTAATCTTTTTATTTTAAGCTTTTTAGCTTCTTTAATTAAATGATTGATTACATTAATTCCTTGGCCTTGCTTTCTAAAATTGTCGTGAATTCTTATTGACTTAAATTCCCCATGTTCTTTATCTAAAAATTTTAAAGCACCACAACCGATTAGTTTTTCATCATCCCACAAGCTCCAAAATTTAATTGATGGCACTTTTAAACCTGGAATATCTAGGACGTGAGCACTTCCTTCCGGTGAAGCGGCTCTAAGCTCAACAAAATGTTTAGTTAGAAGTTCATTAACTTCTGGATTATCAAAATTACCTTCTATTGATTTTAACATTTATACTAAAGTTGTGATATGACCCATTTTTCTTTTTTCTTTTATATCTTTTTTTAAATAATCAAAGAAAAATTCATTATCACTAAACTTTTGCATGTTTCTATAATGAGTAATTTGATCACCAAGCAAATTCATCATTTTAGCATTAGATATTTTTTTTAAAGGGATTTGTTCTAAACCACATACAGCTCTAATATGATTTTCAAATTGACTCACATTAAAAGCATTTATTGTTAGATGTCCTGAATTATGTACTCTTGGAGCAATCTCATTAACATAAAGATTATCATTTCTATCAATAAAAAATTCTACACACAAAGTTCCAACATATTTTAGTTCTTCAGCTATTAGCATTGCCCAATCTTTAGATTGATTAAAAATTTTTTCATTAATTTCAGCAGGTATTTTTGAATATTTTAAAATTTGATCTTCGTGAGTGTTTTCTATTGGTTCATAAATTTCATATTTATTATTACTAAACCTTGTGATTATAATTGAAATCTCTTTTTTTAATTTCACAAGTTTTTCAAGAATATATCCTTTTGAAAAATCAATATTCAATGAATTAAGTTCATCACCTGATTTAATTGGATATTGACCTTTGCCATCATAACCAAGTGTTGTTGTTTTTAATATTCCTGGTAAAAAATCTTCTAAAGCATCTATGTCAGATTTTTTTTCAATCGAAACATATCTTGTTGTTCTAATATTTAACTTATTAACAAAATCTTTTTCAGCCAATCGATGTTGAATTAATCTGTTAACGGAAGGCTTTGGCAAAACAGGTTTAAATTTGTTTATTTCATTTAATGTTTCGAATGGAATATTTTCAAATTCATAAGTTACTAAATCAACTTGATTTATAAATTCTGATATTTTTTCTTTATTATCATAACTGCCTATAACAAATTGATTGCAAAAGTTTTGTGCTGGCGCATCTATGTCATCACAAAAAACAACAGTTTTAACATTTAATTTTTTAGCCGCTATTGCAAGCATACTTCCAAGTTGACCACCCCCAATGATACCAAGAGTAATTTCTGACATTTTATTTTGGAGATTTCTTTACAGATTTAGTTTGTGATGCTCTAAAATTTTTAAGTTTTTTTCGAACATTTGAATTATTATTAGCAATTATTGCTGCAGCTAATAAAGCAGCATTAATGGCGCCATCTTCTCCTATAGCAAGCGTTCCCACAGGAATTCCTTTAGGCATTTGTGCAATTGATAACAAACTATCTAAACCTTTAAGTTTTTTACTTTCAACAGGAACACCAAGTACTGGTACATGTGTAAGTGCTGATATCATGCCTGGAAGATGAGCAGATCCTCCAGCACCTGCAATTATTACTCCTATATTATTTTGTTCAACTTTTGCAGCATATTCATACATTCTTTGTGGTGTTCTGTGAGCAGATATAATTTTTGTTTCAAATGAAACTCCAATTTTTTTTAGGGTTTTTTCGGCTAGTTTCATTACTTTATAGTCAGATTGACTTCCCATTATGATTGAAACTTTTAATTTACTATTTTTTTTCATGAAAATTGATCAATCTGTTTATTTCAAAATTAACTTAAAATTTCAATAAAATTAATAGTATTTAAAATGCATATTGATTAGAGTTAAGCATACTATGAATTATAAAATTGATAATCTTCAATATTGTAATTGGTCTAGGAAAATCTTTGAGATCAATAGATCTGCTGGATTAGACGCTGTCCATGTTACCATTGTCTACCATGAAGATTTCGATGAATTACAGCTTGAAATTAAAAAATGGGAAAAATTATTTCATGAAAATTCGGATTTAATTTTTCTTGGTAAGAATTTCCAAGATATTGATAAAGCTAATAAAGAAAATAAAACTGCAATATTTTTTGGTTTTCAAAACTGTTCACCAATTGAAGATGACATAAATCTTGTAGAAAAGGTTCATGAATTAGGATGTAGATTTATGCAACTTACTTATAATAACCAATCTTTGCTAGCAACAGGCTGTTATGAAAAAGTAGATAGTGGAGTTACAAATTTTGGACGTGAAGTTATAAGAGAAATGAATAGAGTTGGTCTTGTGGTTGACATGTCACATTCTGCAGAAAAAAGTACTATAGACGCAATTGAGTTTAGTGAAAAACCAATTGCAATTACTCATGCCAATCCTTCTTTTTGGCATCCAGCTAAAAGAAACAAATCCTCAGATTTATTAAAAATTTTGAGTGATAGTGGTGGTATGTTGGGTTTGTCATTATACCCTCATCACTTAAAAGATAATACAAATTGTACTCTAGATAGTTTTTGTGAAATGGTTGCAAAAACTGCTGAAATAATGGATGTAAAAAAAATAGGAATAGGATCAGATCTTTGTTTAGATCATCCAGATACTGTTGTTGAATGGATGAGAAATGGTTCTTGGTCTAAAAGTAAAAATTATGGTGAGGGTTCGAAAAATAAACCAGGTTTTCCAAAACAACCTGATTGGTTTCTTGATGCAAGAGGGTTCTCAAATATTGAAAAAGGTCTTAAAAAAGCAGGTTTTTCAGATACCGAGACACATGGAATACTTGGAAATAACTGGTACAATTTTTATAAATCGATTTAATTATGAAAGTTGAATTAAGAGACCCAAACACGATAATGAAATTATCAAGGCTAGGATCTTTTCATCAATCAAAATTATCTTTTTTAAGAAGTTTTCTTAATGAATTTAAAGAGTGGGAATATAAAAGAGATTTATTTAATTTAAATGAAAATGGTTTTGGAGAAGCTGTTTATTCATTTAAAAAAAATAAAAGAGTTTATTCTTTAGTTTGTTTTGCAAATGAAATCAAAGATGAAGAAAGATCAGACAGAGTTATTGCTACAAAATGGGATGCAGCTTTTACATTACATGATGGTGTTCCTACAAAAAAAGACATTGAAAGATTAAAAAATGAAGTTCCAAAACAAGAAGTTGGTAGGCTTTCTTACAAAGAATTAACCTTATCAAGAGCAAACAAATCAGTAAGAATTTATAATCACGTAGTTGAAAGTTTGAGCAAAGGTCAGCAACCAGATTTAAACTTATTATCAAAAGTAGGCTATTTATATAGGACTACAGCAGTATATGGCTCGGGTAAATTTGGTCTTGCAGATCGATTTAGAATTAAAAATCGTGAAGAAATTAATGGTCCATTTAGATTAGAAATGATGTTGGTATATTTGGTAAGACAATTTACTTTTGATCAAGTTAATCATGTTGCTTATCACAAAAATCCAAAAACAGCCGTTAAGCTAGATGATAATATTTGTAAAAACTTGGGAATAGGTAATTCTACAGGCTTGGGCATGGCTCCATTTATAGTCAATCACCCAACTCTATTAAATAATTGGATTTTAAGTAGAGAAAAAGCACTTAAGAAAATTAGAGAAATCAAAGATGTAGAAAGTCAAGATAGTGATTTGTTTATAGATTGTGTAAAAAAATCTTTAAAAAATATTACAAGCTGGAATACTGATAGTGAATATCAGCAAACAAAAATCACATCATTACTAAAAGATGTTGAAAAATTTTTAAACTTTATAAATAAAGATTTTAATTTTGAGATCGAATATCCTTTTAACAAAATCTATCAATGGTTAGAGGACAATACTTGCGAGGAATGTATTGAATACATTGTTTCAATAATGATGGAACCTTATAATAATATTGTAAATCCTTTAGTAAAAGAAATGAGCTCAGATGAAGAAAAATATTTTAATATTCCAACTCATAGAAAAGTTGAAGAATTGCGTAATATCATTGAAGCAAAGTATCCAAACATTTTAGATATTAATTTTGAAGAAAAAGAAAATAATAAAAACTTTTGGTTTATTTCAAAAAATAAAGAGGAACCTAGATTAGCTGATCGTTTTGAGGAGCATGGATCAGAATTAGAACAGCCATTAGCAATAGCAAGAGATATAAAAAAACTTTATGATAAATTATTAGTCTCAAAAAATAGTTTAACTATTGCTGAATTTTTAACATCAAATTCTGAGCTAAGACATGTTGTTAGAAGAGCATTCATTGTAGAAAAATTTCCTTATTCAGAAATACAAGATAATACAATTGGTAAAGATTTAATGCCAATTGATATGCTAAGATTAAAATTATCTTTTTTTGGGGCATTAAAATTTGATCCACGATCTGACAAATGGTTAAGAATTTGTATGTTCCAAGGAGCTCCACTTCCAAATGAGTTAAAAAGTTATGATGAGCAGTGGGTATATAAAACCAATATTTAATAATGAAATCACTGAGTGAAATTGAAACTACTGTTAAAAGAGCTTCAAAGGCAGCAGGATATTCTTGGGGAGTTTCCGAGGAAACGGGAAAAAGTATAAGATTGTTAGAGCTATTTAGTTTACCGGGTATTAAGCACCTTAATGAATATTTTAATCAAAAAAATAAAAGTAAATTTGAAAATTTAAATTTAATTAGTGAAAATAACTCTTCATCGAATAATCCTTACTGTCCAATTACTTTAGGTGTAAGTTTTTTAGATCAAATAAATGTTTTAGAAAATTTAAAAAAAATTGAGTTTAAAAATGTTGCTTATCCAATAATTTTTATTTCCTTCATAAGTCGTTCATCAGAAATTATTGGAAAAAAAATTAATGTAAAAATAGATGAAAAAAAAATGCTACTAAATCTAAATGTAAATATTTTTTCAAATTTTATTGATCAAGAATTTCCTAAGATAGCCAATGAAGTTGAGGTTAGTATACTTGAAAATGAAGATAGCTTTACAGACAATGAATGGAATAATTTATACAAATTATCCGAAGAAACTTTTGTAGAAGAGAGTGACAGTTTAAAAGAAGGTGCAGCAGGTGCTGGTTTGACAGATAATGATTGATAAAATTGATGAAATAAATTTAAAGGTAGATACTGAAGAATTAAACAATATTTGTGATGAATGTAAAGAAGAAGACGAGAGCGTTACTCAAAATTTAATTCTTACTGGGTTTAAATTGTGTAAATCTTGTAGAGTATCTAAGACTATATTTCCACTTTAACTGATTTGACTTACTGGAAGCATATTCATTCTACTCATCACAAATGAGATAGATAAAAATGCAATAATTAAAAAAGATAAAAGTACAATCCCAAAAGATTTAAAATTAGATTTTAAACTCAATATTTGTTTAGTTGAAATTATTAAACCTGCAAAAATCCAAAACTGTGTAAGAAAAATTATTGGTATCATTAAATCTGGAGTAACTGCAAAAAATCTTAATAATCCAGGGGCATGTGCAAATCCAACAGCTGTTAAAACTTTTTTGAACGCAACTTTAGTTTGTTTGTCAGGAAATAGTTTAACTCCAATTACAAAAATAAAGATCGCCCATATTAGCCAAGTAACTATCGCAGTTAGACCAGACATTGCAATAGCCGTTTTAATAATGGTATTAGCTGCTACAGCTCCAGCGATACCATCTAGGATCATTATAATACCAGCAAAGTATATTGAAGCTTCGCCAAAATTTTTGTTATCTGAATAAAGAGTTTTATCTAATTTTATTGACTTGAAAATTATATTTAAAAATTCACCAAACATTAATTTTTTTTATTTTTATTTTTTTGAGCTTTATAAGAAACAATCAATGGAAATATTATTAAAGCAATAGCAATGATAATGCAAACTGCTATTAGAAAACTTTTGGTCATTAGAATTTAAAAGGGGAGCTGAAATTAGCTCCCCATAGTAAATTTTAGCCTTTTACAACTTCTCTTGTATTTGCGTTGAAAGACTCTTTGAATGGAATATCCACCACAACAGCATCTACAGGTGTTCCTGGAGTTTCTGAATATTGTTCTGGTAGATGAACTTTATATTTAGTTCCCACTTTACCTTTTGGAAAACCATTTGCATTTAATGTTCCGTCAAAAGGAACATATCCCATTGCAATGTTTGTTTTCTTCTCAGGATGCCACCAAGGTGAAGTTAAAAATCCTACTGGATCTCCGCCACTTTCTGGTGAAACTAACCAAAAGTCAGGTGCATAATTATCAATAGGTTTACCGCCTAATTCCATACCAACTAATTGAAGTTTGTAAGGTTTTTTTCCTGCTTTTAATTCTTCTTTCATTTTTTCTAGTGCAGCTTTACCAACATAATCTGCAGTTTTGTTCCATTCTCCTTTTCCAGACAAAGAAACTTGATAACCTAAATTACATTGGAACGGATTGTGTTGTTGATCCATGTCTTGTCCCCATGAAAGAATACCCGCTTGAATTCTTCTATGGTGAGCAGGAGCAATAACCATCAAGCTATGTTTTTTTCCAGCTGCAAGCACAGCATTCCACATATCTTCAGCGTACAAAGTTGAATTTCTTAAATAAATTTCATAACCAGCTTCACCTGAGAAACCGGACTGAGAAATAACAACATCTCTTCCCCCAACCTTAGCCGCTGCTAAGCCGTAGAAAGGCATATTATCAAAATCAACTTGATCGCCACATAAATCTTTCATTAATGCTTTTGATTTAGGTCCTTGTATTTGAACTGGACTGACATCAATTTCCTCAATAGTACAATTGAATCTTCCATCAGCATTAACACCTTGTAAATACATTCCAATATCAGAGTCAGATAATGAAAACCAAAACTCATCTTCTGAAATTCTTAAAAGAATTGGATCATTTAAAACTCCACCGTATGCATTACACAAAATTACATATCTTGCACGCATAGGAGAAATTTTTGTTGCATCTCTAGTTATTACATAGTCAGTAAATTTTTCTGCATCAGGACCTTTTACTCTTATTTGTCTTTCAACAGCAACGTTCCACATAGTTACATGGTTAACGATAGCATCGTATTCAACCATAGCTCCACCATCTTCAGGTTTTACATAACCTCTTGGGTGATAGATTCTGTTGTATACAGTTGCTCTCCAACAACCAGCCTGCATTGATAAATGCCAATAAGGTGATTTTCTTACCCTTGTTGAAATTAACATTTCAACTTTTGTTGGCCCACTTTGTCTTAAGTTATATGGTACTTCTCTGTCAGATTGATCAACAGAAGTAACATGTTTTAGTTTAGTATAGTCAAATTCATTAGACATAACTATTCTCCTTCAACCACTTGTTAGTTTCCTTCAAGCCGCCGAATGTATAAATGTGGAAGTTATCAGTGTGCGATTTAACTTTCCCAATTAAATCATTAGGGTCTTTAGGTTTCAGTAAATCTAATGCCTTAGTAAAATTAGATTTAAGAAAGTTTAAGGAATTTTTTGCCCCAACAATATTAGCAAATTTAATTAAGCTAGATATTTTTAATGGCCCAGTAATTCCCACATGCACTGGTACGCTTTGCTTAGAAATAAAATCTATAATAGGCTGAGGATCAAGTAACCATTGTGTTACAATATAATCAGCGTAAGGCTTTTTATCTATCATAGCTTTTTCTAAATCTGAGTCGGATATATCAGGACTCCCCTCGGGATGTCCAGCAATTCCTATTTTCATTTTTTCAAAATAACCTGTCTCTAAAAGTTGAAAGGAACTATCAAACTTACCTGCTGGCTCTCTGCCACCACCAATAATTAGAGCTTGCTTAACTCCTCCATCTTTGCATCTAGAAACATAATCTTTAAGTTCTTTTTCATCATGCATTGATCTAGCAGGAAAATGAGGCACAGGGTTAAATCCTTTCTTTACAAGCTCTACCGCTTTATCAGCAGTCTCTCTGTAATCACCTCCAGGTAGCATAGTAATGTAAACGTCAGACAATGCTGGAACTGTATCAACCTCTGTTTTAGGACCTATTTCCAATGAAAAATTCATAGGGGAGATCTTTATTTATTTTGAAATATGAGTCTAGAAAATTCGATGCATCAAAGTATCAACTATTTAATCTGACCTCTATGCTTTTGAATCCTTCTCCCATATTCTTGAGTTACCCTATCAAAGACAATTGCGAGAGCTACTATTGCCAATCCATTCATCATACCAAGAGCCAAATATTGGTTAGAAACAGCTCTTAATATTGGTACACCAAGACCTTTTACACCTATCATAGAAGCAATAACCACCATGGCTAAAGCCATCATTATGGTCTGGTTTACACCTGCAAAAACAGTCGGTAAAGCTAGCGGAATTTGAACAGATTTTAATTTTTGAGTTGTGGTTGCTCCAAAAGCTTCACTAGCCTCCAAAGTCTCTTTATCTACTTCTCTAATACCTAAATTAGTTAATCTAATAATTGGAGGAACTGCATAAACACAAACAGCGATTAATCCTGGAACCTTTCCTATACCTAACAACATTAAAATTGGTATCAAATAAACAAAACTTGGTATTGTTTGCATCATATCCAAAATAGGAAGTATTGTTTTTTCTGCTCTAGAGGATCTAGCCATTACAATTCCTATTGGAATACCAACAACAATACAAATGATTGTACATACAGTAATAATTGCAACTGTTGCCATACAATCTTCCCACATTCCAAAATAACCAATTAATAAAAAAGCAATTGCACTTCCTGTAACTAATTTCCAACTTTTTGAACCCAGCCATGCTAATCCACAAATTACTGCAATAATTATTATCCATGGTGTAGATAGTAATAATTTTTCTAATGATACTAAAAAAAATAATAATGGATCAAAAAATGCCTCTATATTGTCTCCATATTCTTTTGAAAAATTTCTAAAAGCTAAGTCGATACCTTTTCTTAGCTCCATTTGGGATCTTCTTCCCATTTCTGGAAATTCAGTAAAAAATTCCATAAATATTAAACTTTACGAGCCTATATTAAATAGGCTCGTAATTAAAAGTTAATTATAAACTTTTTTTGATTTTTTTTGCAGCATCTGAAGATACCCACTTAGTCCAAATATCCTCATGCTTTATTAAAAACTCAACAGCAGCATCAGAACCTTTTGCTTGATTGTCAGCCATATAAACTAACATTCCATTCATCACTGTGCCTGGGAAAGTTCTACTTTCAACATATTTAAGTACATCTTTTCCACCAGTTTTAGCAAAGTTAGCACTTACAATTGAGTTTACTTCAGATTTTGTCCAAGCTGTTGGCTTTGGATTTGCACAATCTTGTTCTGCAAGAGTGATACAATTGTCCCAATTATCTCTACCTGCAAAAGGAACACCAAAATCAACTGGCTGTAAATTATATTTTCCAACCATTGATGTAGGGTTCCAATAATATCCAAACCACGGCTCACCAGAATCTGACGCTTTAGCAATTGAACCATCTAAACCTGCAGCTGAACCTGGATCAATAAGTTTCCAACCTTTTTTTTCCATTTCAAATGCTCTGTATAAATTTGCATTAGCTAATTGACATCCCCAACCCGCTGGACATCCCATGAAAGCACCTTTTGACGGGTCTTCTTTATCAGGAAACAAGTCTGGACGTTCTAAAATTTGAACAGCTGTCATTCCTTTAAGTTCTGGGTGTTTTTCTAAAGCTGCTGGATTTAACCACCAACCTTCTCCAAGACCAGTAATTGGAGCTTTATTAGCAATAATTAATCTTTTTTCGCTTACCGCTTTTTTTAAAGGAGTGTAAACTGCATTTGCCCATTGTTCAGGGTTCATGTCAGGTGTTCCTTTATCATTCATAGATGTAAATGTTGGCATAGTAGCACCAGGTACTAATTCTACGTCACATCCATATCCTTCTTCGAGAATGATTTTATCAACGTTTGCCATTAACTCGGCAGATGCCCAGTTTTGTTCGGCTATAACTAATTTTCCACAAGCATTTGCAAAAGAAGTCATGCCGAATGCTAAAAGCGCAGAAAACAGAATTGTTTTTAACTTTTTCATTATATCTCCGTTAGTTAATTTTTGATTAAACACTACAACATATCAACGAAAATATTGCAAATCTCTTTCAACCTTTAGTTGAAGTCAAATTGTCTTTAAATGCTTTTTATTAAGGGATAAAGTTTAATTATGAAATTTTCTGCAAATTTTTTTTTCAAAGAATTTGTTTATATTTTAAATTGTAAAACCGTATTTCAACAAATCATTATAAGAGAATCGTAAAAATTTAGCTTTAATTAATTCCAACTTAAACAAGGAGGTTTAATAAAAGTTGAAATGAAAAAGTTATCTCAAATAGTTGATTTAAAAAAAATAAGAGTTGTAAATAAAAATATCGATAAAGCTCATGGCTTACCAAATGAGTGTTACACTGATCCAGATTATTTATCTATTGAGAGAAAAAAAATCTTTGAAAATAAATGGGTGGTAATTGGTGTTGGCAGCTCTTTACCAAATATTGGAGACGCGAAACCATTTGATCTGCTAGGAATTCCATTAATTATTTTACGAGATAAAAATAATAAAATTAAAGTTTTTCATAATGTTTGTAGTCATCGAGGTTTTAAGATTCTTCAAGAAAAATGTAAAATTAAGAATGTAATAAGATGCCCGTATCATTCTTGGTCATATGACATGAGTGGAAAGTTAATAGCTACACCGCATATTGGTGGAATGAATAAACATAATTGTGATAAATTTAGCAAATCACAAAGCGGTCTTAAGGAAGTTAGATCTCATGTTTGGTTAGATTTAATTTTTGTAAATTTAAATAATAATGAAATTGATTTTGAAAAATATATTAAACCTTTAAGTGATAGATGGAAAAAATTCTGGCCAATAAAAGATAGAGAATTAATCGTTTATTCAAAAGATTATGGTTATTTTAATTTAAATGCTAAATGTAATTGGAAATTTGCAATAGAAAATTATTGTGAAAGTTATCATCTACCATGGGTTCATCCTGGTTTAAACTCTTACTCAAAAATTGATGATCATTATCACATTCAAGGTTTACCTAACCGTTTTGCAGGCCAAGGTACTATGGTTTATAACCCAAGATTTAAAAGTAACTTAAAATTTCCAACATTCCCAAATTGGCCAAAAGATCAAGAACATATTGCAGAATACGTTGCTCTTTTCCCAAATGTAATGCTTGGGATTCATAAAGATCATTTTTACGCCTACTGGCTAGAACCAGTAAATAATGAATATACAAAAGAACATATGGAAATTTTTTATGTTGGTAACGAAGCGGCAAATTCGAAAAAATTTAAATCACTTAGAAAACAAAACTTTGAACTTTGGAAAGGAGTTCAAAGTGAAGATTTAAATATAATTGAGGGAATGCAGGATGGCAGAAAGTCACCATCTTATAATGGGGGAAATTTTTCGCCTGTGATGGATAATCCCACCCATCATTTCCACAAATGGGTTGCAAACAATATAATGAAATGAAAGGATAAATTATGAAAAAAGATCTTATTACTAGATTAAATGAAGGCCCAATAATGTGTGCTGAAGGATATCTTTTTGCAATGGAAAGAAGAGGATATTTATCAGCAGGTCCATTTGTTCCAGAAGTAGTTTTAGAACATCCGGAAGTAGTAACTCAGTTACATAGAGAATTTATTAGAGCTGGATCTGATGTTGTTCAAGCATTTACTTATTACGGTCATAGAGAAAAGCTCAGAATAATTGGTAAAGAACATTTGTTAGAACCAATGCAAAAAGGTGCTCTTAAAATTGCAAAAGATGCCGCTGCTGAGTTTAAAGATTTAGATCTTATGGTTTGTGGAGATGTGGCTAATACAAACGTATTTGATCCAGGAGATCCCAATACTCATAAACAATGTCAACAAATGTACGAAGAACAAGTAGCTTGGGCAAAAGAAGCTGGTGTTGACTTTGTAATAGCAGAAACAATAAATTGGACAGAAGAAATGAAGATAGCTTTAAAAGCTATTAAAGATGCAGGTCTTATTGCAGTTTGTAATTTTGCAATTCCTAGAGGGGATAAAACTAGAGAAGGACATAGTGCTGAAGATGCTTGCAAACTGATGGAAGATTTAGGTGCAGATGTAGTTGGTTTAAATTGTTATCGAGGACCTGAAATGACAATGAAATTATTAAAAAAGGTTAGAGAAAAAGTTTCATGTCATGTTGCTGGACTTCCAGTACCTTATAGAACAACAGAGGAAGAACCTGGTTTCTTAAATATCACTGATCATGGTTGTGACTGTATTCCAGGTGGAAATGCATTCCCAGTAGCTTTAGATAATTTGTTTTGTAACAGATTTGAAATGGCAGAGTTCGCAAAAGAGTGCGTTCAAAATAAAATAAATTTTATTGGTATATGTTGTGGAGCAGAAGCACATCACGTAAGAGAAATGTCAGTTGCAATTGGAAAGAAACCAATTTCAATGAAATATATGCCTGATATGAGCAAACATTTCCATCATGGCACAGATAAATCTCTAAAAAAAGTGAATAAGGAAATTAAATACTAATGGAAAAGCACGCGAAGGTAGTAATCATAGGAGGTGGTGTAGTAGGGTGCTCTATTCTTTATCATTTATCTAAATTTGGATTAAAGGATTGTATCTTGCTTGAAAGAAATGAGCTTACTTCCGGTTCATCTTGGCATGCAGCAGGAAATGTTCATGTAATTTCATCTGATCCAAATATTTCTAGGATGATGGCTTACACGATTGGTCTCTATAAAGAGATAGAAAAAGAGTCTGGTCATTCTGTTGGCTTTAAACCCAGTGGAGGATTTTATTTAGCATCAAATGAAGTGTGGGCTGATTATTTAAAAAGAGAAAGATCAAAAGCAAGATATATGGGTCTTGATCAAGAATTTATTTCTCTAGAGGAAGTGAAAAAGAAACATCCTTTAATTGACCCATCTAGATATTTGTTAGCTCTGTGGGATCCTATTGATGGAGAGGTTGATCCGTCAGGTGTAACTTATGCTTTTGCAAAAGCTGCAAAAGTTCATGGTGGAAAATATTATACTCACACTGTCGTGAAAGACACGAAACAAAAAGAAGATGGATCATGGGAAGTATTTACCGACAAAGGAAATATAAATGCTGAAATAGTAATTAATGCAGGTGGTTTGTGGGCAAGAGAAGTCGGTCAATTAGCGGGATTAAATCTTCCAGTTCAACCAATGGAGCATCATTATTTAATCACTGAACCTATTCCAGAAATTGAAGCAATGGGTGATCAAAGACTGCCTATTGGAACAGATTTTGAGGGAAATATTTATTTTAGACAAGAAGGAAAAGGGATGTTGCTTGGAACTTATGAGCCAAAATCAACTCCTTGGAAAGTAGAAGGAACTCCAATGAATTTTGGTCATGAATTATTGGAGCCAAAATTAGATAATATTGAAGATCGATTAGCAATTGGGTTTGAGAGAATGCCTGCTTTAGAGCGCGCAGGTATAAAAAATATAGTTAATGGACCTTTTACTTTTGGACCAGACGGAAGTCCTCTTATAGGTCCAGTACCTGGAATGAAAAATTATTGGGTTGCAGTTGGTGTCATGGCTGGATTTTGCCAAGGCGGTGGTGTTGGAAAATGTATTGCTGAGTGGATTATTGACGGAGAACCTTCCATTGATGTTTGGGCAATGGATGTTGCTAGATTTGGAGATTACGCTTCACCTCAATATGGAACAATCAAATCCTCAGAAAATTATGAACGAAGATTTATTATGACTTTTCCAAATGAAACTTTACCAAAAGGAAGAAAACAAAAAACCACTGCACTTTATGATCGTTTTGTAAATCAAGGTGCTGTTATGGGAGATAGTTTTGGATTAGAAAATGTTTTGTGGTTTGCAAATGATAAAGAAGATGCACACGAAGAGCCTACTATTAAAAGATCGAGATCACACGACTATGTTTCAAAAGAAGTTATTAATGTTAGAGAAAATGTTGGTTTAATCGAAGTTGCAAATTTTTCAAAACATGAATTCAAAGGTCCTGATGCTAGAAAATTTTTAGATCACATAATGGCTGGAAGACTTCCAAAACCAGGAAGAATATCTTTATCTCCAATGTTGTCGTATAGAGGAAAATTATGTGGCGATCTAACTGTGGCATGTTTAGATGAAAATGAATTCATGGTATTTGGTTCTGGAGCTGCTCAAGAAATGCACAGACGTTGGTTTGAAAGTCACATATATAAATTTAATTTAAATTATAAAAATAGATCTGATGAGTTTCATGGATTATCAATTGCAGGACCTAACTCAAGAAAGGTTTTAGAAAAAATAGTAAGAGATGATGTTTCAAATGAAAAATTTAAATTTAGAGATTCTAGAAGAATGTTTGTTGGTGGAGTTCCTGCATTAGTAAATAGAATTTCATTTACAGGAGAACTTGGTTACGAAATTTATGTAGCACCTCATTATCAATTAAAATTATACGAAGAACTTATTGAAGCTGGAAAAGAATTTAATATCAAACCCTTTGGTGGAAGAGCATTAATGTCGATGAGGCTTGAGAAAAATTGGGGAGCCTGGACATTAGATTATAGACCAGATTTTACTGCTAAAGAAACAGGATTAGATGCTTTTATCAATTGGGATAAAGAATTTATAGGTAAAGAGAGTGCACAAAAGGAAAATTCTTCAAACAAACTTATACCTTTAATTGTTGAAACCAATGATATTGATGTAACAAATAACGAGGCTGTTATGAATGGAGATCAAAGTATAGGTTACGTTACTTCAGGTGGTTTTGCACATTTTGTAAACAAGAGTGTTGCTTTTACTTTTGTTGATCAGGAAAAAATTAAATCTGAAAATAAAGTTCAAGTAGAAATAAATGGAGATTTATTTAATTGCTCAATAATTAAAGAACCACTTTATGATCCAAGTGGCCAAAAAATGAGAAGCTAATGGCACAAAAAGACGTAGGAAACAAAATTCCAATTTATAAACTTAAAACCACAGATGAAGTCATGAAGTACTACGACGAGTGGGGAGATAAAGATAAGTATAATAAAGATATGGTTGATTGGAACTATACAGGCCCAAAGGAAACCGTAGCAACTTTCAATAAGCACGAAAATAATAAAGATACGCTAATTTTTGATGCAGGCTGTGGAACAGGTCTAGTTGGAGTTGAGTTGAAAAAATATGGTTATAAAAATTTTCATGGAGCTGATTTATCTCAAACTTTATTAGATACAGTTCCAAAAGATCTTTATCAAAAATTAGTTAAAGTTGATTTAAACCAACCAATAGAAGTTGAGGATAGCTTTTACGGTGGAGTTATGTGTGTTGGAACATTTACTTTTGGGCATGTAAAACCAAATGCATTAGATGAATTTATAAGAATCACAAAACCAGGTGGTTTAATTTGTTTCACAATTAATGAAGGAATTCATGAAGAGTATGGTTTTGATAAAAAAATTGATATACTGAAAGATAGCAAGAAGTGGGAAGAAGTAGAATTTTTTAAATCTGACTATATTGCAAGCAAAGATGTTAACGCATGGTTAGGGTTGTATAGGGTATTATGAGGTTTAGTAGAAAAATAGCTCCTGAGAAAAAACCAAGACAAAATTTTATTACCAAAAAAAGATTAAGAGAAGACGAGATTAATTTTGATAAATTAAGATCATATCGTTTAGATAGGGTCAGAAAAGAATTAGTAAAAAACAATTTAGAGGCTTGTATTCTCTTTGATCCAGTGAATGTTCGTTATGCTTTAGATACAGTAAACATGAGTGTCTATAATATGCATAATTTAACAAGATATTGTTTTGTTCCTGTAAATGGACCAACAATTCTTTATGAGTATTTTAATTGTGAAATATTATCAAAGCATTTAAATCTAATTGACGAAATAAGACCTGCAATCACATGGGATTATTTCAGCAATGGAGATCAAGCAAATTTACAATTATCAAAATGGATAAATGAAGTTAAAGATTTATCAAAAAATTATTTTAAAACAAAAAAAATTGCAATCGATGTTTTAAATGGTCCTGCGGTTACAGCTTTAAATAAAGAAGACATTGAAGTTGTAGATGCAAAATTGATTTTAGAACAAGCAAGGGTAATAAAATCACCTGATGAATTGACTTGTATGAAAGCAGCAATAGAAGTTGCAGAAAAAGGTGTATCAAAAATGAGATCAGATCTTAAACCAGGAATGACTGAAGATGAATTGTGGTCAATTTTACATAAAACGAATATTGAAAATGGAGGTGAGTGGATTGAGTGTAGGATTTTATCTTCTGGTGAAAGAACAAATCCATGGATGCAAGAGAGTAGTAATAAAGTTATGCAACAGGGAGAAATTGTTGCTTTTGATACAGATATGGTTGGTCCCTATGGATACTGTGCTGACATATCAAGGGCCTTTGTAGTTGGACATAAATTTAATGATGAGCAAAAAAAACTATATTCAATGGCTAGAAATCAAATTGATCATAATTTTAGATTAATAAAACCAGGAATGAGTTTTAAAGAATTTATAAAAAAATCTTGGGTTTTGCCTGATGAATATTATGGAAATAGATATTCATGTATGGTTCATGGAATTGGTTTATGTGATGAGTGGCCTCAAATAAGATATCCAACTGATGGTGGTGAAGAAGGTGGAACTTTTGAGAAGAACATGACAATTACGCTTGAGAGTTATATTGGTAAAATTGGTGGTAAAGAAGGTGTAAAACTTGAACAACAGTACCTTGTAGGTGAAAATGGACTTGAATTAATGTCCCATCATCCGTTAGAAGACATTTAATGAAAATTATTTTAGTTATGGGTTTACCTGGAGCTGGTAAAACAACTCTAGCAAATGAAATGGCTCCACTATTAAATGCTAAAAGACTGAATGCAGACGAGGTAAGAAAAGCTGCAAACGATTGGGATTTTTCTGAAGAAGGAAGGGTAAGACAAGCAAAAAGAATGGCTGAGGCAGCTTTAAAATTAAAAGCAGATGGCCATTATGTAATTGCTGATTTTATTGCACCAACCCCTGAAGCAAGAAAGTTATTTCCAGCAGATTTTAGAGTATGGGTCGATACAATTAAAAAAGGAAGATTTGAAGATACTAATCAGATGTTTGTTAATCCTAAGAATTTTGATTTTCATGTAATAACTCAGGATGCAAAAAATTGGGCACCAAAAATAATAGAGGAGATAAAAAAATGACACACCAATGGGATAACAAAAAACCAACAGCACAAATGTTAGGAAGATGGCAGCCTTTTCATGATGGACATTATACTTTGTTTAAAGAAATTATTAAAAAAACTGGACAAGTTTGTATTCAAATTAGAGATGTACAAGGTGTTGATGATAATCCTTTTGATTTTGAAACGGTAAAAAAAAACATTGAAGACAGATTAAATCCTGAATTTGAAGGACAATTTAAAATAATGTTAGTACCTAACATTACAAATATTTGTTATGGTAGGGGAGTTGGATATAAGATTGAGGAAATAGTTTTGGATGAAGAAACCCAAAAAATATCAGCAACCAAGATAAGAGCAAAAATGAGAGAAGAGGGAAAGTTAAAATAAAATTTAATGAACGATAGACTCAAGACTATTGTAGATTTAGAAAAATATCCAATACATGATTTAAATTCTCCAATAATTAAAAATATAGTTAAAAAATGTAAAGAAGAGCTTGATCAACATAGTTGTTCAACAATTCCAAATTTTATTTTGCCTAAATCACTCAAGGTAATGAATTCTGAGTTAGAAAAACAGTTAGACGAAGTTTATATGTCTAAAGAGAGTATAAATGCTTACTTGTATGCAAAGGATGATCCTTCATTACCAAAAGATCATCCAAAAAGAACTTTTATGAATAGATATAATGGATATTTGAATTCAGATTGTTTTCCAAAAGACTCCGAAATGAAATATCTATACGAAACAGAAGAACTTTTAAAATTTGTATCTGCTTGTTTAGGTATTTCTCCTATTTACAGATGGGCAGATCCTTTAGCATGTCATGCATACAATGTTATGAAACCAGATGGAGTACTCCCATGGCATTTTGATAGTTGTGAATTTACACTTAGTTTAATGATACAAAAACCTGAGAAGGGAGGAGTATTTGAGTACTGTCCAAATATTAGAGAACCAGGAAATGAAAATTTCGAAGAAGTTCAAAAAGTTATAGCAGGAGATAGAGCTAGAGTGAGACAATTGAAATTAGAGCCAGGAGATTTACAAATATTTAAAGGTAGATTTACTTTGCATAGGGTAACAAAAGTTGAAGGACAAAAATCAAGATATATGTGTATTCCAGCTTATGTTTTAGATCCATGGAGAGTAAACACTCCAGAACATTCTAAAGCTATTTATGGCAAAGTTTTACCAATTCATATAGAAAGAAATCAAGCTAGATCCGATGGATTAACTGATTAAATGACTAGTAACATTAAAATTAAAAAAAATAACAACGAAGTTTCATCAATTATTATTGATGAACCAAAAACTTATAACTCTTTATCATTCAAAAATCTTTCAGATTTATTAAAGGCATTAAAAAAATTAGATACTGATAAAAAAGTTAAAGTAATAATATTAGAGGGTGCTGGTAAAGGATTTAGCGCAGGTCATAACTTAAAAGAAGTCAAAGGTCTAAAAAAGAGAGATAAATATTTAAAATTATTTAATCTTTGTTCAAAAGTAATGCTTCAAATTGTTGAAGGTAGAAAACCTGTAATTGCTAAAGTTCATGGAGCTGCATTTGCAGCCGGCTGTCAATTAGTTGCAAGTTGTGATTTAGCTTATAGCACTAAGGACGCATTGTTTGCTACACCAGGTGTAAATATTGGTTTGTTTTGTAGTACACCTATGGTGGCTGTCAGTAGAAAGATAAATCGAAAACCTATGATGAAAATGCTTTTAACTGGAGAACCTATCAATGCAAATTATGCAAAAGAAATAGGGTTGATAAATGATAATTTTTCAAAAGCCAAATTAAACAAAGAAGTGTTAAAAGTAGCAAATAAAATTGCTTCTAAATCTAATTTAACAATAAAAATTGGAAAGCAAGCTTTTTACAAACAATTAGAAATGCCACTAAGTAAAGCTTACGCTTATACAAGTAAAATGATGACCCTTAATATGATGGCAATGGATGCAAAAGAAGGAATTTCTGCGTTCCTCGAAAAACGAAAACCAAAATGGAAAAATAAATAATGATAAAGAATGTTTTAATAGTTCTTTTTATTATTGTTGGAATGTTAGTAATTTATAATTTTAAAGATTATAATCAAAAAAGAGCAATAGATGCATGTATTGCTGGTAGCCAAAAACTAGAAAAACCAATGACAGTTCCTGAAGCTAAAATATTTTGTGAAGAACAAATTAAAAATAAAAAATGAGTGATATCAAAGAAGTTCTTTCTAAATATAAATCAATTGCAATGGTAGGAGTTAGTAACGACCCAACAAAAGCATCAACTATAGTTATGAAATATATGCAAAAATATGGATTTAAAGTTTATCCTGTCAATCCTAGAGCTGAGGGTCAAAAAATTCTAGGAGAAGAAGTTTTTGCTAAAATATCTGACATTAATGATCAGGTTGATATTGTAGATGTTTTTAGACCATCAAAAGAAGTTTATGCTATTGCAGAAGATACAGTTAAAATTGGTGCTAAAGTTTTATGGTTACAGCTCGGTATACGAGACGAAAAGGCAAAAGAATTGATGGAAAAAAATGATATTAAGTATATTGAAAACAAATGTACTAAAATGGAATATCAAAAATATTTTCTAAAAGTTAGACAAGCTTTTCCAGTTTTAAGTGACTAATGAGCAAAATAATTAAATTTTTAGACAGCACATTTTTAGATTTGGGTCGTCAATTTAAATGGACTTATCTACCTCCATTAATGGTTTATATGGCTGCGGGTATTTCTGGTTTAACAGGTATAGTTGGTACATTTTTTGTTAAAGATTATTTAAATTTATCAGCAGCATTTTTAGCAGGCCTAGGTTTTTGGGCTGGAATTCCTTGGGCATTAAAAATGCCATTAGGACATTTAGTAGATCTAATCTGGGAGAGAAAAAATTATATGGTCTACTTTGGAGCTTCATTGATAGCTCTTAGCTTACTAATTATGTATGGATTGATTATTCATACTGAAGATATGTCCCAGGTATTTTCGGTAGAAACATGGTTTGTGATAAGCGTGATTTTAGCTCCAGTTGGTTATGTGGTTCAGGACGTCGTAGCCGATGCTATGACAGTTGAGGCAGTTCCTTTGGTTGATGAAACAGGAAATGATTATTCTAAAGATCAAATAAAAATAATGCATACAACAATGCAGACACTTGGACGGTTTGCTATTATTGGTGGCACAGTACTTGTTGCATTAGTTAATGTAATATTGTTTAGAGATGTGGAAAGCCTTGAGAAGGCCGATAAGATAAATTTATATGGAACTATCTACATTTATGCTCTTGTAATACCTTTAGTTTCTATACTAGGTGTAATTTTAGCAAATTATTTAAGACATAAAAAAATACAAACTTTAAAATATAAAGGTCTAGAATTTAAAGATGAAAGAGGTAACGAGAAAACAAAAATAAACTGGTGGATATTAGGAGGAAGTTTAGTTTTTGTTATTTTCACACTGTCTATTGGTTCCTTTAAGGTTCCGTTTGCACAAGAAATTGTGTTTATTGGCTCAGTCATAATCATTTTGTTTTTAATGTTTAAACTTATTAAGGAATTACCTCAGGAACTAAGATTAACAATTGTAGGTACAGCAGTAATTATTTTTGTATTTAGAGCCATGCCAAGTCCTGGCCCTGGTTTAACATGGTTCGAAATTGATGAACTAGGATTTAATGAACAGTTTTTTTCGATTCTATCACTACTTGCATCAATTTTAACATTAGCTGGTATTGTTTTATTAAGACCGTTTATGGCGAACAATTCAATAGCAAAAATAATTATTGTATTAAGTATTGCGGGTGCAATTTTGTTTTTACCAAGTGTTGGAATGTATTATGGTTTTCATAACTGGACAGCTTCGTTAACAGCTGGAGTAGTTGATGCTAAGTTTATTGCATTAATTAATACTGCATTAGAGTCTCCCCTTGGCCAGGTATCAATGATTCCTCTACTAGCTTGGATAGCAAAAAATGCTCCAGCACATTTAAAGGCAACCTTTTTTGCAGTTTTTGCATCGTTTACAAATCTAGCATTATCAGCGAGTGCGTTAGGAACAAAATATTTAAATGAAATATTTACTGTAACAAGAGAGGTTAAAGATAAGGTTTCTGGCGAAATACAAACCACAGCAGATTATTCTGAACTTGGAATTTTATTGATAGTTGTAACACTTTTAACTTTAATTCTTCCAATTGTATTTGTATTTATAATTAATAATAGTAAATACAAAACTACAGAATAAAAATTTTATAAAATGAAAAAAATTTTCCTGGTGTATGGGCACTACAATGACAATTCATTTAATGCAGCAATTCGAGACGAATTCGTTAAGCAATCAAAAGCAAATGGAAATCAGGTAGATGTTGTTGATTTATATAAAGAGAAATTTGATCCTGTTTTTGCTGGAGAGGAACCTGATCAAGAAGTTTTAGATCATAGAAAAAGAATTGAAGATTGTGATACTATTGTACTAATTGCTCCAATTTGGAACTTTAGAATGCCAGCGATAGTTGAAGGTTGGATTGATAAAGTATTGGCACCACCTTGGGCTTTCAAATTTAAACAGTTGGTAGGAAACTACGGTTATCCAATCGGAAACTTAAAAGCTAAAAAAGCTATAATTTTTTGCACATATGGTTCACCAAGATTGGCAATCACTACATTTTTCTTAAACTTGCCAATTAGAAGGTTAAAACGAGGAGTGTTTCATATGTGTGGCATATATAACATTGTCTATAGAAGATATTTTGCAGTACCCTTTGTAAGTGATGCAAAGAGACAAGAATTTTTAAGCGATGTTAGAAAAACTGCTAATAATCTCTAAAGTTTTAATATTATTTTTTTTCTCTATTTCATTTTCTAAAGCTGAATTATTAAGCCCTAATAGTACAATAAGCCCTAAAGAAGTTGTTAAAATTCAACTTAGTGGACTTCAGCAAAATGATCTTGATTACAAAGATAGTGGTATCGAACAAACTTGGCAATTTGCACATCCAAACAACAAAAGGGTTACGGGGCCATTAAATAAGTTTAAGATGATGATAAAAAGTGACTCTTATAGCATGATGATCAATCACCTGAGTCACACAATAACTGAACTTGGAAGTAGTGACAAATGGGCTCAATTTGAAGTTATCATTCTTGATAAAGATAAGATTTATCACAAATTCAATTGGCAAGTCGAAAAGTACACCTCCGAGGGCACTTTAAAAGACTGTTGGTTAACCACAATGGTATCTAGCCCAATCCCCCTTGGAAGCTCAATCTGATTGTCCACAGATACATTTTTGTTTCGTAACAATTAAAAATTTAGTAGGAATCGCAGAATGAAAACAAAAACTAAAGTTGTAGTAGTTGGTGGAGGAGTTGTAGGGGTTAGTGCACTTTATCACTTAGCAAAAAAAGGCTGGTCTGATGTTGTTCTAGTTGAGAGAAAAGAATTAACATCAGGATCTACTTGGCATGCTGCAGGTTTGCTTCCTTTATTTAATATGAGTTATTCAGTTGGACAACTTCATAAATACGCAGTTAATCTTTACAAAACATTAGAGGAAGAAACTGGAAAAAATGTTGGCTTTAGTGTGGTTTCAAATATTCGTCTAGCAAGCACAAAAGATAGAATGGATGAGTACCATCAATACGCAGGTGTTGCTCGAACTATTGGAGTAGATGTTAAATTTTTAAAGCCAGAACAAGTAAAAGAAATTTGGCCATTATGTCATACAGATGATTTGGTTGGCGCAATACAACACCCTGAAGATGGATATATTCAACCAGCAGATTTAACACAAGCATTAGCAACTGGTGCAAGAAATAGAGGAGCTGAAATTTATAGAAATACAACTGTTCTATCAATGAGACAAACTAAAGAAGGATGGGTTGTAGAAACAGATAAAGGATCAATAGAGTGCGAACATGTTATTTCATGTTCAGGAAATTTTGCACGACAAACAGGTGAAATGGTAGGATTGGATATTCCAGTCATACCTGTTGAACATCAATACATTGTTACAGAACCACATCCCGCAATTCAAAAAAGAAAAAAAGATGGATTACCAGAAATGGGTGTCTTAAGAGATAGTGATAGTAGATGGTATATGAGAGAAGAAGCTGGAGGACTAATTTTAGGTCCTTACGAAGATGGTGCACCAGCTTGTTATGTAGAAGGGCCATCAAAAAATTCAGAATATGAATTATTTCAAGAAGACTTAGACAGATTAGCTCCACACATTGAAGGTGCAATTCATAGAGTTCCTGCGTTTGGAGAAGTTGGAGTTAAGAAAGTTTATAATGGAGCAATCTGTTATACTCCTGATGGAAATCCAATTGTTGGACCAGCTTGGGGACTTAAAAATTTTTGGATTAATGAAGGACATAGTTTTGGAATAACAGCAGCAGGTGGTGCAGGCTGGCAGTTAGCAGAGTGGATCGTTGATGGCGAACCTACAATTGATATGTTAGGAGTTGAACCAAGACGTTACGGAAACTACGCAACTAAATCTTATTTGAAAGTAAAAAATGAAGAAGCATACAGCCATGTATTTATTGTTCACTATCCAGATGAAGAAAGACCAGCGGCAAGACCATTAAGAACGGCTCCTTGTTATGAACGAATGAAAAATTTAGGTGCTGTGTTTGGTCAGAAGTTTGGATGGGAAAGACCTAATTTTTTTGCAACAGACGGAATGGAACAAAAAGATGATTGGTCATTTAGAAGATCGAAATGGTTTGATGCTATTAAAAAAGAATGTCAAAATGTTAAAGAAAACGTAGGTCTTTTAGATATGACTGCGTTTGCAAAATGCAGAATTAGGGGACCTAAAGCAGAGGAATTTTTAGATTATTTAGTTGCAAACAAGCTTCCTAAGAAAGTTGGAAGAATAAATTTATGCCATGCTTTGAACACTAAAGGTGGAGTGCATTCAGAATTTACAATAATGAAAGAAGCGGAAAATAGTTATTACCTAGTTTCTGCTGGAGCAAATTTAAGATTAGACCATGATTGGATACAAAAATGGATGCCAGATGATGGGTCTGTAATATTTGAAGATCTAACAAATAGCACAGGAGTTCTGGTAGTAGCTGGTCCAAAAGCAAGACAATTAATGCAAAAGGTATCAACAGACGATTTTTCTAATGAAAATTTCAAATGGTTGACTGCTAAAAATGTAAATGTTGGCTATGCTCCAGTAAATGCAATGAGAGTAAACTTTGTGGGTGAGCTTGGTTGGGAACTACATCATCCAATTGAATATCAAAACCATATTTTTGACAAATTAATGGAAGCGGGAAAAGATTTAGGAATTAAACCTTTTGGAATTAGAGCAATGAATAGTTTAAGAGTAGAAAAATCTTATAAACTAGTTGGTACAGAATTATCAATTGAATACTCACCATATGAGTCTGGTCTTGATAGATTTGTTCATCCAAATAAAGGAAACTTTATTGGGTTAGAAGCACTTAACAAATGGAGAGAAAAAGGTTTTGATAATAAATTGGTTACTTTAGAGGTTCATAATACTAAAGATGCAGATGTGCTTGGAAATAATCCAATTTTTAAAGACGGAAAAGTTGTTGGAAGAGCAACCGGGGGTGAATTTGGTTTTAGATTAGATAAATCAATAGCTCTTGCAATGGTTAAGCCAGATTGTTCGAATGTGGGCGACAAATTACAAGTTGATATATTAGGTGAAATGTACGACGCTACTGTCTTAGATGAGAGTCCATATGATTCAGAAAATAATTTATTAAGAGCTTAATGAAAATTTTAGTAGCTGTAAAAAGGGTTATTGATTACAACGTTCAAATCAGAGTTAAAGAAGATGGAACTGGTGTAGTTACTGACAATGTAAAAATGTCAACCAATCCTCCAGATGATAATGCAATAGAAGAGGCTGTAAAAATTAAAGAGGCTGGTAAAGCTACAGAAGTAGTTGCAGTAACTGTTGGAGAAGAAAAAGCTCAAGAAACAGTTAGGAAAGCTTTAGCAGTTGGTGCAGATAGAGGTATTCATGTAAAAGTTGATGGAATTCTAGAGCCACTTGCTGTTTCAAAAATTTTACAAAAAATAGTAGATAAAGAAAAACCAGATTTAGTATTTATGGGCAAACAAGCAATTGATGACGATTGTAATCAAACAGGCCAAATGTTGAGTGCTTTATTGAATTGGCCACAGGCAACATTTGCCTCAAAAATTGATGTAAAAGAAAATAAATTAGAAGTAACCAGAGAAATAGATGAAGGTCTTGAAACAATTGAAATAAATGTTCCAGCTATTGTAACTTGTGATCTTAGGCTTAATGAACCAAGATATGCATCACTACCAAATATAATGAAGGCTAAGAAAAAACCTATAGAGGAAATTGCTGCTTCTGATTTAGGTGTGGATGTATCACCAAGATTAGAACAATTAAAAGTAGAGGAACCTCCAAAAAGAAAAGCAGGTATAAAAGTAGCAAATGTTGCTGAATTAGTTCAAAAGTTAAAAAATGAGGCGAAGGTAATTTAATGGCAGTTTTACTTATAGCAGAACACAATAATAAAGAATTAAGACCATTTACTCTTAATGCAGCTACAGCAGCGTCTCAAATCGATTCAGATGTTCATGCTGTAATTATTGGTCAAAATTCTGCAGATGCTGCAAAACAATTATCTGAACTTCCAGTAGTAAAAAAAGTATTGAGTGTAGAAGGAGCTCACTATGAAAACTTCACAGCAGAAAATTTTGCTCCAGTGATTGTTAAATTAGCAGAAAATTATTCTCACATTGTTTGTTCAGCAAATACATTTGGAAAAAATTTGATGCCACGAATTGCAGCTCATCTTGACACATCGCAAGTAAGTGACATCATTAAAGTAATATCACCAGATACTTTTTTAAGACCAATTTATGCCGGTAACGCTTTTGCAACAATTAAGAGTAATGATGCTAAAAAGTGCGTTACAATCAGACCCACTTCTTTCGATCCATGTGAGAGCACAGGTGGATCAGCCCCAATTGAAAAAGTGGATGCTAGTGAAGAGTTTTCAAATACAAAATTTATCAAAAGAGAAGAAATTAAATCTGATCGACCTGAACTTGGAACAGCAAGAATTGTTGTATCAGGTGGCAGAGGAATGCAAAGTGGGGATAATTTTAAATTAATTACAGAAATTGCTGACAAGCTAGGTGCAGCAATTGGAGCATCAAGAGCAGCAGTAGATGCTGGATACATAAGTAATGATCATCAAGTAGGTCAAACAGGAAAAGTAGTGGTGCCAGATCTATATATCGCCGTCGGAATTTCGGGTGCCATTCAGCATTTAGCAGGAATGAAGGAAAGTAAAGTTATAGTTGCAATTAATAAAGATGGTGAAGCGCCAATCTTTAGTGTTGCAGATTATGGACTTGAAGCTGATTTATTTGAGGCACTGCCTCAGTTCATGGAAGAGCTGAACAAATTAAACACTATACAAAAATAATCCTTACAGTTAAAAACTAGAGTATGTCTAGAGAATCGATGGAATATGATGTTGTAATCATTGGTGGAGGACCATCAGGATTATCAACTGCAATAAAGTTAAAACAATTAGATCCAAATCTAAATGTTTGTTTATTAGAAAAAGCATCGGAGATTGGAGCTCATATTTTAAGTGGAAATGTATTTGAAACGCGTGCTCTAGATGAATTACTACCAAATTGGAGAGAATTAAATTCTCCAATCAAAACAAAAGTAACTAAAGAAAAATTTTTATTTTTAGCAAAAACCAAATCTTTAAGTTGGCCAACTTGGCTCCTACCTGCAGTGCAACAAAATCATAAAAATTATATTATTAGTCTTGCAAATCTATGTAGATGGCTTGCTGAACAAGCTGAGAATTTAGGTGTAGAGATTTTTCCAGGATTTCCAGCAAGTGAAATTTTATATAACGAAGATGGATCTGTTAAAGGTGTTGCAACTCAAGATATGGGTATAGACAAAGAAGGTAATAAAAAAGATAGTTTTGAACCTGGTATTGAACTTTTAGGTAAAGTAACTGTTTTTGCAGAAGGTTGCAGAGGCCACTTAGGCAAACAACTTATTGAAAAATTTGAACTAAACAAAGGTAAAGATCCTCAACAATACGGAATTGGTTTCAAAGAAATTTGGGAAATAGAGGATAAAAATCACGAAGAAGGCTTAGTTATGCATACAGCTGGATGGCCATTAGATAACAATACATATGGTGGTAGTTTTATGTATCATGCAGAAAATAAACAAGTTTTTCTGGGCTATGTAATTGGTCTAGATTACAAAAATCCACATTTATCACCTTATGATGAATTTCAGAGGTTTAAAACACATCCAGCAATAAAAAAAATAATAGAAGGTGGAAAAAGAATTTCTTACGGTGCAAGGGCTTTAATTGAAGGTGGATTTCAAAGTTTACCAAAAATGTATATGCCTGGAGCTTTACTAGTTGGTTGTGACGCTGGAACTTTGAATATGCCAAAAATTAAAGGTTCTCATACAGCGATGAAAAGTGGGATCATTGCAGCCGAAACTATTAATGAACACTTAAAAGAAAACAAGGATTTATCAATTTATGAAGATAAATTTAAAAATAGTTGGTTATATAAAGAGCTTTATGAAGCCAGAAATGTAAAACCTAGTTTTAGCTGGGGATTAATTTTAGGAATAATTTTTACAGGTATCGATCAAATTTTATTTAGAGGAAAACTTCCTTTTACCCTTAAACATAAACATGCTGATCATGAAACATTAAAACCTGCAAACCAAATGCCTAAAATAGATTATCCAAAATATGATAATGTTATAACTTTTGACAAAACAAGTTCAGTGTATTTAACTGGAACCAATCATGCAGAAAATCAGCCGGTTCATTTAAGACTTAAAGATCCTGATTTACCAATCAATTATACATTAGAAAAATTTGATGAACCTGCTCAAAGATATTGTCCTGCAGGAGTTTATGAGGTTCAAAAAGAAAATGATGTAAATAAATTTGTAATTAATTCTCAAAATTGCATTCATTGTAAAACATGTGATATTAAAGAACCTTCTCAAAATATAACTTGGGTTACACCGGAAGGAAGTGGTGGTCCAAGATATGGAAATATGTAATTAAGATAAGTCTATTGCAAACTTTTTCAAAGTTTCGATAGGTACATATTTAAGAGTGTTTTCGTGGGTTCTTTTCAAAAATATTGGACACCCTTTACCGGCTTCAACTGCTCTTGCATACCAACTAGCACACAAACACCATCCATCTCCGTCTTTTAAACCTGGAAACCCAAATTCAGGATGTGGAGTAATTAAATCGTTACCTGCTTCTTTCATCCACTCTAAGCATTCGGTAGTAACTTTAGCACAAACTGTATGAAGTCCATGATCATTCTCGTCCGTGTTACAACAACCATCACGAAACCAACCTGTTAAAGGATCATTTGAACATTCTTCTAGATCTTCACCTAGAACATTTTTTTGCTTCTCGCTCATTTAAATTTTTGTAGGATTTGGCTGACCTTTATAAACTTCGTCAGGGTCGAATTTTTTTTCTTTCTCAAGAAATTCCATTTCAACTTTTCTTCCATTTTCTATTGGTCCCATAGGAATAGATCTATAAAAACAAGATCTATAACCAACATGACAACTAGCTCCATCACCAATATCAACTGTTAACCATATTGAGTCTTGATCATCATCAATTCTTATTTCAGTAACCTTTTGTGTAAAACCACTTGTTTTACCTTTGTGCCAAATAGCTTTTCTTGATCTGCTAAAATAGTGTGCCTCTTTAGTTTCAATTGTCTTTTTAAGAGCTTCTACATTCATATATCCATGCATTAAAATATCTTTAGTTTTTGAGCACATAGTAATAACTGGGATCAACCCATCATTATCAAATTTGGGTGAAAGAAGATTTCCCTCTTCAATATCGTAGATATTTTCTCTTTTTTTGAACATAAGAGGTGATTATGTAGCACATATCTAAATATATTAAATATTTTTAAATTAAGGTAATTACTGTATAAAAAGGCGCTATGAAATTAGTAAAAGACACAGACGACAAAAATATAGACACAAAAAAAGTCTCAGATAAAGAAGCTGAAGAGGCTATAAGAACCATTTTATCTTGGATGGGTGAAGATCCTAAAAGAGAAGGGTTGTTAGAGACTCCTAAAAGAGTTGTAAAAGCATTCAAAGAATATTTTCAAGGTTACAATGAGGATGCAAAAAAAGTATTAGATAAAACTTTCGGCGATGTTGAAGGTTATAGTGACATGGTTGTTCAAAAAAATATATCAGTTCAAAGTCACTGCGAACATCACATGGCTCCAATTATAGGAAAAGCTCATGTTGCCTACATACCTAATGAAAGAGTTGTAGGATTAAGCAAAATTGCAAGAGTAGTTGAAATATTTTCAAAGAGATTACAAACGCAAGAAAGATTAACAGTTCAGATAGCAAATACTTTAATGGAAGCTTTGGATGCAAAAGGTGTAGCAGTTACAATAGATTCAACTCATCAGTGTATGACTATGAGAGGTATTAAAAAAGAACAAGCAACAACAGTAACTAATTTTTACTTAGGCCAATTTAAAGAAGATTTAAGTTATCAAAATAGATATTTACGATTTATCAGCACTACGTTAAAAGATTAAAGTGTCCGATCAATTCAAAGCAATAGTCCTTAACCAAGAAGGCGAAAATTTTTCGCGAGAAGTAAAGTCTTTAGATAAAAGTTTTTTGAAACATGGGGATGTAACAGTAAAAGTAGAATATTCAGATTTAAATTTTAAAGATGGAATGATTCTAAAAAATGGAGGAAGATTAGTTAAAGAATATCCTCATATTCCAGGAATTGATTTTTCAGGAAAAGTTATTGGAAGTGATAATCCTAAATTTAAAGAAGGTGACGAAGTAATACTTACCGGATTTAGAGTAGGGGAAGTTTTTTTTGGAGGGTTTTCACAAATTGCAAAAGTAAGTGGAGATTTTTTAGTTAAAAAACCAGATAGCTTGACAAGCAAACAAGCAATGATTTTAGGAACAGCAGGTTTAACTTCTTTAATGAGTGCTTTTGCTATTCAAGCAAGAGAAAGTATTTTGTTAGGAGAAAAAGTTAACGATGTTTTGGTAACTGGTGCAACAGGTGGAGTTGGCAGTGTAGCTGTGATGGCTTTAACAAAATTAGGATATAATGTAACTGCAGTAACTGGAAAAGATTCTAAATCAGATTATTTAAAATCATTAGGAGCTAAAAACATTATAAATAGGGCTGAATTTGATAAAGACCCAAGACCAATAGACAAAGGTTTGTGGGATGGTGTAGTTGATACTGTTGGTGGAAAAATTTTAGCAAATGCAATTGCTCAAACAAAATCAAATGGAATAATTGCAGTTTGTGGAAATGCAAACAGCAATGAGCTTAATACAAATTTACTTCCTTTTATGTTAAGAGGTATTAAAGTTTGGGGAATGGACTCTGCTAATTGCAGTATTAAAAGAAGAGAATTTATTTGGGCAGAGGCTCCAAAATTAATAGATTTTGATTTACTAGAAAAATCAGTTTTAACAGTAAATTTGGAAGAATTGATTGAAACTTATCCAAAAATTTTAAAAGGTGAAATTTCAGGAAGGGTATTAGTTGATTTAAATAAATAATGGATTGGGACAAATTAAAAATTTTTCATGCAGTAGCTGAGGCAGGAAGTTTTACGAATGCTACTGTCAATTTAAATCTTAGCCAATCAGCAATTAGTAGACAAATTCAATCATTAGAACAAGATTTAAAAGTTCAATTGTTTGAAAGACATGCAAGAGGATTAACTCTTACAGAAAATGGCGAATATGTATTTAAAACAGCTCATGAAGTAATTAGTAAGCTTAAAGAAGTGGAAACTTCATTAGGAGATCAAAAAAATAAACCAACAGGTAAATTAACAATTACTACTGTTAGAAGTTTTGGAACTCACTGGTTAACACCAAGAATTCAAGAATTTATGAGACTTAACCCTGAAATTGAAATCGAATTAGTTTTTGATGATAAAGAATTAGATTTAAGTACTCGACAAGCTGATATTGGAATTTTCATGAGAAGACCAAAACAACTTAATTATATTCAGAAAAAATTAGTTGATATTAAATACTATATTTACGGATCAAATAAATATTTAGAAAAAAATGGAATGCCAAAAACAATAGGTGATTTAAATAAACATAAATTTATTTCTTTTGGAAAAGGTGCTCCTTCTCCAGTTTATAACCCTGATTGGGCGTTAAAAATTGGAATGCACGATGGAAAGAAAAGAAAAACAATAATGAAAGTAAATAGTGTAATGGGATTATTGTTAGCTGTTGAGTCAGGTGTTGGATTAGCAGCTCTTCCAGAATATTTAGTATCAAATTCTAATAACGTAATTAAAGTACTTCCAAAAGTAGAAGGGCCTATAACAGAGGCACACTTTGTGTACCCGCAATCCTTAAAAAACACAGCTAGAGTTCAAGCTTTCAGAAATTTCTTATTCAGTAAAATTGGCGACTGGAAATAGAGAAAAATAGCAAAACCCCTTAAATTATTAATAAATTTAAAGCTGCGACACTATTGCGATTGATAATCATTCTCATTGAGAATAGTTCTCATTCTCAAAAATAACGTAATAATTAAGGAGTTTAATGAGAAAATTATCAATTTTAGCGTTAATTACATCTTTATTTGTATCAACTTTTGCGATTGCGAATGAGGTAAATGTATTTAATGCAAGGCATTATAAGGCTGATGCTGAAATGTATGGAAAATTTACAGAAGCCACAGGAATTAAAGTAAATTTAATTAATGGTAAATCAGGAGCTTTAGAAAAAAGAATAGCCGAAGAAGGAGCAGATTCTTCAGCTGATCTTTATATTACTGCGGATGCTGGAAGATGTGGTGCTATGGATGCAAAAGGTTTGCTTCAAGGTGGTTTATCATCTGCAACAATTAAAGCATCTGTTCCAAAAAACTTCAGAACCAATAAATGGGTTGGAGTAGCAAAAAGAGCAAGAATTATTTATTATTCACCTGAGAGAGTTAGTGGAGCTGAGTTATCAGGTTTGACTTATGAAGGTTTAGCTGATCCAAAATGGAAAGGTAGATTGGTAATAAGAAAATCTAGCAATATTTATAATAAATCTCTTGTAGCTTCATTAATTGCAAATAATGGAAAAAAAGCTACAGCTGAATGGGCAAAAGGTGTTGTTGCTAACATGGCTAGAGACTCTAAAGGAAACGATAGAGCTCAAATTATGGCAGTAGCAGCTGGCGAAGCTGATATTGCAGTAGCTAACACTTATTATTTAGCACTTATGCTTTCAGGTAAAAAAGGTGCTGAACAACAAGAAGCTGCAAAAAAAGTTAAAGCGTTTTTCCCAAATCAAAATGATAGAGGTACACACATGAATATTAGTTGTGCTGCTTTAGTTAAAGGCGCACCTAATAAAGCAAATGCGATTGCACTTGTTGACTTTTTATTATCACCAGAGTCTCAGGAACACTTTACAAATAATACTTTTGAGTTTCCAATGATTGATGGTGTTTCTCCAAGTCCACTAGTTGTGAATAATTTAGGGTTAGATTTTAAACAAGATTTAACAACTAAAGTTTCAACTTATGGAAAAAATCAAGCTGCTGCATTAGAAGTTATGACAGCTGCTGGTTGGAAGTAACACATAGTGAAAAAGAATTTATTTAATTTTGATTTAAGTAATTCTTCTGTAATGAGCGGTTCACTTGAGGGTCAGATAACATGTGAACCATGCTCATCAGAGTGTGAAAAGATTAAAAGAAAAATAAATAATAGAAAATTATCTGAGATTGAAAAAGACGAGGCTCTAGACATCCTCACTCCTTTTAAATGATGATATATTTCTTTTTAGACGGTGCCCACGTCACTCTCCTTTAGGATCTTTACCCTTTCCTAAAAATTGTCGTGGGCATTAAAAAATATGATTGAAGGATTTAAAATACCCCAAGTAACTTTTAGAATCAGAGAAGGTGATACTTCGGATAATGAAATTGCATGTGCAATTGGTGGGAAGTGGACAAATAAATCTACTGATGATTTTTTTAAAAATAAAAGAGTAATTTTATTTAGTTTACCCGGTGCATTTACACCAACATGCTCCTCTCAACAATTACCTGGATTTGAAAAAAATGCTGATGAATTAAAAAAACTTGGTATAGACGAAATTTATTGTTGTTCAGTAAATGACTCATACGTCATGAATGCTTGGGCAAAAAAAATGGGTATTTCTAATGTTAAAGTAATACCAGATGGATCAGGACTTTTTACAAAATATATGGGAATGTTAATCTCCAAAGACCATGATGGATTTGGCCAAAGAAGTTGGAGATATATGGCAGTTATTAATGACGGTATTGTTGAAAAATGGTGGCAGGAGCCTGGAATTAATAATTCAGGCACAGATGATGACCCGTATATAGAAACAACACCAGAAAATACACTAAAATACCTTTCTGCATCAAAGTAAAATCATATTAAAAAAATTTTTTTATATTATAAAACCCTTAATGTTAAAGAATTTAAATATCTGGTTTCTATCCTCTTTATTGGTGTCAGTAGGCGTATTAATTCCAATCGTTACAGTTTTTTTTAGTTTTTTTGAAGAAACCTCAAATTATTATCAAGTATTAAAAGATACTTTTTTATTTGAATATATTTTTAATTCTTTCACACTACTATTCTGTGTTTTAATCTTAACATTTATAATAGGTACTGCATCTGCATACTTGGTTTCATTTTATAAATTTCCTTTTAGTGATTTCTTTAAATGGGGTCTTATACTTTCTTTCGCTGTTCCACCTTACATTTATGCATATTCTTTGACGGCCTTTTTTGAAAATTATGGTACAGCTTTTACAATTTTGACAAATTTATTTGGAGAAGGGGAATACAACAAGCATATCCCAAAGTTCGATGGTGTCCTTGGAGCGGTACTTTCCCTTTCATTTTCATTATACGCTTATGTATATATTCTCTCTAGAGCATCATTTTTATATCAATCTCAAAACTTAATTGATTTAGGAAGAAGTTTAGGTTTTTCAAAATTTAAATCTTTATATTCTTTAATATTACCAGCTGCCAGGCCAGCTATAGTTGCTGGGTTATCTCTTGTTGCGATGGAAACATTAGCAGAATTTGGTGCAGTTGATTTTTTTTCAATAAACACCTTAACCACTGGAATTTATAATTCATGGATTACATTTGATGACTTGGCTTTTTCAAATAGATTGTCCTTTTTCTTACTAATATTTATATTTGCATGTTTTATAATTGAAAATTTTTCTAGAAAAAAAGCTAAATACCATTTTAATTCAAGAGGTGGATTTAAACAAAAAGAAAAAATTACATTGTCTGGAAAAAAATCTTTTTTTGCATTTTTGTTTTGTTTTATAATTTTCTTTTTAAGTTTTTTATTTCCTTTAAGTCAAATGTTATATTGGACAATTAAATTTCCAGAAAATCTTTTTGATATTGATGTAATTTCACTTACTTTAAATACAATTTATTTGGTGATTTTATCTAGCATAGTCTTGATTTTATTTTCTTTAATTTCAAATTATGGAAATAGAGTTTCTAGAAATAGGGTTTTAAATTTTTTATCAACTATATCTATATCAGGTTATGCTATTCCAGGTGTTATTTTAGCCGTAGCATTTATTACTTTTATTGCTTGGTTTGATGAAAACATTGTTAAAACTCTTGGATTTCTGTCTATTAAAAAAATCTTTATTGGTTCTGTTCTTGGTCTTGTTTTAGTTTATTTTGTAAGATTTTATTCATTAGCATTTAATGGAATTAAGTCAGGCTATGAAAAAATAAATATTTCAGTTGATGAAAGTTCATATCTACTCGGTTACTCCAAAAAGAAAACCTTCATGAATATTCATGTTCCTTTCTTAAGAAATTCTCTTTTATTTGTAGCTATATTGATTTCTCTAGAAATAATAAGAGAGTTACCAATAACCCTTATTTTAAGACCATTTAATTTTGAAACTTTTGCAACAACAGCTTATATATCTGCATCTGAAGATTTGTTAGAAGCTGCTGCAGTTCCATCATTATTTTTAATTTTAATTGCAACTATATTTATTATGTTTACATCTAAATATATTCTAAGAGAAAAATGAAAAATAATTTTTTAGAGATTACAAATGTTGATTTCACAATTGGTGGAAAAATCAAAGTTAAAAACGCTTCATTTGTAATTGAAAATGAAGGAGAAACTTTATGTATTTTAGGTCCTTCAGGAATTGGAAAAACAACAATCTTAAGAACAATTGCTGGCTTAGAGAATGTTGAGAAGGGTTTAATTAAATTAAATGGAAAATTAATATCTTCTAAAGATAAACATGTTGAGCCTGAAGATAGAAATGTATCTTTAGCTTTTCAAGATAACAGCTTATTTCCTCATTACACAGTTGAAAAGAATATATTGTTAGGCGCTGAGAGAAATAAAACAAAAAAGAAAAAAAAACTAACTTTTAAAGAGATCATTAATTTACTTGATATTTCAAAAATACTTAAAAAATATCCGCATGAAATAAGCGCTGGAGAAGCGCAAAGAGCTTCCCTTGCAAGATCTTTAATTACACAACCTGATCTTTTGTTGTTAGATGAACCATTATCGAATGTAGATCAAAGTTTTAAAGAAGAAATTCAAGTAAGATTAAAAAAAATTTTAAGCAAATTAAAGATTACTACAATAATCGTTACTCATGACTCTTACGAAGCTTTTTATTTAGGACACAAATGTGCGATCATATTAGATGGCCAAATAAAACAGTTTGATGATCCTTATAATGTTTATCATTTTCCAAACTCAGTCGAAGTAGTAAATTTTTTAAATCGTGGAATTTTAATTCCAGCAAAAGTAACAGGAGAAAACTCATTAGAAAATGATGATCTTGGAACAATTAAAGGTAATTTTATTAAGCATTATCCAAAAGGTTCTAAGGTACAACTTTTATTACAGCCAGAAGACCTTGAGCACGATGATAAAAGCAATCTAAAGCTAGAAGTAGTAGATCGAAAATTTAGAGGAACAAACTTTATTTATACTTTAAAAACCAACAGCGATTTATTAATACCAGTTTTTGTTCATTCCCATCACGAACATCAACATGAAGCTGACGAAAAGTTTGGAATTAAAAGACCGATTAATATTGATCACATAGTTTGTTTTTAATAAAACAACCAAATGCTTACCAAAAAACAATTATTCACTCGAGGGATGTTGGATATTTCTCCACATATGCTTTCAGTAATTCCATTTGGAATAATTTGTGGAGCAATCGGTGTTGAACTTGGATTTCACCCGTATTTAGTCTACGCAATGTCTTTCATAATTTTTGGAGGAGCTTCACAAATAGTATTTTTACAATTGTTATCAGGGGGTGCATCTAGTTTAGTTGCAGTTGCTTCTGTTGGTATTATAAATTCTCGACATTTATTATATGGAGCAGTTTTATCTGAGTATTTAGAAAAATTATCTTTTTTTAAAAAATTGTTAATTTCATATATCGTTGTAGACCAAGGCTTTGCAGAGTCTAATAAGTTTTTCAAAAAAAATAGAAGTGAAGAATTTTTACATTATCATTTAATTGGTACTGGCTGCACAATGTGGGTTTGTTGGCAAATTGCAACCTTATCAGGTATTGTTTTAGGATCATTTGTTCCAGAGGAACTCGGATTAAAATTTGCAATTCCTTTAACGTTTATAGCAATTGTTGTTCAGGATTTAAAAAAATTAGATCATGTAATTGTAATGATTACTTGTGGTTTAAGTTCTCTGTTATTTTTTGATGCTCCATTTAAATCCTACATAATTATTTCACCAATAATTGCTTTATTTGTAGCTGCACTATTGTTGAGGTTAAAAAAATGACACTTACTGCAATTATTTTTGCTGGAATATTAACGTACCTCACCAGAATGACTATGATCGCTTTAATAAGTAGAGATATGTTGGGAGATAAAATTAAAGCAGTGTTAGAATATGTTCCTTCTGCAGTATTCCCAGCAATAATATTTCCAGGAATATTTATAAATGATTTTGGAACTTTTATAGAAATGAATGATCCCAAAATTTTTGGAGCATTAGTTGCTGTTATTGTAGGTTATTTTTCAAAAAATATTATTGCAACAATTTCAGCTGGATTAGTCTCTTATTGGTTTTTAATATTTGTAGTATTTAATTAGCACCTAATTTTATATTTCTACTTACATTGATATCTATCAATTTTGGTTTTGCTAAATTAAGATTTGACATAAGCTCAACATATTCATCAACATTTTTAACCTGCAATCTTGGGTTACATTTTTTTTCATTACCAATTGTACTAGATTCTTTGCCGTTATAATCATGGCCTGGATATAAAATGGTGTCCTCAGGTAATTTTAACAATTTATTAAAGATCGAGTTATAAGCATCCTTCGAACTACCATTTTGAAAATCAGTTCGACCGGTGCCATTAATTAAAAGAGTATCTCCTGAAAATAAATAGTTATCCATTAAGAAACTATAACTGTCTGAAGTATGACCTGGTGTATACATTGCTTTAATTTCTAATTGATCAATTTTTATTATTTCATCATCTTTTACTTTAATTTCTACAGCATCAGCAGGCGTGTGTTCTCCCATAAGTGTAGAGCAATTTGTTACTTGCTTTAGTTTACTTGCACCAGTTACATGATCAGCATGAATATGAGTATCTATTACTTTGACTAGTTTTAATTCTAATTCATTTAGAATACTTATATAGCTTTCAACATTTTCAATTACCGGATCGATTATAACGGCCTCGCGACCTTTTGCCGAAGCGATAATATAAGTATATGTTGAAGATTTTTCGTCAAATACTTGTTTAAAGATCATTAAATATTATTATCAAATAATTATGAGTACCTCTACATTTCATTGGTCTTGTAAACACACTTGGAAACGCAGCGCAAAAAATACTATGTGGTGTGTAATTGGTTGTTCTATAGGTGATTTTGGGACAATTTTATTTTTTCAATTAACACAAATACCATTTCCTATTTTAGCGATTATGATTTTAGCTATTATTAATGGCTTAATCACAAGTATAATCCTTGAAACTATTATTCTTATTAAGCAAGGTTTCTCATTTAATGGAGCCTTAAAAACTGCGTCAGGTATGAGTTTGATTTCAATGCTAAGCATGGAAATAATGATGAACCTTACAGACTATTTATTAACTGGTGGAGCAATTTTAACATGGTGGGTTGTACCGATAATGTTGATTGTTGGATTTTTAACTCCATGGCCATATAATTATTGGCGTCTTAAAAAATTTGGAATTAATTGTCATTAATAAATTTAAAGCATTCTTTTTAATAAATTATCATTAAAAAAAATTTTATGTACTATCACAGCCAGTACATGAATTGAAATTAGAGCGATCATAAAATAATTAGATAAAATATGAATTTCATAAAATTGATCAGCTAATCCAAAATTATCTTGAATTTTTATTTCTTTAAATAAAATTATTAATGTTTCTCCATTAAATAATTTTTTTAAAATCCCTGAAATTGTGATTGATAAAATTGTCACATATAAAAGTAGATGATTTAATTTTGCTAAAAACTTTTGTCCTTTAAAAATACTAGGTTCTAATTTTGGTGTAGGATTAAATATCTTAATAAGTAATCTTATTATTACTAAGTAAAATAAAGACAATCCTATTATGATATGGATATTTTCAATATTAATTCTTTGTTCACCAAAGTCTAAATCTACAAGATAGAAACCAAGTGGAATTTGAATAAATAGTAGTAACGCACTAACCCAATGCAAAATCTTTGAAATAACACCATACTCTGTTATGGTATTTTTTATATGCATACTTTAGTTAAACACATAAACAGTTCTTTTAAAATATTTTTATTATCAACAATTATTTTATTAATTGGGTTTAATTCAAATGCAGAGATGACTGCTGAGGAAATCATTAAAAATAGACAAGCCTTGTTTAGTAAAAACTATCGAACAGCAAAAAAAGTTAAGTCATTAACTTCAAATCTTGATTTTGAAGATGCTGTATTATTAATGAATGAAATGAGTGAAAATTATAGAGTGTTATCTGAATTATTTCCTGATAATACAAAAGAAGGATTTGATACCGAAGCGTTACCCATAATATGGGAAGAAAAAGATAAATTTACCAAATTAATGCTAAAGGCTTCTGATGATATGACACAACTTGCGTCTATAATTGAAGATGCTGACGATGTGGGGGGCGTCCTTACTAAATTGATGTGGAGTAATTGTAAGGCTTGTCATAATAGGTACAGAGAAGAACATTAAGTACTAAGTTAGAATGATACCTCAAAAAGTTAAAGATCATATTGAAGAATATATTAGCCAAGAAGTTTACGTTCAAATAGCTATAATTAAGGGCAAAGAAAAGGTTTCAACAGAAACAGCTATTGATAAATATTTTAATACAAATCACTTTAGAGATTTTTCTGAAGGTAAACCTTATTTTCATTTCATTGATGGATTAAGAGATAAATGCCTTGGAAAACTTAAGAATTCTCCCATGAGAGACAAGGCAACAGAGGACGAAACTATAAAATTATTACAGAAAAAATTAAATGATTTAACTGATGATGAGCTTGAAGACACTTATTGGGAAATAGAAACAGGAGAATTTTTTTCAGGAGAGCAAATAAAAGAATTAGAAAAAAATTGCAGTGAATTAATTAAAGACCTAAATCTTTCAAATAAAGATAAAAAAGAAGTTCAAAAAACCATCATGAGTTTTTGTGAAAACTATGAAAAGTTATGTCAAAAAAAATACCCAGAAGCTCCACTTCCACTAGAAATATTAAAATCTGTAAATTAGTTTTTAAAGGGTTCGCTCTTTAAGTGTATACCTAAAGAGCTCCCTTGTATCGCCTCTTTGGCATTATAATTCCGAGAGGAATTTATTTTTTGTTATATTTTTGAAATATGAGCTGTTCAGCTAAGTATCAGGTGGTGAAAGTATTAACATAAACCTCCTTCTATAAAAAGGTAATTATAATTTATACAATTTCAATTTATTTATTTTAATTTTGAGTAAATATATTTATTGAATACAACCTAGTGCTTTAGTAGATTCCCGGTAACTTAAGTTGCTTCTTAAATTATTTTTTATTTATTAATTCACTTATAAAATTTTCACCGTAACCATCATCAACAGCTTTTTGAAAATAATTTTTATTTACCTCTGCAACTTTTTCAGCTTCAGGAAAATCTTTTAACAAGTCTTGAATATAAGTTAAATCTTTTACAGAATTACTTGCCGTAAATTTAAATCCAGTAAAATCACCTTTTAAAAGATTGTCAAAAACTCTATTGAGTGCTGCAGAATTTCCAGAACCAAGTTTTGCAACATCAAATACTTTTTTTAAATCTAAACCCATTTCTGTAGCACTTTTAGCCAAATGATTAACTAATGCAGCATTTCCAAGGGATAAAAAATTATTTAAAAGCTTAGATTTTGCTCCCATTCCAACAGTCCCAAAATGAAAATATTCTTTACAGAAAAAATTAAAGTATGGTTCAGCAATTTTAAAATTTTCATCTGACGCTCCAACAATTCCTCCCAATATACCTTCCTCTGCTTGAACAGGTCCTCCCATTACAGGACATTCAACATAATTAATATTTTTTGCTTTGAATATTTTCTCAGTTTCCATTGAGCCAGTTTTATTGTGAGTAGTGATATCAATAATTAAAGTTTTACTATCTAAAATATCAGATATTTTTTCAGAAATTAGTTTTGCTATAGGAGTGTTGGTAACACACATAAACATCGCATCTAAATTTTTACTAGAAAAGTCTTCAAAAGATTTTACTTCCTCAGCTCCATCGCTGATAATTTTCTCAATTGGTTTTCTATTTTTATTAGCAATTACAAAAAGCTTATTTTTATGTTTTAAAATATTTTTAGCTATTCCATAGCCCATATACCCAACACCAATAAAACCGATATTTTTCATTTAAACCTCACTATTTAACTTTTCTTTTTACCTTCTGTTCTTATAAACATTATACCAAAAACAATAATTCCTATTACACCAACAATTTTATTATAATCAAACGGTACACCAAAAATTAAGAAATTAATAATTGTAGACCAAACTAATTGTGAGTATTGAAAATTAGTTACAAATGACAAATTAGAAAGTTGTATTGCATATATAATCAAAGAATGACTTACAAAACCTGCCACACCAAGAATTACTAAATAAAGCCAAAAGATATTTTTCTCTAATGGCACCCAATTAAAAAATATAAAAATACTAAAAATTATTGCACCTAAGATTGAAGTATAAAATATAGCAGCAAATGGATCGTTATCACCTGATACAACTTTAGTAAAAAATTGATAAAGAGCCCAGCAAATTGGAGGAACAATAGGGAATATTAAATCTAAACTAAATATTCTCATACTTGGACCTAGTGAATAAACAATCGAGCTAAAGCTCAATAACATTAAAAGTATACCTTTTGTACTCAATATATCTTTTAGGAAGTATGCTGAAAGCAACGAGACGATCAAAGGCGCTGTGAAGAAAACAACATAAATATCTACCAAGTCAAATTTCTGTAAAGAATAAAACATAAAAGAGGTGGCAGTCACCATTAATATCGATCTAATTATTTGGACTTTAAAATTTTTTTTTAAATTTACTTTTGGCTTAAAAATTAAAAAAAATATAATTAAAGATACCAAGTGAAAAAAAAACCTCCCCCAAATTGCTTGAGTAACTGGCATTACTGTTCCAAGATATTTTGCTGTAGAGTCCATACAAACAAACATAAAAAATCCACCAGCGGCTAATAAAATTACGTTAATTAAGGATGTTTGTCGAGGCACAGGAAAAATAAATTACATTACAACGCCAACTTGCCAAGGATTAAACTCCTCGTCACCGTAGCCGTTGATTTCACTTTTTGATTTATTCCCTGAGGCAGTATTTACAACTAATTCAAATATTTTTTGACCAACTTCTTCAACTTTTTCTTTTCCTTCAGCAATTGTACCACAATTAATATCCATATCCTCTGACATTCTTTCAAACATCGCTGAGTTTGTTGAAAGTTTTAAACTTGGAACTGGTTTACAGCCAAAGCAAGATCCACGTCCTGTTGTAAAACAAATAACATTAGCACCTGATGCAACTTGACCAGTTACAGATACAGGGTCATAACCAGGAGAATCCATAAAATTAAAACCTTTATTTTTTAAAGGTTCAGCATAATGCAATACATCTTGAAGGATTGAGTTTCCTCCTTTTGCAACAGCGCCTAAGGATTTTTCCAATATGGTTGTAAGGCCACCTTTTTTATTTCCTGGTGCAGGATTGTTATCCATAGAACTATTATTAATTGAAGTATAATGTCTCCACCATTCAATTCTTTTTATTAGCTTGTCAGCAGTCTCTTGTGAGCTTGCTCTATTAATTAATAAATGTTCAGCTCCATAAATCTCTGGAGTTTCTGATAAAATTGAACTTCCACCTTTTTTAACCAAGAGATCTGCTGCAACTCCTAGTGCAGGATTTGCGGTTATTCCTGAATATCCATCTGAACCACCACATTGAAGAGCTAAAGTTAGATGACTTACTGGTTGTGAGGTTCTTTGAACGTTATTAGCATCTGAAAGCAAATTTTTAATTTGAGATAATACTTTTTCGACTATTTTTTTAGTTCCACCTTCATCTTGGATAGTTAGAAAATGAATTCGGTTATGTTTTTTTAAAGACTCATCAAATAAACTGACTTGCGCACATTCGCATCCTAAACCTATAACAAAAACATGAGAAAAATTGGGATGATTTTTAAATCCATCTATAGTTCTTTGAAAAATTTGCATTCCTTCACTTTCAGTATTCATTCCACATCCTGTTGAGTGAGTAATTGGAACTATGCCATCAATATTTGGATAATCTTTTAAAATGTCAGAATATTTAATCCTCTCAACTATCATTTTAGTGACAGTAGCTGAGCAATTTACAGTACTTACAATTCCAATGTAATTTCTGGTAGCAACCTGTCCATTATCTCTTAAAATTCCATTAAAGAAGGTGTCTGCTTTTTCATCAATAACATGTTTTTTATCAGTAACTTTAAAATCTCTTTTAAATTCTCTAAATTCTAAATTATGAGAATGAACATGTTGTCCTGGTTTAATATCATCTAAAGCAAATCCAATAATTTGATCATATTTTATGATTGGATCACCTTTTTTAATAGTTTTTAAACAAACTTTGTGTCCAAAAGGGATCGGATCAATAGTGCTGATCTCATAACCTTCAATTTTAGTTTTTTCAGGAATAATAAATTGGCTAACGCCCACATTGTCATTCTTGTTTAAAACTATTAGATTATTCATAAATTTATTATATAACCAATAACTTAAACAAACCATTATTTAAATTATGCCTAAAAAAAGAAAAAAGAGTTTCCGAAGTCAACAGTGGTTTAATAATCCAAAAAACCCTGACATGACAGCCTTATATCTAGAAAGGTATTTAAATTATGGTCTTACAAGAAAAGAATTACAATCTGGCAATCCAATTATAGGAATAGCACAATCTGGCAGTGATCTATCTCCATGCAATAGACATTTCATGTCTTTGAGTAAAAGAATAAAAGATGGAATTAGAAGAGCAGGTGGCATACCAATGGAATTTCCTACTCACCCAATTCAAGAAACTGGAAAAAGACCGACAGCAATGTTGGATAGAAATCTTTCTTACTTGTCACTAGTTGAAGTTTTATATGGATACCCAATTGATGGAGTTATCTTAACAACAGGATGTGATAAAACTACTCCGGCAGCTTTAATGGCTGCAGCAACTGTAAACATTCCAGCAATAGTTTTGTCAGGTGGTCCAATGTTAGATGGAGTTTACAAAGGAAAATTAGCTGGATCAGGAATGGTAGTTTGGGAAGCAAGAAAAATGTTAGCCAAAGGAGAAATTAAATACGAGGAATTTATGGATATGGTTGCATCTTCTGCCCCAAGTGCTGGACATTGTAATACAATGGGAACAGCTTCTTCAATGAACTCTGTTGCTGAAGCGCTAGGTATGTCTTTACCAGGGGGTGCTGTTATTCCAGCTCCTTATAGAGAGAGAGAACAAATTTCTTACGAAACAGGAAAAAGAATCGTTGGAATGGTTCATGAAGATTTAACCCCATCAAAAATTATGACACGTAAAGCTTTTGAAAATGCAGTAGTTGTTGCAAGTGCTATTGGTGGATCTAGTAATTGTACAGCTCATCTAAGTGCTATTGCAAAACATATGGGAATTAAATTTGACCTTTCTGATTGGCAAAAACTTGGGCACAACATTCCTTTATTGGTAAATTGCCAACCTGCAGGAGAATACTTAATGGAAAGTTTTCACAGAGCTGGAGCAATACCTGCGGTAATGAAAGAATTAATTAAAAACAAAAAAATTCATACAAAAATAAAGACAGTTACAGGAAAAACTGTAGGAGAAAATTTAAGAAAGAAAGTTGATGTAGATAACAAAGTAATTAAAACATTTAAGAATGCATTGACTGAAAAAGCTGGTTTTTTAGTTATGAAAAGCAACTTTTTCTCATCTGCTATTATGAAAACATCTGTAATCAGTAATGAATTTAGAGATCAATATTTATCAAATCCTAAACACCCAAATGTTTTTGAATGTAAAGCTATAGTTTTTGAAGGTCCCGAGGATTATCACAAAAGACTTAATGATAAGAAATTAAAAATAGATGAAAATTCTCTATTAATTATTAGAGGTTGTGGACCCGTTGGTTATCCTGGATCAGCCGAAGTAGTTAACATGCAACCACCAGATAGATTATTAAAAAAAGGAATTAGACATCTACCAACTTTGGGTGATGGAAGACAAAGTGGAACATCAGAAAGTCCATCAATCTTACATGTTTCACCAGAGTCTGCAGTAGGTGGAGATCTTGGAATTGTTAAAACTTACGATAAAATAAAAATAGACTTAAATAAAAGAAGAGTTGATTTATTGATTTCTCAAGCTGAGTTTAAAAAACGAAGAAAAAATAAAAAAGTATTTAAACCAAATAATCAAACTCCTTGGCAGGAAATATTTAGGAATACTGTTGGTCAATTGGATGATGGTGCATGTATTAATTCTCGAGGTAAATATTTAGACGTCTCACATACCAAAGGTTTACCAAGAGATTCTCACTAATATGAAGCCGAAAATATTAGTTTCTAGAAAAATCTCAGATTTAGCAGAAGAAAAACTTCAAAAAGAATTTGAAGTAACTCTTAATCCAAAAGACGAACCTATTCCAGAAAGTGAATTAATTAAAATTGTTAATGATTATGATGGTATGATATCAACAGGTTTTGATAAAATTGGTGAAAATTTTTTTAAAAATTTAAATGGCAAATTAAAAATTATAGCTCAGGTTGGTGTTGGATATGATAATATTTCAATTAAATCTGCTGAAGAAAAAAAAATTAAAGTAACAAATACTCCCAATGTATTAAATGAGGCAGTAGCTGAAACCACTATACTTTTGATTTTAGCTGCATCTAGAAGAATTGGTGAAGCCTATAATTTAGTCAGAGCAGACAATTGGAAAAATCAAAAACCAGATTTAACTAAATTTATGATTGGAAATTCTGTTACAGGTAAAACCTTAGGTATTATTGGTATGGGTCGTATTGGAAGAATAGCTGCAAAAAGTGCTAAGGCTTTTGGAATGAAGATAATTTATTACAACAGAAATAAACTCCCTGACGATCTAGAGGATGGAGCAAAGTATTTTTCTGATATTAAGACTATGCTACCAGAGTGTGACTTTGTAAGTATACACACACCAGCAACAACTGAAACCAAACATATTCTTAATTCTTCAACAATAAGCTTGTTACCAAAACATGCTGTAGTGATAAATACTTCAAGAGGATCAACTGTTGATGATGATGCTTTGATAGATGCATTAGAAAACAAAAAAATTTATGCAGCAGGTTTAGATGTTTTTAATAATGAACCAAACTTAGATAAAAGATATTTAAAATTAGATAATTGTTTTGTTTTGCCTCATATTGGAAGTGCAACACATGAAACAAGACTAGCTATGAGCATGATGGCTGTCGACAATATCTTCTGTTTTTTCAATAAAAAACCTCTTATTTCAGAAGTAGTTTAGAACAACTATAAGTTGTTTAGTTAATATATATAATTTCTATATATAAAAGTTAAACGAAATTATTGATCTCAAAAATCTTTTATGATTAACTTTCGAAAAAACATAAACGAGAGGAAGATAATGTTTAAACTTATATCTAAAACTATAGCAGCTGTGGCTATTGTTTCAGTAGCTTTATTTGGCTCTGCTAATGCAAAGACTTTAAAGATTGAAACACACTTTACAGCTAGTTCACCAAATGGTGAAGTTGCTGCTCAATTCGCTAAAAACGTAGAGAAGTTTTCTGGCGGAAGCTTAAAAGTAGAAATGTTCTACTCATCATCAGTAACAGGTAAATCTGCTGAGGTGTTTAACTCTGCACAAACTGGAATTATCGATTGTGATATGACTGGTGCTGGTTACCAAACTGGTAAAAATGCAGCGTTCCAATTTGCAGGTGATGTAATGGGTGGATACGATAACCCATATCAACAATATGAATTCTTGAATTTCCCAGGAGCTCAAGAAGCTGTTGATGCACTTTATAACAAATATGGAATGACATTAATTGGTTGGTGGATACCAGGACATGAGTCTTTAATATCTAGCAGACCAATTCCGGATGTTGCTTCATTAAAAGACTTTAAATTTAGATCACCTCCAGGAATGGAAAGTATGATCTTTACAGCATTAGGTGCTAAGCCAATCGTAATGGACTTTGGTGAAGTTCCAACTGCTTTACAAACTGGTCTAATCGATGGTGCTGACTATTCATCTTTAGCTACAAACTATGCTGGTGGACACTATGAGCAAAACAAATATGCTACATACCCAGGTTTCCACTCTATGCCAGCTGACCACTTGGCTTGTAATACGAAAGTATGGAAGAAGTTAAAGAAGCATGAAAAAGGTGCTATGTTAGCAGCAATAGAAATTGCTGGAAGAACTATCACTAGCTTAGTTGAAAGAAAAAATGCTGAAGCTGTTAAAGCTTTAAACGAAATGGGCGTTACTCTTCACGACTGGTCTAGAGAAGACAGACTTAAATTCAGACAAGCTGCACTTGCTGCTTGGGAAGAATGGAAGACTAAATCTCCAGAAGCTGCGGCACTTATTGAGATACACAAAGCTTATATGAAAGCTAACGGTATCATGTAATAAAAAAAATCTTGAAGGGCCTGCAAAGGCCCTTCGATTTATTTAAATTTTTACTCAATGATCGATAAAGAATTACAAGAACAAAATGAAAAAGTCGCGAGTAAAGATGATTTTCCAATAAATTGGATAGATAGAGTTTCCTTATTTTTAAGTCACACAATTAAATATCTAATTCCTGTAATTGTAATTGTGATGATGTATGAAATTTTTATGAGATATGTGTTGTTTAAACCAACTTTGTGGGCAAATGAACTATGTTTATGGCTTGCCGGAGTTTGTTATTTAGTTGGCGGTATATATGCAACAAGATTAAGAAGCCATATTAGAATAGTATTATTGTATGATTGGGTTAGTAGACCAACACAGAGAATTTTTGACCTAATTAGTACTTTAATTATTGTTCTTTTCGCTGCAGCTGTAATTTATGGGGGTATGGAAGATGCATACAGATCATTTATAAATTGGGAGAGATTTGCAACTTATTGGGATCCACCAATTCCAGCTACTATGAAGCCACTAACACTTCTATGTGTTTTTCTTATTGCTGTTCAATCTGTAAATAATTTGATTATTGATTGGAGAAATCCTAAGGAAAAACAATACGATCCTTCTAAAGAATTAAAATAAAATGGATATAGGATCACTTTCGATAATACTTATAGTAGGATTATTATTGCTTATATCTATAGGTGTTCCTATGGGTTTTGCATCTGGTTTTATGGGTGCAGTGCTAGTATTTTTATACATAGGTGAACATGCATTAGGAATATTACTTTCTAGGTATTACTCATTAGTTGTTACCTATTCATTTTTATCAGTACCTTTATTTATCTTTATGGCCTCCTTGCTTGAACGTTCAAATATAGCAAGAGATCTTTATGATGCGTTAAATGCGTGGTTAAGAAAAACTAGAGGTGGTGTTGGTGTAGTAACTGCCATTATGGCAACAATTATGGCGGCGATGAGTGGAATTATTGGTGGAGAAATAGTTTTATTAGGTTTGATCGCATTACCTCAAATGTTGAGATTAAAATATGATCAGGATATGTCGATAGGTATTATATGTGCATCAGGATCTTTAGGAACCATGATACCACCTTCAATTGTTTTAATTATTTACGGATTAACTACTGAAACTTCAATTACTATGTTGTTTCAGGAAGCTATTGTTCCTGGTTTAATGATTTCAGGTTTAATTATTACATACATTTTAATTCGAACAAGATTGCAGCCGCATTTAGCACCTTTAAGTGATGAACCAGCTTTAACTTTTAAAGAGAAAATGTCTTACCTTCCAGGTCTTTTACCACCGATCGGTATAGTAATAATTGTATTAGGTTCAATATATTCTGGAATGACAGGAATTACAGAAGCAGCTGGTATGGGCGTGGTTGCTACATTAATCATAATTTTTGCAAGAAAAGAACTTACGTGGTTTTTATTTAAAGATGCATTAACAAGAACTTTTAAAGCATCAGGAACTATTTTAACAATTACTTTTGGTGCTACAGTTTTAGCAGGTGCTTATTCTCTTGCAGGAGGTCCAAAATATGTAGCAGAAACTATTTTGGCTTATGATTTAAAACCAATGTATTTAATTTTCATGATGCAGATTATGTTTTTGATTATGGGAGCATTTATGGATTGGGTTGGAATTGTATTGTTAGCAATGCCTGTATTTTTACCAATAGTTATTGCTCTAGGATTTGATCCTATTTGGTTTGGAATATTATTCTGTGTAAACATGCAAGTTTCATTTTTAAGTCCACCGTTTGGACCTGCCGCTTTTTATTTAAAATCTGTTGCACCTCCACACATTTCATTAACAGATATATTTAGAGGTTTTGCCCCATTTATAGTAATTCAGTTAATTGTGTTAGCATGTGTTATGTTCTTCCCAGAGGCGATGACACAAAACTTCCACGAGTTTAGACCAAAACCATGATGAAAATAGGGTTTATTGGAACAGGCCTTATGGGTCTTCCAATGGCTAAAAATTTATTAAAATCTGGTTTTAAATTAAAAGCATTCAATCGTTCAATTAGTAAGGCAGAACCTTTAAAAGAATTTGGGGCCGAAATATCAAAAACTTTAGGTGAAGTTGTTAAAGATAATGACTTTATTATTACAATGTTAACAGACGATAGCGCTGTTGATTCAATAATGAATAATTTAGATTTATTAGACAATTTAAAATCTGGATCAACTGTTATTGATATGAGTTCGGTTAAACCAACGATAGCAACAAAATATGGAAACATTCTAAAATCAAAAAATGTAAATTATTTAGATGCACCGGTTTCAGGAGGAACAATTGGAGCTGAAGAAGCTTCATTAGCTATAATGGTTGGGGGAGAGCAAATTGTCTTTGATAATTCTATAAATATTTTAAAAGCTATGGGAAATCCAACTTTGGTTGGACCAATTGGTAGTGGACAAGTTTCAAAGTTAGCAAATCAAATTGTAGTAGGAGTTACCATAGGAGCGGTTGCAGAGGCAATAACTTTATGTGAAAAAGCTGGAGCTGATCCAGTAAAATTAATTAAAGCTCTTTCTGGAGGTTGGGCAGATAGTAAAATTTTACAAACTCATGGAAGAAGAATGATAGATAAAGATTTTACCCCAAAAGGCAAAACATCTACCCATTTAAAAGACATGAATAACATTTTGGAGTGTGCAAATTCATATAATACTCATTTACCTATTTCAAATTTAGTGAAAGAAATGTATAAATCCTTGGTCGATAATGGTCATGGAAACACTGATCATAGTTCACTTTATAATGAAATCGAAAGGATAAATAAAAAATGAGTGGAAGATTAGAAGGTAAAAAAATTCTCGTAACAGCAGCAGGCCAAGGTATTGGAAAAGCAACAGCAATAGCATTTCATAAAGAAGGTGCTCATGTAACTGCTACTGATTTAAATGACAAAACTTTAGCTGATTTAAATAAAGAATTTCCTGAGATTAAAGTGCAAAGGCTAGATTCAACAGATAATAATGCAATTTTAGAATTTACAAAAACTTTAGATAGAGTTGATGTTTTATTTAATGCTGTTGGATTTGTTCATCATGGAACAATATTGGAATGTGATGAAAAAGATTGGGATTTTTCTTCTAATGTAAACGTAAAGTCGATGTACTTTATGTGCAAAGCTATTTTACCTTTAATGATCAAACAAAATGGCGGAAGTATTATTAATATATCTTCATGCGCATCCAGTTTTAAAGGTTTTCCAAATAGATTTGTTTACGGAACAACAAAGGGCGCAGTTATTGGTTTAACAAAAGCGATTGCAGCAGATTTTGTTAAAAAAAATATTAGATGTAATTCTATTGCACCAGGAACAGTTTATTCACCTTCTTGGCAAGATAGGGTCAATCAAAGTCCAGATCCTGTTCAAGCAAAAAAAGATTTTATAGCAAGACAACCTATGGGAAGATTAGGCACTGCTGAAGAAATAGCAGCTGTGGCTGTTTATTTAGCAAGTGATGATGCAACATTTACAACTGGAAGTACAATTCATGTTGATGGTGGAATTTCAATATAATTAAATAACAAAAGGAAAAATATGAAATTATTAAGAGTAGGAAATAAAGGAAACGAAAAACCAGGTGTTTTAGATAAAGATGGTATAATAAGAGATGTTAGTTCTCATGTTAAAGATTTAAATCCTGATCATTTAAATTTTGAGACTATTACTAAATTACAAAGTGCTGATTTATCTTCTTTACCAGAATTATCTGCAAGTGATCGAATAGGATCTTGTATTACTAAGCCGGGTAAATTTGTTGCAATTGGATTAAATTATTCTGATCACGCAGCTGAAACAGGTGCTGAGGTTCCATCTGAACCAATTACTTTTATGAAAGCCACAAGTTCAATTAATGGACCAAACGATGATATTGAAATAGTTTCAGGATCAAAAAAACTTGATTGGGAAGTTGAATTAGGAATTGTTATAGGAAAAGAAACAAAACATATCTCTGAGAGCCAAGCTCAAAATCATATTTTAGGTTATTGTTTAGTAAATGATATCAGTGAAAGAGAATGGCAAATTGAAAAAATGGGTCAATGGGTTAAAGGAAAATCTCATGATACTTATGGACCAATTGGACCTTACTTAGTTACAAAAGATGAAATTGCAGATGTTAATAATTTAAAAATGAGTTTAGATGTTAATGGTACAAGAATGCAAACAGGTAACACAAGCACAATGATATTCAATGTTGATATAATTGTATCTTATTTAAGTAAATTTATGTCTCTTCAAGCTGGCGATATAATTACAACTGGAACACCTCCAGGTGTTGGAATGGGTATGAAGCCGCAACAATTCTTAAAAGCAGGTGATACAATGAAATTATCAATAGAAAACCTAGGAGAGCAAAACTCGAAGGTAGTTGCTTTATAATCTATTGTGAAAATAACTTCTATTAAAAGTCATGTACTTAGATATGAGTTAGAAAAAGAACTTGGCTATTCACAACAGTATTATAAACATCGTACAGCCCATCTTGTTGAAGTTCAAACAGACGAAGGAATAACAGGTTGGGGTGAATGTTTTGGTCCTGGAAATATAGCTTTAGCGAACAAGTTTATTGTTGAAAAGGTTATACAGCCTTTAGTAATTGGTGAAGACCCTTTAAACAAAGAACATATCTGGCAAAAAGTATACAATCTTTTAAGAGATAGTGGTCAAAAGGGCATGCCAATTCAAGCATTATCAGGAGTAGATATTGCTTTATGGGATATTCTTGGAAAGAAAACAAATGCTCCTCTCTATCAACTTGTAGGGGGTAAATGTAATAATGAAGTTCCAGTGTATGGATATGGAATGATGTTACAAAAAAAATCAGTTGATGAATTGATCGCCCTGTTCAAGGAAGAGTCTAAGAAAATAAAAACAAAAAATTTTAAAGCAATGAAAATGAAAGTTGGATTAGGTCCAAACGAAGATTTAAAGTTGGTTCAAGCTGTAAGAGACACTGTTGGAAAAGATTTTAAATTAATGGTTGATGCAAATCACGCTTATAATTTGAAAGACGCTCTTTATGTTGGAAAAGGTTTAGATGAACTAGATATTTATTGGTTTGAAGAACCTGTAGCTCCTGAAGATTATGAGGGTTACAGAGAATTAAAACAAAAAATCTCTACTAGCATTGCAGGAGGAGAAGCTGAATTTACTAAATATGGCTGGAATAAATTAATATCAAATAAATGTATTGATATAGCTCAACCAGAGGTTTGTGGACTTGGCGGCATTACGGAGTATTTAAAAGTTGCAGCACTAGCGCAAGCAAATTTTATACCAGTAATTAATCATGTATGGGGCTCTGCAGTTAGTATTGCAGTTAATCTTCATTTGCTGACAGCACAACCAGATATGCCTGGTGGTTTATTTCCATCAAAATCAATGCTCGAGTTTGATACTACAGAAAAAAATATTTTTATCACAGATTTGCCAAAGGAGGAATTTTCAATTTTAGATCAAGTTAAAAACAATAATGGTTTTGCATCAGTAACTGATAATATAGGTATTGGTATTAATCCCGATGAAGACTTTATAAAAAAGTTTGAAGTAAATGAATAAAATAATAACCTCAGAACCAAAACCTATTTGGAAAATAAGATGTACTTTGGGTGAAGGAACGTTGTGGGTTAGTGAACATAACTCAATTTATTTTGTAGATATTAAAAAAAAGAAAATTTGCTCTTTCAACATTAAAAATAAAAAAAAGAAAATCTTTAAAGTAAACAAAGAAATTGGTTTTATTACTCATATCAAAGATCATATTTTTATTTTAGGGTTACAAGGTGAACTAAGAATTCAAAATTTAAAATCCAAACAAATTTTAAAGTCAATTAAGATAGAACCAAACTTGAAACTAAATAGAATTAATGATGGAAAAACAGATCCTGCTGGAAATCTTTGGTTTGGCACCATGGACAACCTGGAAAGAAAAATTGAAAAAGGTTCTTTATACAAATTAGATAAAAATTTTAATTTAATAAAAGTTGATAAAAATTATAGAATTACAAATGGACCAGCATTTATTGATCAGTATAATTTTTATCATACCGACAGCTCAAAAAAAAATATTTATAAAATCAAAATAAACAAAAATAATAAAATTATTAGTAAAAAAATATTTAAAAAATTCTCAATCCAAGATGGTGCACCTGATGGTATGACTTTAGATAAAAATAAAAATTTATGGGTAGCACATTTCCATGGTGCTTGTATTTCTGTTTTTAATCAAAAAGCAAAATTAATTCACAAAATTCGGTTTCCAGCAAAAAATATAACTAATTGTGCATTTGGAGGTAAAAATACAAAAGAACTTTACGTTTCAACGGCTACAAAAGGGATGAGCAAAGCAGATCTGCGAAAATTTAGATATTCAGGATTCTTTTTTAGTGTAAAAACAAATGTAAGAGGAGTTTTACAAAAAAAATTTATTATAAGTAATGAAGAAAAGAGATCTTTACTATGAGCGAATACCAACAAAGCTTTTAAGAGAAGATATTAGATTATTAGGAACTTTTCTTGGAAGAGTAATTAAAGATCAAGAAGGACCAGCTTTTTTTAATATTGTTGAAAAATTAAGATTACTTTCAAAAAACACATTATTAGACAAAAATAAAAGTAAAGTTTTCTCAAAAATATCAAAAGAAGTAAAAAAACTTTCGCCAGAAAAAACTTTTAAAATCACAAGGGCTTTTTCGCACATTCTTAATTTGATGAATTTGGCCGAGTCTTTAGATGCATCTAGAAAACTAAATGAGTATGAAAATCCTTATTTTAAAAGCAAAAGTCAAAATTTATTTATAGAAGATATAATTGAGAGTCTTTTTAAAAATAAAAAAATTTCAAATAATAAAATTTATGATTTAGCTACCAAGCTAGATATTGGGATAGTTCTTACTGCTCATCCAACAGAGGTTAAAAGAAGAACTTTAATTCAAAAATACGCAAATTTAATATCAATAATGGAGCAAAGACATCTCTATAAAAAATACCCCTCAAAAATCATAGAATTAGATAGAAAACTATATTCGGAAATAGCAATAATTTGGAAAACTGATGAACTAAAAAGAACTAAACCTTCTCCATTGGATGAAGCAAAATGGGGACTGGCTGTAATTGAAGATAGTTTGTGGGATACTATTCCTAAGGTTTATAAAAGATTGAATGATATTTTTAGAAAAAATTTAAACAAAGACTTGCCTAGAAATTTTAATCCTATTCAATTTGGTTCGTGGATGGGTGGAGACAGAGATGGAAATCCAAATGTAACTTCAGAAGTAACTAAGAAAGTAATTTTATTTTCTAGATGGCAAGCTGCAAAACTGTACGAGAAAGAACTTACTCAATTAATTCAAGATTTATCCATGGAAGAATGTTCTCCTGCAATCAGTAGAGTTACTGGAAAAAGTTTTGAACCATATAGAGTTTATTTAAGACCATTAAGAGACAAAGTAAGAAATACTCATCAATTAATAGAAGCACACATAAATTTAAACAAGCCTTTAGATGAAAAAAAATTACTCCAAGATAAATATGAAATTATTAACCCTTTGAGAGAAGTAAGAAGTTCTCTGAATCAAAACAAAGGTCAACATATTGCAAATGCTGATTTACTAGACTTAATTAGAAGAGTTAGATGTTTTGGAATAAATCTTGCAAGATTAGACATCAGACAAGAGTCTGATCGACATGAAAAACTTTTAAATGAAATCTTTAAAAAGAAAAATAAAATAAATTATTCCTCTCTAAGTGAAGGTGAAAAAATAAAACTTTTAAATAAAAATATTAAACAAGGAAAAAATTTTGTAGATAAAATAAATATTCGAGATAAAGAAAACAAAGAGGTATGGAATACTTTTAAACAAATTGCTAAAGAACCAACCCAATGTCTTGGTGCTTATGTAATATCGATGACATCCACAGCATCTGATATTTTATCTGTTTATTTTTTACAAATGCAGGCACAAACAAAAAATTTATTAAGAGTTGTTCCACTTTTTGAAACTCTGGATGATTTAAAAAATGCTAACGGTGTTATGACAAACTTGTTCAAACTTTCATGGTACAGAAAAATGATTAAGTCAAAACAGGAAGTCATGATTGGATATTCAGACTCCAGTAAAGATGCTGGAAAATTGTCTGCAAGTTGGCATCAATATAAACTTCAAGAAGAGCTTAGAAATTTAGCTAAAAAATATAAAATAGATCTTGTTTTCTTTCACGGCAGAGGCGGATCTCCAGGAAGAGGAGGTGGTCCAATACAGGCCACTTTAAAGTCACAACCTTCTGGTACAGTTAACGGAAAAATTAGAATTACCGATCAAGGAGAAGTAATTCAGCAAAAGTATGGCTATAAACCTTTAGCTGAGTACAATTTATGTAGCTATATAGGAGCTGTAATGGACGCTTCTTTAAACCCTCCACCAAGATCAAAAATTAATTGGCGTGAATTAATTCAAAAAATGTCAGAAATTTCTACATCTTCATATAGAAAATATCTAAATCAAAGCGAGGATTTTATTCGTTACTTCAAAACAGTTACGCCACATAAATCACTAGGAAAACTTGCAATTGGATCAAGACCAACCAAAAGAAAGAATGTTGATAATATTCAAAGTTTAAGAGCTATTCCTTGGGTATTTGCTTGGACACAAATTAGATTAATGTTACCCGCTTGGCTTGGTACAACTGAAGCACTTAGATATGGTTCAATTAAAAAGTTTAAAAGAACAATGACTGATATGGAAAGAAATTGGCCATACTTTGTATCAACGATGGATATCCTAGATATGGTAATTTCTAAGGTGGATCCAGAAATTTCAGTTATTTATGAAAATAACTTAGCTGATGCCTCATTAAAAAGAATTGGTAAAAAATTAAGATTTCAATTTGAGGCACTGGTCAAATTGCATAATAAAATTACCCCGAAAGAAGTGGTAAAAGAGAGAAAAGAATTTAGAAAAGCTTTATTTATAAGAAATAACTATACAGAGATGTTAAATATACTTCAGGCAAATGTAATGAACAAACTAACAAATAAAAAATATAAAAATTTAGAAAAAAAATTCCTTGAAGATGCTTTAATGACATCGATTGCAGGTATTTCTGCAGCAATGAAAAATACTGGATAAATGTTTGAATACCTAATTGCTTTTGGAGCAGGACTTATAAGTTTTTTATCTCCATGTGTTCTACCTTTAATACCTGGATATATTTCTTATATCTCTGGCCAATCTTTACAAGAAATTTTAAATCAAAAAAAAATCAATTTTTTTCCATTAATTTTATTTTGTTTAGGGTTCTCAACTGTCTTTGTTCTTTTAGGTGCATCAGCATCTTTTTTGGGACAGACATTACTACAAAATTCAGAAGTGTTAAGAATTTCAGCAGGAATAGTAATCATAATTTTTTCTCTTCAATTAATTGGAATTATCAATATTCCATATTTAAATTTTGAAAAAAGATTTGATGCAAAAGAATCAAGAAATATTCTTTTTCCATATGTGATTGGTGTTGCCTTTGGTTTTGGCTGGACACCATGTATTGGTCCAATTTTAGGTTCAATTTTAGCTTTGGCATCTATTGAAGAAACTTTATCAAGAGCTGTAATCTTGTTAATTTCTTATTCATTAGGTCTCGCTATCCCGTTTGTCTTGTCTGGATACTTAATTCAAAGGTTCTTATTATTTTCTAAAAATTTTAAGAAAAACATAAATTTAATTTCAAAAATTGGCGGAATAACTCTGCTAATTACAGGTATTTTAATTTTAACTAATCAATTACAAGCAATAGGATTTTATATAATTGAAATCTTTCCATTTATGCAAAAATTCGGATAAAAAGTATTAATGAAGATTTATCAAATAGATTCCAGCGCTAGAAAAAAAGGCTCTACCTCTAGAGCTTTAGCAAAAAAACTTTTAGATAAAATTAAAAAACCAGAAGATGAAGTAATTTATAGAGATTTAGATGATGAGATGCTTTTTGTAAGTGGGCTTACAGAATCTGGAATGAACATAGATGAAAAAGATCAAACAGGAGAACATAAAAAAATGTTTGAGCTTTCTGACAAGCTTGTAAAAGAATTAAAAGAGAGTGATATCATAATAATTTCAGCGCCAATTTATAATTATGGACCTCCAGCAACTCTTAAAGCTTGGTCGGATTTAGCTGCTCGTATAGGTGAAACTTTTAGATTTAAACCAAATGGTAGAAGAGAGGGGTTGTTAAAAAACAAACATGCTTATCTAGTGATTACTTCTGGAGGAACAAAACTAAATAGTTCAGAAGATTTTCTTACTCCTTGGTTAAAATTTATTCTTAACTTTTTTGGTATAGAAAAAGTAGATATAATTAGTGCAGATCAAATGGCACTAGATTATGAAAAATCAATCAAAGAGGCTGAAGCGCAAATAGAAAATTTGTTTAAAGATTAAACTTTCTTTTTAAGTGCCTAAGTTTTCCCTCGGTACTATCGTAATCAATATAACAACCTTGTAAAAATCTCTCACCTTCCTTTGTCTCATAAGCTGTTCTCCCATGGAGTAGTCTATGATTATCCATCATCATTAAGTCTTTTGGCTCAAGTTTAAATTCAATTCTATATTTATCTGAATTATACATTTCGGATATTTTTTTCCTTGCTTGGTAGTAAAGATCTAGTTTTTCTTTTTCTAAAATTGGAACATAGTCTAATCTAGGACTAAATCTTACCTGCTTGAAACTTTTATCCTCATTTAGTTCAATCAAAGGAGAGATAGTTTCTAAAATTACTTCTTTATCTATGAATCTAAATCTAACTTTTACTTCAGTTAAAATTTTATAAAATTCTGGATATTGATTTTTTAAATCTTCAGTAACTGTATAACCATCTACTAAAGTAGATAATCCTCCTGAAACTTTACTTTCTATACAATGCAAAAGTTGAATACATGGAACAGGATTTCTATAAGGATTGTCGGTATGAGGTGCCAAAGCTAATGAAGTATAAGCAAGATCATTTGGATCAGGTTTAGATTTTACGTCAAAATATTCACCAAAATTTGTTCTTCGAACACTGCCTATTGAATTTGCAAATTCAACAATATAATTTTTAGATGTTGGAATATTTTTTACTATTACAAAACCAAATTTATAAAATGAAACAAGCAGATCATGCATCTCTTTACTTTCATAAAAATTTTCTTGGTATTCAAAATTTTTTATATTTTTTAATGTTGAGTCCCATTTAGTTTTTTCAATAGATCTAATTACAATATCTTCTTTAGAAAATTCAGAAGCAATTTTATCAATTTCAAGTTTTGAATTAACACCATCATTAAAATTAACCTCTAGGTATTTTTCATTAAGGTTTACTTTATTTATTGAAACATCATTACTTAAAAATGTAGGATCAAAAAGTCTTTGCTGAGTTCCTTTATCTAAATATTCCTCACCATTAACTCTTTCTCGTAACCAGAATGGGTGAATTTCTTTTTTTTCAGACCCATTATTAAAATAAACCTTATTTTCAATTAGCTCAATTTTCATAATAGTAAGCTAAGGATTATTTAAAATTTAACTTTAATCAACATAAATTAAATAGTAAGAGTTCATTGTGAAAAAATTTGATACAAAAAAATATCCAATATATGCAAGCTTTTTAAATCAACTTGCTAAAGATTTAACTAAGTTTTATTACGCTAAGTTAGATAAACCATTTAAGATAACCAATAAGATGAAAGGCAAAGGTTACGATCCTGTAACAACATCAGACAAAGCCTTTGAAAAATTTATAAGATCTAAAATTTCAAAAAAATTCCCAAATCATCAAATTATAGGAGAGGAATACGGTCATAAAAATACAAAGAGTGAGTTTTCATGGGTGATTGATCCAATTGATGGAACCAGATCATACGTTGTAGGTAATCCTAGTTGGAGTAATCTTATTTCATTAAATTACAATGGAGAACCAATTTTAGGATTAGCAAATTTTCCTAAAATGAGAAAATATTATTTAAATATAAACAAAAATTCTGCATATGTTTTTGAAAATAATAAAAAAAGAAAACTTAAAGTTAACTCAAAATTAAATTTTACGAATGCAAAATTAGCTGCCGCATTTCACAATCAATTAACTTTAAAACAGCAATCTAAAATTACAAAATTTATAAAAAGAATGCAGTTTCCTTGTTTTGATGCATTGACTTATTGTCAATTAGCAGAAGGTAGACTTGAAATGGTTGCACAATGCGCGAACAAAATTTGGGATATTCATCCAATAATGCCAATCGTTAGAGCAGCAGGAGCAATAGTAACGACCTGGGGAAACAAAAACCCTGTTGTTGGAGGAAATATTATTGTTTCAAATAATAAAGCCAATCATAAAAAGATTTTAAAATTATTAAAACCTTTAGCTGAATGATACCGGAAAGAGCACAAGTAATTCTAGATTTCTGGTTTAAAGAAACCCCTTCTGAAATGCGGTTCAAAAAAAATGAAAAGTTTGATCAAAAAATTAAAGATAATTTTTTAAAAGATTATGAACATGCTTGTCAAAATGAATATGATGATTGGCAAGATAATCCTATGAGTTGTTTGGCGTTAGTAATTTTATTTGATCAGTTTTCAAGAAATATGTTTAGAAATGACAAAAAAGCTTTTGCTCAAGATCAAAAAACTAGATTGATTGTAAACGATGCAGTTTATTCAGGTTATTTAGAAGCTATGAATGTAAATCAAAGATTTTTTATGTTGTTACCTTTAATTCATAGCGAGGAAATCAGCGATCATGAAATGGCCTATTACTTGTTAAACAAATATTTAAGAGAACACGAAGGATACAATGAAATAAAAAAATTTTGGCAAGATCATACAAAAGCAATCAGACAATTTCATAGATATCCTCATAGAAATCAAATTTTAGGAAGAGAATCCACTGAAGAAGAAATAGAATTCTTAAAAGGTCCAAATTCTTCTTGGTAAAATGAATTTAGAATTTATTTTCAAAGTTATAGATAAAGATGAGTGGCAAAAGGCTAAACAATCTGGAACTTATGGTGGATCAGAAAAAGATCTTAAAGATGGCTATATTCACTTTTCTGAAGAGGATCAGGTAGAGGAAACTTTAAATAAACATTATTCTAAAAAAGAAAATCTAGTTTTGTTAAGAGTAAATGCATTTAACCTTGAACATTTATTGTGGGAGCAGGCATCTAATGGAGATATGTATCCTCATTTATATTCACCTTTAGATACTAGTACAGTGGTTGGTGAATACGAATTACCATTAAATGAAGATGGAAGACATGAGCTTCCAGAGATTTTAAAAAAGTATCAGTTTAGTCGTCCAAGATAATTAACCATTATTACACCAATAATAATTAAAATTATTCCAATTATTCCATAAAGATTAGGTACTTGATTAAATTTTAATACTGCAAAAAGAACAACACCTGTAACTGTTAAACCACTATAAGTAGAGTAGGCAAATCCAACTGGTAGTGCAGACATTGCTTTTGCAATTGAAAACATAGTAATACACATAAACAAAATACATAAAACAGATGGAGTTAATTTAGTAAATCCCTCAGAAATTTTAGCAAAACTATTTGATGCGATACCAAATATAATTCCGTTAGCTAAAAATAAATACCCTAACAACGGTTTCATAATTATTCTTTTGACGCAATTTTATTTACCAATGGTCTCATTAAAGGAGCTAGAGTAAATGCTGCTATTAAAGCAATTGGATAAGCAAACATTATAGAATATCCCCATCTAAAAAAGAAACCATCTGACACACCTGTATTCACTGCTACAACAACACCACTCATAATAACACTCATACCTAAGGACATTAAAATCATAAATAAGGGTTGAGCATATTTTTTATTAATCATAATTAATTATTACCTAACAGGTTGACCATTAAAACACCAACAATAATAAAAGCTAAACCAAATAATGAGTATAAATTAGGTACTTGATTAAATCTAATTACTCCAACCACCACTGTTGCTATAATTGTTAAGCCCGCAAAGGACGCATAAGTTATACCCATCGGAATATTTTTCATTACCAATGAAAGAGCATACATACACAGAACAATTGTAATAGCAGTGATTATACTCGGAACAAGTAAAGTAAACCCTTCAGCACTTTTTGCAAAACTATTTGATGTAACTCCAAGAAAAACAGCTACACCTAAGAATAAATAAGAAGTGGCAAGACTCATTTTATAATCTTAAATGAAATCTCGCAAAATATATATAATTATTTTGGCATTGGAGTAGCACCAGTTTCTAAACTTATGATTTTACCTTTATCATATTTATAAACTGCCATTACCGCCTCAACATTTCCATCGTTAAATGTAACAAAAGCATGGTGAATTCCAACTTCGTCATTCTCGTAAATAATTCTAACTTTATCTTGATTGATATCGCCACTCATAGCCCACTTAATGACATCACTTTTTGTTAAAACATTTCCTGATTTATGCATCGTAAATTTAAAATCATCATGCAAAAGCTCATTCATTGCTGATTCGTCTTTATTTTTTAGTGCAGCACTATATTTTTCTAATATAGACATATTTTCTCCTGTTGCTTTATTTTATAGATAAATTCTAGCAGATTTAGCTATTTAATTCGATTTTAATTTTTGATAAAATTTATTTATGATTGAAAAATTTAATGGAATATTTTATTTAATCGTTTTTCTTATTCACTTCATAATTTTTGCTGCATACGCTTACCAAACTGTTTTTGCTACAAAGAAATTTTTAGATAAATTTGGTATGGACGATTCAGGCGCTATAATGACAAGATTTTTTGGATCATTATTTATCGGAGCAGTAGTTATGGCTTTTTGGGTTGGCTTCATAAGACCTGATGGACTTCAAGGAACATGGGCTTTTTTTAACTTAGTATTTTTACAAAACCTTTCAGCTTTTTGTGTGGGAATTTATACAATTAAAATAAATAAGTTAGGTCATACTCCTCAAACATCTATTGAAGGAGTGATTGCACCAGGTATTTTAACTTTATTGAGTGCAATACTTTGTTACGGATTAGCTGATAAAATTTATATCTAAAACCAATTAGGTACTGGTAGACCTTTATCTTCTAGGAATTTTTTATTGAACATTTTAGTTGCGTATTTATCACTTCTATCACAAAGAATTGTTACAATAGTTTTACCAGGCCCTAATTCTTTACCCATTCTTATTGCTCCAGCGATATTGATACCACAACTAGTACCTAAACTCAGGCCTTCATTTTGAATTAAATCATAAAGTATAGGTAGTGCCTCATGATCATCTATAGAATAAGCATCATCAATCTTAGCCTCACCAAAGTTAGCTGTTACTCTGCTTGAACCAATTCCTTCAGTAATTGATCCTCCTTCTGATTTTAGTTCACCATTCTTTATATAATTATACAGAGCAGAACCCTTTGGATCAGATAAGTAAATTTTTATATCTTTATTCTTTTCTTTAAGAGCATTGCTAACTCCAGAAATAGTTCCACCTGTTCCTGAAGAACACACAAAGCCATCAACTTTACCTTCAGTCTGTTCCCAAATTTCTTGTCCTGTACCTTCATAATGACCTTTAGCATTAGCTGTATTATCGAATTGATTAGCCCAAATTACACCGTTATTATTCGTTGGTCTTAATTCATCTGCAAGTCTAGCTGCTACTTTAACAAAATTGTTATCATCTTTATAAGGTTTAGGTGGTACTAATCTTAATTCAGCTCCAAGATTTCTAAGTAGATCTTTTTTTTCTTGGGTTTGATTATCATTCATTACAATGATTGTTTTATAACCTAAGGAATTTCCTAATAGACCTAAACCAATTCCAGTGTTACCAGCTGTTCCTTCAACAACAGTTCCACCTTTAGCAATTAATTTTTTTTCTTGAGCATCTTTAATTAATGCAAGGGCAGCTCTATCTTTTACTGATCCTCCTGGATTTAAAAATTCTGCTTTTCCATAAATATTACATCCAGTAATTTCTGAAGCAGCTCTTAGTTTGATTAGGGGAGTGTTTCCTATACCTGAAATAAAATCGTTTTGTGTGTTATTCATTATCTGATTTTTTATCACTATCAGGTGTAATACCATAAGGTTTAAATTCACTATCAGCAATTCCAACACTTCTTGCTGGAATTCCAACCATAACAGCATTTTCTACAACGTCTTTAGTGATTACTGCATTAGCTCCAATTCTTGCACCTTTACCAACCACTACTGGACCTAATACTTGTGCACCTGAACCAATTACCACATCCTCTTTTATAGTAGGATGTCTTTTAATATTACGTTGATCATTTGAATTTATACTAGGTGCAATTCCACCTAATGTAACCATATGGTAAATAGTTACATTATCACCAATCTCAGACGTTTCTCCAATCACAACTCCCATTCCATGATCGATAAATAAATTTTTTCCAATTTTTGCATTTGGATGAATTTCAATACCTGTTAAGAATCTTGAAAATTGAGAAATGATTCTTGCAATTAGATGAAATTTTGCAGTACTAAAAAAGTTTGCTAGTCTATGAAAGAATACCGCTTTTACTCCCGGGTAAGTTAAAATTAAACTTAGTTTAGATTTTGCCGCAGGGTCTCTATCAATTATTGATTGTAAAAAATTGTTCATTATTAAATTTTTTTCTGATTTGTTTTAAAAACAGGCTTTATATAGTGATTAAATTCATATATTAAAGTCTAATTATGTACAAAAACACTAATTGTTTTCATTTAGCAATACCTTGTGGAGATTTAGAAGTTGCAAAAAAATTTTACAGCGAAACCCTAGGATGCAGATTAGACAATTCTGCTCAAGAATGGGCTGATGTTGATTTTTGGGGTAATGAATTAACACTTCACAAAAGTGAACACAAATTAGACAATGAAAGACATGATGTGGATATGGGCAATGTATCAGTTCCTCATTTTGGAGTTCATTTATCTAGAAAAGATTTTGATGCTCTTAAACAAAGATTAAAAGATAGTGGTACAAAATATTATGATGAACCTTATCTAAGATTTAAAGGTACTAAGTACGAACAAGAAACGTTCTTTGTGAAAGATCCAAACGAAAATATTTTAGAGATCAAAACTCTTACGGCAAATCCAGAATAAACTATATTTAGTTATTATACTCTTTTTTTATAACTTTATTTTCTTTGACTCGTTATCTCAATTCGCGTTAAGCTTAATTTATAAATTTAAAAGGAGATAATATGAGAATAATTAAAACTACACTTGTAGCTGGGTTAATCTCGATTTTAGCAATGTTCTCTGCACAAGCAGAAAAGGTTAAAATTGGAGATCCAGGCTGGACAGGTGCTACAGCTATTGCAAATTTATTAGCAGCAGTTGTTACAGATAAAATGGGTGGAGAGGCTGAGCTTGTTCCTGGAAACAACACAGCAATTTACGCAGCGATTGATAGAGGTAAGGGTGAAATCGATGTGCATCCTGATATTTGGTTACCAAACCAAGAAGCTTAT
>NZ_CVSB01000025.1 GCF_001179845.1 Candidatus Pelagibacter communis | reverse complement strand
GCAGCAGGTGGTGCGGCTCCAGCAGAAGATAAAGATGATTTTACAATCGTGTTAGTTTCTGCAGGTGATAAAAAAATTAATGTTATTAAAGAAGTAAGAGCAGCTACTTCATTAGGTTTAAAAGAAGCTAAAGATCTTGTAGAAGGAGCACCAAAAGAAGTTAAATCTGGTGTAAATAAAAAAGAAGCTGAAGAGATCAAAGCTAAGTTAGAAGCAGCTGGCGCTAAAGTAGAACTTAAATAAATTAAATAGAAAGAATTCAAATACTGATTATTTTTTAATCAGTATTTATAAATATAGATGCAATTATCTTTTACTGAAAAGAAAAATATAAGAAAAAGTTTTGGCAAACTTAAAGAAAGTTTATCTATTCCTAACTTAATTGAAGTACAAAAAAATTCTTATAAAGAATTAACAGAATTTAATGCTGAAGCAGCTGAACTTACCAAAGGTTTTGATAGAGTATTCAAGAGCATTTTTCCAATTGAGGATTTAAATGACAAAGCAACCTTAGAGTATGTTTCATACAGATTAGAAAAACCAAAATTTGATGTTGAAGAGTGCATAGCAAGAGGTCTTACATATTCTTCAGCTCTTAAGTGTACTTTAAGATTAGTAGTTTACGAAATAGACCAAGAAAATAATACAAAAGATATTTTATCAGCTAAAGAGCAAGAAGTTTATATGGGTGAAGTTCCTATGATGACTAATAGTGGAACTTTTATAACTAACGGTGTTCAAAGAGTTGTAGTAAACCAAATGCACAGAAGTCCAGGTGTATTTTTTGATCATGATAAAGGCAAAACCCATGCAAGTGGTAAACTTTTGTTTAATTGTAGAGTAATACCTAATAGAGGTTCTTGGTTAGATTTTGAGTATGATGTTAAAGATTTTTTATATTTTAAAATTGATAGAAAAAAGAAAATTTTTTCATCTACTTTATTATTAGCTTTAGGTTATACGAAATCAGAAATAGTAGATGAATATTACGAGAATGAACAATACACTTTTGATCCAAATACAGAAAAGTGGAAAACGAAATTTAATCCAGAAAACTATAAAGCTAAAAATTTCTCGGAAGAAGTAATTGATGCTAAGACTGGCAAAGTAGTAATTAAATTAGGTGAAAAAATTAATTTTTTAAGTGCAAAAAAACTAGAAAAAGATGGTCTAAAAGACATACTAGTTTCTAGAGAGTCTGTGTTTGGTAAATTTTTACACAGAGATATTATAGTGAATAAAGAAGAGGATATTGTATTTAAAATTGGGACTGAATTAAATGATACAATTATTCAACAAATTTTAGATGCAAATATACATACACTTCAAATTTCTGTTACAAACTCTATAAATAAAGGACCTTATCTACTTACAACTATTTTAGCTGATAAAAATAACACAAAAGACGAAGCAATCACAGAAATCTATAAAATGCTAAGACCTGGTGAACCGCCAACTATAGAAATAGCAACTCAAATATTTAATAATCTTTTCTTTAGTTCAGACAGGTATGATTTGTCTGATGTTGGAAGAGTTAAAATGAACTCAAGATTAAACCAAGAATGTTCTGACAAAATTACAATACTAAGAAATGACGATATAATTGCAATTATTCATAAAATGTTGGATTTGCGTGACGGTAAAGATGATGTTGATGACATAGATCACCTGGGAAATAGAAGGGTACGTTCTGTTGGAGAGTTAGTTGAAAACCAAGCAAGAATTGGTATCTATAGAATGGAAAGAGCCATTAAAGAAAAAATGACAACTCTAGATGTTGAGTCAGCAATGCCTCAGGATTTAATTAATGCAAAACCATTAACAGTTTCTTTAAAAGATTTTTTTGCTAGTTCACAACTTTCTCAGTTTATGGATCAAACAAATCCATTATCTGAAATTACCCACAAGAGAAGGGTATCAGCATTAGGTCCAGGTGGTTTAACAAGAGAAAGAGCAGGTTTTGAAGTTCGAGACGTACATCCAACTCACTATGGAAGAATTTGTCCAATTGAGACACCAGAAGGTCCAAATATTGGTTTGATAAATAGTTTATCAACGTATGCTAAAATAAATAAATATGGCTTTATTGAAAGTCCATATAAAAAAGTTAAAAATGGAGTTGTTCAAGACAAAGTTGAGTACTTATCGGCAATGGAGGAAACAAAATTCACTATTGCTCAAGCAAATACTAAACTTGATAAAAATGGAAAAATTACAGAAGAATTAGTTTCATGCAGACAAAATCTAAATTTTCTTTTAGCAAAACCTGATACAATTGATTACATTGATGTTTCACCTAAACAACTTGTATCAGTTGCAGCATCTTTAATTCCATTCTTAGAAAATGATGATGCAAACAGAGCCTTAATGGGATCAAATATGATGAGACAAGCAGTTCCATTATTAAAACCAGAGTCGCCCCTTGTTGGTACAGGAATTGAAAGTGATGTTGCTTTAGACTCAGGAGTAACAATTGTTGCTAAGCGTGATGGAATTGTCTTTTCAGGTAATTTTTTAAATCTTTTTGATGCCATTATTCTTTTACCTCAATTCCCATTGATCTAGCTGATCCTGCAATAATTTTTATAGCTTCCTCAATATCGTGAGCATTTAAATCATTCATTTTTTCTTTTGCTATACTCTCTAATTGTTTTTTAGAAATTGAAGCAACGATATTTCTTCCAGGTTCTTTTGATCCACCTTTAAGCTTTACAGCTTCTTTAATATAAAAAGATGCTGGGGGTGATTTAATTTTAAAATCAAATTTTTTGTCTTTATAAACAGTGATTTCTACTGGCACTGGTTTGCCTGCCATAGATTTAGTTTTATCATTAAACGCCTTGCAAAACTCCATAATATTTACACCTCGTTGACCTAATGCAGGGCCAACTGGAGGGGCTGGATTGGCTTGACCACCTTTAATTTGTAATTTTATAAATCCACTAATTTCTTTTGCCATTAACTTACCTTTTCAACCTGATTATATTCTAAATCTACTGGTGTAGGACGACCAAATATAGAAACTGAGACCTTAAGTCTAGCTTTTTCTTCATCAATTTCTTCAATCATTCCAGTAAATGATGCAAATGGTCCATCTACAACCTGAACTTTTTCACCTACGCTGTAATCTACCCCTGATTTTGGCTGGGCAACACCGTCTTTAATCTGACCCAAAATCTTCTCTACTTCTTTATCTGAAACTGGAACTGGAATGCCATTGGTGCCAAGGAAACCACTTACTCTCTTTATGTTCTTAATCATGTGATAAATATTATTGTCCATCTCACTTTTTATTAAAACATATCCTGGAAAGTATTTTTTTTTTCTTTGAATTCTTTTACCTCTTTTAACCTCAGTAACATCATGAGTAGGCACAATGATCTCTTCAAATTTATCAGCAATTTTAGCTTTATTTGCCTCTTCTTTAATTAAAGAAGCAACCTTGTTTTCAAAACTAGAATGTGATTGAACTATGTACCAATTCTTCATTTTTAAATACTCACTTTAAGTAAAAGTTCTAAGAAAAATTTCAAAACCTGATCTAAAAGAAGAAAAAATAAAGACATAACAACTGCCATAACAAATACCATTAATGCACCTTGTAAAGTCTCTTTCCATGTAGGCCAGGTAACTTTGAAAGCTTCTTGCTTAACTTCCTGTATAAATTTAATCGGGTTTCTCATAATTTTACCACTCAAATTGGCAGGAGCGGAGGGACTCGAACCCTCC
>NZ_CVSB01000024.1 GCF_001179845.1 Candidatus Pelagibacter communis | reverse complement strand
GGAATTATTGGATACATATTTGTACTGTAAGAACCATAAATTAATGGAGTATCTGCCATCAATGTAATTGTTTTAATTCCCAATGCTGATGACAAATGTGAGAAACTTGTATCATTACAGATTGCAACATTACAATTTTTAATAACAGGTAATATTTCTCTTAAATTAAGATTGTCTAGGGCAACACATTTTTCTTTAAATTTTGTATCATATAACTCAGTTAAAATTTTTTGTTCATCTTCATTTTTACCTGTTGCCAAAAAAAATCTACATTTTTTTAAAGATTCTAATCTTTCCATTACGTTTAGAAAAGTTTTTGATGGTATTCTTTTTGTTGGACCTGAACCACCTATGCCCAACAAAATATTGAGTTCATCATTATTAATTTTAAAGTTTACTGCTGATTCTTGAACAATTTTATTTTCAATTTGAATTTCTGGATTGTCAAAAGTTTCGATATCTAAATATTTTTTCATTATAGCTTTAGCTGGTTCTGTAATGTGTTGATTTTGTTTTTCAAATAATGGGTATTGAAATATTTCTTTAATTCCTGCCAATCTAGAAATTAAGTTATATCTCAAAGAAGAATTGAATATAAAAACTTTATCGAAATTATATTTTTTTATATCGCTTACTAATTTGAAAAATCCTTTGAAACCATCATGTTTTTGATTTATTTTATTATCTCTTTCTAAGTGAATTATTTCATCTATATAATTTGTTTGATTTAAAAACTCGTTAGCTTTTGAATTTTCTTTAACCAATAAACTAACAGGTGCTCCAAATTTTTTTGAAATAGCTTTAATA
>NZ_CVSB01000023.1 GCF_001179845.1 Candidatus Pelagibacter communis | reverse complement strand
GATATTGTTAAAAGACCGTCTTTAAGCTCAGCACCATTAACTTTTACATCATCAGCTATAGCTGCAGCCTAATCAAAAGTTTTATCAACTAAATAAAGTCCTAACGCAACGCATGGACCTATGCCGAATGCAAACAATAAAGTTCCTACACCCACTGTTCCTCCTAAATACCATCCAATACTAACAACTGAAATTTCTAATGTTGCTCTTACAACAGCTATAGGAAAATTAGTTAATTTTTGTAATCCTATCATTAGACCATCTCTAGGACCGGCTCCTAAATTTGATACTAAGTAAATACCTCCACCTATTCCAACCATGATAACAGAAATTACAGCTAATAATAATTGATGAATATAATTTGATGGCGTTGGAACATACTTGATACAAAGATCAATCATCATTGCAATTATCAGAGCATTAAATATTGTACCCATCCCTGGTTTTTGACCAAGAGGTATCCATAAAATTAAAACAGCAATACTTATTAATAATGTGATAGTTCCAATACTTAAATTAACATTTAAAGAAATACCTTGTGCTAAAACACTCCAAGGAGAGGCTCCTGTGAACGAAACAATTAACAACCCCTCACCTAATCCAAATAAAGACAAACCAAAACATAAGAAAAAAAGTGTAGAAAACTTTGGTTTAAAATTAAATGGTTTTTCTGAGCTCCATTTTACTTTTGGTATTTTTTTTATTTTTAAAAACATAATTGTAATAAGATATATCTATTAATGAAAAATTCTAATATTGTAACCAGGAAATGAAAAAGTTTGCAATTATTTTACTTGTTGTATTTTTCTCATCAATTTCTTTGGCTCATATAGGTCATTATAACAAATTTGACAAAATAGAAATGGAGATCTTGAGAAACGATGAAGTAATTGGCTATAACAATTATTTTTTTAAAAGAGATGGTGAAAAAACGATAGTAAAAAATCAATACAAGTTTGAGGTAAAGGTGCTATCTGCAACAATATTCAAAGTAGAGGGGTATGGGGAAGAAATTTATATAAAAGATAATTTAATATCTTTTCAATCAAAGACAATTCAAAATAAAAAAGAAAAATTTGTAAACTTAAAATTAGATAAAAATAATAAAAAGTTTGACATCAAAGGGTCCTCATATTCAGGTGAAGCTTCTATAAAAAATATTATTGGAAATTGGTGGAGTCATAGAATTTTAGAAGCAGAAAGCCAAATAAGTCCTATTTCTGGAAGTATAAAAGAACAAATAGTTACTTTTATTGGCAAGGAAAACATTTCAGTTAATGGTAAACAATACGAAACTGATCATTTTAAACTAACATCTAAAGATATGACTCTTCCTGAAGATAAAAAATTAAATTTTGATATTTGGCTTGATAAAAAAACTTCAGTTATAGTTAAAGTTACATATAAAAGAATGGGAGATTGGGAGTATCGCTTAAAAAATCTTGAATAAAATTATTTATTCATTTTTTTAAAAAGATCGTTCGCACTTATCCATCCAGCCTCTACTCTAGGACCTACAAACCAATCTGCACACACTCCTAAATTTAATTTAGTATTCCAATAACTTTTGATTTTAAAGGGCCTAGAATTTGAGGAATATTTCCAACCATGATTTAATGAAGTTAATATTTTTGTTTTTTTAATTCCAGTAAGTTTAAAAAATTGATCTATTAAAATCTTTGAGTTTTTTTCTTTATTTTCTCTATTTTTATTTATTTTTTTATTTGCCCATAGGTTTGTGCTTTGTAAAGTCCATAAATCATTTATACTTTTAAATCTTTTTTTACTATTTTCTTTGGCAGCCCACCCTAAAATTTTGTCGTCAAATAAATAACTTGATATGTTTTTATTTGTTTTTTTTATTTCAATCATAACTGTAATATTTGCATCCATTTTGATTTTTTGCTTGATGAACGGATCTTTTATATATTTTTTTGATAATTTTTTTAATTGTGGGAATGGACAAGTTAATATTAATTTATCATAATATTTTATTTGGTTTTTCTTAAAATCTAATTTCCATTTGTTATTTATAAATTGAATTTTCTCTAACTCACTTTGAAAGTCACATTTTATATTCTTTATCAAATATTTGCTGATATCATTATTACCTTTGCAACCAATTATTTTAATATGATTTTTATTTTCTTTTTTTAATTTGTTTAAAAAAATATGTTTGCCACTCCATTTTTTTAGAATTTTTTTTTTACGTAAATTTGTAATAAATTTTTTAAATTGAATTGATTTTGGAGAAATATATTGAGCTCCATGGTCAAATCCTTTTGACTTTTTTAATCTTTTAAAGGAAGATCTGCCACCTGGACCTCGAGCTTTATCATAAATATGTACAATATTTTTTTTGCTTAAAAGATTAGCTATTGTCGCTCCAGAAATTCCAGAGCCAATTACGCAATAACTGCTCATTTTCCTGCAACAGTCATACCTTCTATCATCATAGTTGGTGAATTGACTGAATATTCGAATTCTAAATCATTAGCTAAAGTTATATTTTTAAACATATCCTTAAAATTACCAGCAATAGTTATTTCATTAACAGGATATTTAAATTCTCCATCTTCAACCAAAAAACCAGTTGCCCCTACTGAATAATCTCCTGTTACAAGATTAGATCCATGACCAATAGTCTCTGTAATATAAAGACTTTTTGAATTCTTTTTTAGAAGATCTTCGTAGGTTATATTTCCATTTTCAAAATATAAATTAGTAGTTCCGCCACTTCTTCCATTTGATTTTAAATTTAATTTTTTTCCATTATAAGTGTCGACAAGGTAATTTTTAAGTATTCCATTCTCTACAAGTTGTATTGTATTGGAATTTACACCCTCTGAATCAAAGTTTTGGGAACCCATTCCTTTAATTATATCTGGTTTATCAATTACATTTATCGAATTGGCAAAAACCTGTTGATCAATTTTACCCTTCAAAAATGAAGTACCTCTTGCAATTGCAGATGCAGATATTGCACTTGCAAAAACACTTAACATTCCTTTTGAAATTCTTTTATCAAAAATTATGCTTATCTTCTCGCTTCCAATTTTGTTGGGACTTAATTTTCTAATAGTTTGCTTGGCAGCTTTATTTCCAAGATCTGATGCTTGCTTAATATCAGACAAATGACGTTTGCTTGAAAATTCATAGTCTCTTTCCATGCTATTTTCATCTTTTGCAACTGTTACGCAAGAAGTAGTAAAAGATGAAGTTTTATAACCATCACAAAAACCGTAACTATTAGCTAATATAAAATTTGATTTATTTTCAGTAAAACTAGATTCTGTATTTATAATTTGCTTATTTGATGAAGCAGCCTCCTCTAAATCTTTTAAATATTTTATTTTTTTATCATTTTCGAATCTTGTTTCATCATACAAATTAAGGCTACTAATTTGTTTGGCTAATAAATCTTTTTCAGGCAAAGAATTAAATTCATCCTCTGGTGTAATTTTTGTAGTCTCAAAGCACTTTTCAATTAAAGTTTTTATATTTTCATCTAGTAAATTTGATGATGAAATTGATGATCTTCTTTTACCTAAATAAGTTTCTATACTTAATGCCAATCCATCTGATCTATCTGAGGCTTCTAATGATTTATTTCTAAAATTAACTGTTTCTGAAATTGAGTGACCAACTGTAACACTTGCATCAGTTGCTCCCATTTTTTTTGCTAAATCCAAACAATATGAAGCTTTTGATTTTAGAAATTCTTGATCCTTAACCATAATTTAAAGTTTTGTTCCACCAACTGTCATTTTATCAATCAAAATTGAAGGTTGAGCAACTCCCACTGGAACTCCTTGTCCTGCCTTTCCACAAGTTCCTATGCCTGGATCTAACATCATATCATTTCCTACCATCGATACTTCTTTAAGTATTGATGGTCCATCACCAATAAGTGTTGCACCTTTAATTGGAGATCCAATTTTACCATTATTTATTTCGTAAGCCTCAGTGCAATTAAATACAAATTTTCCAGATGTAATATCTACCTGGCCACCTCCAAAACTTACTGCAAAAATTCCTTTATCAACAGATTTGATCATTTCATCTTGAGTTTGATTGCCACTTAACATCATTGTATTTCTCATTCTTGGTAACACGATATGTCTATAATTTTCTCTTCTTCCTGATCCGGTAGATTTTGTATTCATTAATCTTGCATTATGTCTGTCTTGCATAAAATTTTTGAGAATACCATTTTCAATTAAAACTGTTCGCTCAGTTGGTGTTCCTTCATCATCAATTGTTAAACTACCTCTTCTATTATCTATCGTACCATCATCAACAATTGTTACTCCCTCACTTGCAACTTTTTCACCCATAAGATCATGAAATGCTGATGTTTTTTTTCTATTAAAATCTCCTTCAAGACCATGACCAATTGCTTCATGAATTAATATAGCTGGCCAACCAGGTCCTAAAACTACTTTCATCTCACCAGCAGGTGCTGGTTTGCTCTCTAAATTTACTGATGCTATTCTATAAGCCTCCTCACAAACATTTTTCCAATTGTCATTTTTTAAATAATCATCATAAGATTGTCTGCCACCAATTCCATATACACCCGTTTCTTTTCTTCCATTTTTTTCTAACATCACAGACACATTAAATCTAATTAATGGACGTACATCAGTAAGCGACTCTCCACCTGATCTAATAATCTCTATTGATTTTTGCTCACCAGCAAAACTAGCCGTTACTTGTTTTACCGATGCATCTTTTTTTCTTAAAAATTCATTTACTTTATTTAAGACTTCTAATTTTGAATTTAACGTTTTTTGTTCAATTGGATTAATATCTTTATAAAATTTTTTATTAGATTTTGGAATTTCATGATTGTATGTGCCTTTAATTGATTTCAAAGTTGATTTAAGATTTTCTGAAGAATTTTTTAATGAATCTTTTGATATTTCATTTGAATATGAATAAGCAACAACCTCGTTTGAGATAGCCCTAAAACCAAATCCCAAATCAGAACTGTAATTTGAGCTTTTTATTTTGTTATCATCTAGCAAAATTGACTCTGATTTAGACTCCTCTAGATAAAGCTCGCCATCATCACAATTGTTAAGTGTTTCAGATACTAATTTATCTGCATCTTGTCTTGTTAAATCTGATTTATTAAAGAAATTACTCATTCACCTTAAATAGTAGTTTGTTGATAATTTTCAACTGATCATTTTACGCATGTACAATTTCATACTAAAAGTTAATTGTTATTGTATGAAAGTATATTTTAATAATTCTTGTAAAATCTGTAGGTCAGAAATTAACTTATATAAAAAAGAAAATATCAAAGATATTGATTGGATAGATATAACTAATAATTCGGATGCTGAAAAAGAAACATCGAGAAATGATAGAGAATTGTTAAGAAGACTACATGTTAAAGAAAACGGTAAAATTATTCAGGGGGCAGAGGCATTTCTTTATGTTTGGAAAAAAATTCCAAAATATAAATTTTTATATAAATTTTTTAAACTACCAATAATTTTCACAATCTTTAAATATGGGTATGAAATGGTTGCCTTTTTTTTATATTTGAAAAATAAAAAACAACTCAAAAACTAAGTTAAGAAAAATATTAAAAATTCACTAAGTAAAGACATAGATAACAAGAACATTATTAATAAAATTGAGTACATTAGAGTTATAACTCTATTTCTTTTTCTTCTCAGTCTAACAAAAGTTTTATCATCAAGATCTGAGATATCTCTTTCACCTATAACTGGATAATCATAACTCCATCTCCATGTAGATTGGCCTAATCTAGAGTCGAGACTGTTAAAATATCTTATCCATGCAAGAACATATCTAAATACTAAATATAAAATTATCATTAATGCAGATGAAAATAACATTCTAAATGATACTTAATAATTTATGATAATTTAATTGATATTTTTGGCTCTTTTTCTTCCGATTAATTGAGTAAGTGCGTCAACCATAGTATCTGAAGCCTTAAATATTTCATTATTTTTAAATTCATGAGAAATATTTTTTTCTGGGTTAGTTTTATCTTCAATAACTATTCCTTCATCAGGCGAATTATTTTTTATATAAATTAACAAAAGCCATTCATCATCTGATGCTTCATCCCACTTAACAAATATTTCTCCAGTTTCAAACCTTCTATCAATACATCTGAAGATAGACATGTGCCTTGTTATGTGTCTTTTGTTTAATTGAAATACTAAGCTACTAGCACTTCTGTAAAAACTTTCGAGAGCAAACTCAATTTTTTGTCTAGCTAAAGTATATTCTTTTTCTTTTTGTAAAAGAGTTTCTCTATCTTCATCTCCTTGAATTTTTACTCCTAAGGCCTCTACTCTTTCCCTAATCTTTTGATCTCTAATAATTCGGTATTTTTCTTTTAGTTTTTCTATTCTTTGTTGTAAGCCAGCATAATCTTCTCTCTTTTCTCTTAAAGAAATTTTTTCTAATTTCTCTAATTCTTTAACCTCTCTAACTCTAAACTTTTCAATTTGCTTATCTAATTTTAATTGTTGTAAAAATTGCTTTTGTTTTTCTGCTTGTTCAATTCTTAAAAGAGCTTGTTCTTTTCTTAAGAATAATTTTATTTCTTTTGTTCTTTGTTTTTCTAATCTAATTTCATCTTTTAAGGCTTGTTCTTTTAATTTAACTTTTAATTCAGCCTCTTTTTGCTTTTCTTTTGCAGCTTCAATCTTTTCTAATCTTTCTTTTTCTTGTTTTTCTAATTTTAACCTTCTTGTTTCATCTTTTTTTAGAATTTTATATTGTGAAATTGTGTCTGCTATCTTATCAAAAAATGCTTGAATATATTTTTCAAAACCAAAATTTAATCTAAACTTAAATTCAGGCTTTAGAGAATTTTGAAAGTTAACTACTTTTAAAAGAAAATCTGATTTCTTTGGAACAGTAGATTTAGAATTTTTTGAAATTTTTTTTGATTGTTTTAGTTTTTTTGATTTTTTTTGTTTTTTATTTTTTTGTTTCCTTCGATTATTAATTTTTTTTACAGATTTATTTTTAATCTTAAATTTATTTGACTTTTTAGATATTTTTTTAACTCTTTTTTTTGTTTTTCTTTGATTTTTAGAAATACTTTTTTTTGATTTTTTTTTCTTTTTTTTCATTTTAAGAGAGTTAGTTTCTACCAATTATTTATTGATAAATATAGTCTCTTGTAACAGGTGTAGAAGAATAATTCTTTGTTAATTGAAATTGGTATACAACTTGATCACCCCATTTAAATGCCATCTCACAACCAGCAAGATAAAATTCCCACATCCTAAAAAATCTTTCATCGAACATTTGAATTATTTTGTCTTTATTTCGAATGCAATTTTCTTTCCAATGTCTTAGTGTATGCGAGTAATGAAGTCTTAAAACCTCAATATCTGCAACTATTAAGCCTGCTTTTTCAATTGGTGTTGTTACCTCACTTAAACTTGGAGTATAGCCTCCTGGAAAAATATACTTAGTGATCCATGGATGTGGATCTCTTGGTGGATTTACTGATCCTATAGTATGAATTAATGATACTCCATCATCTTTTAAAAGTTTTGCAACTTGTGAAAAAAATTTTTTATAAAATTTTCTTCCTACATGTTCAAACATCCCAACACTGACTATTCTATCAAATTTTTCATTGAGCTCTCTATAATCCATTAACTTAAAGTTTAATTGATTTTCTAAATTAAGTTCTTTTGCTCTTTTCTTGCAGTAATTAAATTGATTTTCTGAAAGTGTAATACCTGTTACTTCGCAGTTTGCACTTTTTGCAATATCTATTGCTAGAGAACCCCATCCACATCCGATATCTAAAACTTTTTGATTTGGTTTTATATTAAGTTTTTTTATTATATGTTGAATTTTATTATTTTGAGCAGTTTCCAATGTATCTGTTTCATTTTTAAAATATGCACATGAATATTGTCTTTTAGGATCTAAAAATAAGTCATAAAGATCATCTGAAATATCATAATGATGCGAAACATTCATCTTAGATTTTTTTATAAAATTAAAATTAGTTAAATATCTATAAGAACCTCTTAATCTATTAATCAAATAGCTAAAAAAATTTAAGTCTCCTCTTCCAAAATTCATTAAAGAAAGATCC
>NZ_CVSB01000022.1 GCF_001179845.1 Candidatus Pelagibacter communis | reverse complement strand
ATAATACTTCAATTGGAGTTGCAGTGAGAGTCGATAAATTTTCTGATAGTTCGATAGATATGTATGTTAGGTGTTTTACAAAATCAGGAAGTTGGAATAATTGGCTAGATGTTAAAGAAAGGTTAGCAATTGCGATTAAGGAAATTGTTGAAAAGAATGGTGCTTCATTTGCGTTCCCAAGTCAGTCGATTTACGTTGAGAAAAAATGATAGCTATTTTTTATTTAGTTTTACAAATTTTAAAATTATATTCTTACGTAGTAATCGCCAATGTTATTGTAAGTTGGCTAATTGCATTTAATGTTCTTAATACCCAAAATAGATTTGTTTATGCAATTTTAGAGTTGAGTTACAAATTGACTGAACCTTTCTTGAATAAAATAAGACGTTTTTTGCCAAATTTAGGTTCACTAGATATTTCTCCAATCATTCTTCTTTTATTGATTTGGTTTATCGAAATGTGTATGAAGCTTTACATTGGACCAATGATTTTTTAGAAAAGAAATATGATTTTAATTGATGGAAAAAAAGCAGCCGCAGAATTAAGAGCAGAGTTAAAGGAAGAAGTCACAGGGTTAAAATCAAAACATAATAAAGTACCAGGTTTAACAGTTATACTTATTGGTGATTTAACACCTAGTCAGATTTATGTGAGAAACAAAGAGAAATCAGCAAATGAGGTAGGATTAAAATCTGAAGTCATTAAATATCCAGACTCAGTTGAAGAAAAGACGGTTCTAGAAAAAATTAAAGAACTTAACAGTGATGAAACTGTTTCAGGAATTTTAGTTCAACTTCCTTTACCTAAGCATATTGATAAGCAGAAGGTTATAGAAGCCATTGATCCTTCAAAAGACGTAGATGGATTTCATCCGATGAATGTAGGCAATCTTTCATCTGGTTATGAAAGTTCGATACCTTGTACGCCACTTGGTTGTTATTTATTAATAAAAAAAATTGAACCTAATTTAAGTGGTAAAAAAGCTGTGGTTGTGGGTAGATCTAATTTAAATGGTAAACCAATGACACAACTTCTTTTAAAAGAAAATTGTACCGTAACTATAACTCATTCAAAAACTAAAGATTTAAAAGCTGAATGTTTAGAGGCAGATATAATTGTTGCAGCTGTAGGTATACCCGAACTTGTTAGAGGAGATTGGGTTAAGAAAGATGCTATAGTTATTGATGTTGGTATAAATAAAACTGACAACGGTATAGTTGGTGATGTTCATTTTGATGAAGTTTCAAAAAATGCAAAAGCACTTACTCCAGTTCCAGGCGGTGTAGGTCCAATGACAATTGCTTGTTTATTAAAAAATACTATTGAGTGTTTTAAAAGATCACAAAAATAAACACTTTTTCTTATAAGTTTAATTGTCTCAAGGTTATTTAAATCAATTTAATTTTAATTGTATTTGATAAGCTTTGCTTATGAAAAAACCGAAATATGAATACAGAATTGCAATAATAATGATTTTATTAACTGCAATACCAATTGGTGCAACTCAATTAGGGTGGTATTTATATGGTAAACAAGTTGGTTTTGATTATGGTATGATTGCAGGGGTTTTTTCTGTTATCCTAGCAGGGTATTTAATGTACAGAAAAGGTTGGAGAAACGAAGAAGAGGACGAGGACGAGGATTAATATGGAAAAAGTAATTTTTTTTGCACTCGCTGTACCAATATTAGGTTTTGTATTTTACTTAGGTGGCACAGCTATAATGAAAGGTTTCAAAGCAAAAGTTGAAAACAGACCAGTTAAACCCGAAGAAAAAGAAGAAGAAAATGAAACTCAAGTTTCTTCATCAAGTAATAATGATCTGAGCAGTGAAATTACAAAATTAAATGAACTACACAAAAGTGGAGTTCTAACCCAAGAAGAGTTTGAAAAGGCAAAAAATAAACTATTAAATAATTAATAGTTTAATCATGTTCAGTGGATTTAAAAAAAAATTTGTAAAAGTAAATAAAGGGAAAATTTTTTGTAGATTTAAAGGGAACGGTCCTCCCTTATTGCTACTTCATGGATACCCTCAAACCCATGTAATGTGGCACAAAACTGCCCCAGGGCTTAGTAAATATTTTACTGTAGTTGTTGCTGATCTAAGAGGGTATGGAGATAGTTTTGTTTTACCTGGTGGAATTAATCATAAAAATTATTCTAAAAAAGAAATGGCCAAAGATATGGTTCAGCTAATGAGTAAACTGAAATTTAAAAAGTTTTATGTTGCAGGTCATGATAGGGGTGGAAGAGTAGCTCACCGAATGGCAAGAGATTATAGAAATAAAATTATGGCT
>NZ_CVSB01000021.1 GCF_001179845.1 Candidatus Pelagibacter communis | reverse complement strand
TTACCATTTCTCTTGTAGTCATCCCTGCAATTTCTGGTGTACCAGTGCCTGGAGCAAATGCAGGATCTAAAACATCAATATCAATTGATAAATATAGAGGATTATCTCCTACTCTTTTTCTTATTCTTTCTGCTATTTTATCAGTTCCTTCTGTTTGAAACTCATCACAATGAATTATTTTAAATCCAAAACTTTCATCATTTTTAATATCATCTCTACTATAAAGTGGGCCTCGAATTCCAACATGCATAGAAGCATCATCTAAAAATAATCCTTCTTCTCTTGCTCTTCTGAATGGAGTTCCGTGAGTATAAGGTGCACCAAAATATGTGTCCCACGTATCTAAGTGGGCATCAAAATGAACTAAAGATACAGGGCCCTTATTTTTTTTATTAATTGCTCTTAACAATGGAACAGCAATAGTATGGTCTCCACCTAAACTTATAATTCCTCCAACCTTATTTAATAAATCTGTTGCGCCTACTTCTATTTGTTTAATTGCTTCATCAATACTAAATGGGTTGCAAGCGATATCACCAGCATCGGCTACTTGTTGGATTTTAAAAGGCTCAACATCATAATTAGGATGATAATTAGTTCTCAAATGTCTAGATGCTTGTCTTATACTCTGAGGACCAAATCTTGCTCCAGGCCTATAACTCGTGCCAGCATCAAAAGGGATTCCAACAATCGCAACGTCACAACTTTCAACATCTCTTAACTCCGGCAGTCTTGCAAATGTTGATGGACCAGCAAATCTTGGAA
>NZ_CVSB01000020.1 GCF_001179845.1 Candidatus Pelagibacter communis | reverse complement strand
CTAGATTTAAATTATTTTTATCATTAGAACTAAATGTGCCAGTAAGAGAAATTGAGGCAATGGTTATGGGTGGTCATGGTGACACTATGGTTCCTATGCCAAGATTTACAAAAATTTCAGGTAAACCATTGTTAGATTTTGTAAAGGATGGAAAGATTTCTTCAGAAAGAGTTGAGGAAATTAATCAAAGAACAAGAGATGGTGGTGCTGAGATTGTTAAATTTTTAGAAAAAGGATCAGCCTTTTATGCACCAGCAGCATCAGGTGTTCAAATGGCAGAAGCTTATTTGAATGATCAGAAAAAATTATTACCTTGTGCAGTACAATTAAATGGAGAATACGGTGTACAAAATGTTTACGCTGGAGTTCCCGTTATCATTGGAAAAGATGGTGTAGAAAAAATTGAGGAGATTGATTTAGATGAAAAAGAAAAAAAAGAATTTATGCACTCAATAGATGCTGTAAAAGCTCTATGGGAAGATGCATCTAAAATAGATCCTGATTTATCTAAATAATAATGAATATTCACGAGCATCAAGCTAAACAAATATTAAAAAAATATGGAGCCCTAGTTCCCGAGGGTGTATTTGCGCTTGATGTTGATGAGCTTATTGAAAAAGCAAAAGCACTAAAAACTGAGAAATATGTTCTTAAAGCACAAATTCACGCGGGCGGCAGAGGAAAAGCTGGTGGTGTAAAAATTTTAAACACTATTGAGGAACTAACAGTAGCAGCTAAAGAATTACTAGGAAAAACACTAGTTACTCATCAAACTGGTCCCGAAGGTAGAGAAGTAAAAAGATTATACGTAGAAGAATCATCAAATATAGATAAAGAATTTTACTTATCTTGTCTGGTTGATAGAGCAAGTTCTAAAATCGCATTTATATCGAGCGACCAAGGAGGGATGGACATTGAAGAAGTTGCAAACAGTTCACCTGAAAAAATTATAACCACAAAAGTTGATATAGGTGATGAAATTTCAGAGACAGATTGTGGGAAAATAATTAATATTTTTAATTTAAATGAAGACGCAAAAAAACAAGCAATAAAATTAATTAAATCAATATATAAAATGTTTGTGAGTACTGATGCTAACATGGTTGAAGTAAATCCATTAATTTTGACAAAAGAGAAAAAAATTGTTTGTTTAGATGCGAAAGTTAATTTTGACTCTAACGCTTTATTCAGGCATCCAGAAATTATTGAATTAAGAGATTTAAACGAGGAAGATCCTACCGAGATAGAAGCTAGCAAGCATGATCTTGCATATATCAAGCTAGATGGAAGTATTGGCTGTATGGTGAATGGAGCGGGATTAGCGATGGCAACAATGGATATAATTAAATTGTATGGTAAAGAGCCAGCAAATTTTTTAGATGTAGGCGGTGGAGCATCCAAAGAAAAAGTATCTGCTGCATTAAAGATAATTCTTTCAGATAAAAATGTTAAAGGTATTTTAATTAATATTTTTGGAGGAATAATGAGATGTGATGTCCTTGCTCAAGGAGTAGTTGATGCAGCTAAGGAAATAAATATTAGTGTTCCTCTAGTTGTGCGGTTAGCAGGTACAAATTTTAAAGAGGGAAAAGAAATTCTTGATAATTCTGGATTAGAATTAATTTCAGCAGAAAATTTAGATGATGCAGCTAAGAAAATTGTTGAGGCAATAAAATAATATGTCAGTTTTAGTAAATAAGAATACAAAAGTTATTTGTCAGGGATTTACAGGCGCGCACGGAACTTTTCATTCAGAACAGACTATAAAATACGGCACTAATCTTGTTGGTGGAGTTACGCCAAAGAAAGGTGGACAAAAACATTTAGACAGACCAGTTTTTAACAGTGTTTTAGAAGCAAAAAATGAAGTAGGTGCTGATGCAACTATGATTTATGTACCTGCAAAATTTGCTGGAGCAGCAATAATTGAAGCTATTGATGCATCAGTTGAACTTATTGTTTGTATAACAGAGGGAATTCCAATCCAAGATATGCTTAAGGTAAGACAAAAATTAAGTGGCTCTAATAGCAGATTGATAGGACCTAATTGTCCAGGAATAATTACACCAGATGAATGTAAAATAGGAATCATGCCAGGTAATATTCATAAAAGAGGAAGTGTTGGAATTGTATCAAGGTCAGGCACATTGACATATGAGGCAGTAGCTCAAACAACTGAAAATGGACTCGGTCAATCAACTTGTATAGGAATTGGTGGAGATCCTATTAACGGAACAAATTTTATAGACTGCTTAGATTTATTTTTAAATGATGATGAAACAGAATCTATTTTAATGATAGGTGAAATTGGAGGAACTGCGGAAGAGGAAGCTGCTGAATTTGTAAAAAATCACAAGATCAAAAAGCCAATAGTTGGATTTATTGCAGGAATTACTGCTCCTCCAGGCAGAAGAATGGGACATGCTGGTGCTATAATTTCAGGTGGGAAAGGTGGAGCTGAAGATAAAATTAAAAAAATGGAAGAATGCGGCATTACTGTTGCCAAATCACCATCAATCATTGGAAAAACTTTATTTAATAAACTGTCTAATTGAAAAAAAATATTAGAGGGATATATTAAATAAAAAAGATGTCTTCATCAAAAAATCTTGATTTCGAAAAAACTTCATTTTTAAATAAGTCTAATAGTGCATTCATTGAAGAAATGTATTTAAAATTCATTAACAAAGATGCAGATCTTCCAGAAAGTTGGGCAAATTATTTTGAAGGAATTGGCGAAGAATTAAATGTAATAGCAAAAGAAATTAATGGTCCATCATGGGGACAAACTAAAAAAAAAATTGATATTGATGAATTACAAAAAAAAATAGAAGAACAAGATAAAAATGATTTTGATAATATCAAATTAGACACTTCAGAAAAATTTAACTTTCAATTACTTGCTGACTCAAACAAAGATTCTATAAGTGCTGTAGCATTAATTAGAGCATATAGACTAAGAGGACATTTATTAGCAGATCTTGATCCTCTAGAAATGAGAGAGTCAGAGTATTTAGATGAGCTTCATCCGGATTTTTATGGTTTTAAAAAAGAAAATTACGGCAAGAAAATTTTTCTAAACGGGGTAATTAATCGTAAATATGCAAATATAAGAGAAATACTTAAGTTTATGAAGAAGACCTATTGTGGAAAAATAGGTTATGAGTTCATGCATATTTCAAACCCAGTTGAAAGAAAGTGGTTTAGAGACAGGATAGAGCAAGATAAAAATGCACTTCAATTTACAAAAAATGGTAAAGAAGCAATTTTAAATAAATTAGTACAAGCAGAAGGATTTGAAAAATTTTTAGCTACCAAGTATGTGGGAACAAAAAGGTTTGGTTTAGATGGTGGAGAAAGTTTAATACCAGCCCTTGAACAAATAATAAAAATTGGTGGGCAAAATAATATAAAAGAAGTTAAGATAGGTATGTCTCATAGAGGCAGACTTAATGTATTGGCAAATGTTTTACAAAAATCTTATAAAAGAATTTTTAACGAGTTTGCTGGTGAGTTTAGTTCTCACAGCGAAGATAGCGCTGGAGATGTCAAATATCATCTTGGAGCATCATCAGATAGAGAGTTTGATGGAAACTCAGTTCATGTAAGTTTAACAGATAACCCCTCACATTTAGAGGCTGTTAACCCTGTAGTTTTAGGACAGACAAGAGCTAAACAATTTTTTCATAAAGATAAAGAGAGAAATAAAGTCATACCAATACTCATTCATGGAGATGCAGCTTTTGCTGGTCAAGGAGTAGTAGCTGAATGTTTTGCGATGTCTGGATTACCAGGCCACAATACCGGTGGAACAATTCATATTATTGTAAATAATCAGATAGGATTTACTACAAGCCCAAGATTTGCTAGGTCCTCACCTTATCCATCAGATGTTGCAAAAATGGTAGAAGCACCGATCCTTCATGTTAATGGAGATGATCCAGAAGCAGTTGTTTATGCGACTAGAATAGCAACAGAATTTCGATTAAAATTTAACAGAGACGTAGTTGTAGATCTAATTTGTTACAGAAGGTTTGGACATAATGAGGGAGATGAGCCTTCATTTACCCAACCCTTAATGTATAAAAAAATTAGATCACACCCTAGCGTTTATAAGATTTATGGAAATAAACTTGTAAATGAAAACTCTATAACGCAAGAATTATTAAATCAAAACGTTAAATCATTTAAGGATTTACTTGATGAACAATATAAGAGTGCAAAAGATTATAATCCTAAAATAGAATGGTTTGAAGGAACCTGGTCAAGATATAAACCTGAAAGAGGTAAAGATAAAAGAGGTATAACAGGCTATGAGGAAAACAAATTAAAATTAATTTCAGATAAAATCAATGTTATCCCTGAAGAAAAAAATATTCATAAAACTATCTCTAAAATATTTAATGCCAGAAAAGAAAGCATTGAAAAGGGTACTGGAATTGATTGGTCTTCAGCTGAAGCGCTTGCTTTTGGATCATTGCTTGAAGAAGGATATCCTGTCAGACTTGTAGGACAAGATTCTGGTAGAGGGACATTTAGTCAACGACATTCTGTTTTAAGAAATCAACTAGATAACTCCAGGTATGTTCCTCTTAATAATATTTCTGATAATCAAAAGCATTTTGAAGTAGTAGATAGTTTTTTATCTGAACTTGCGGTTTTAGGTTTTGAATACGGTTACAGTCTTGTGGAACCAAACACTCTTACTCTTTGGGAGGCTCAATTTGGTGATTTTGCAAATGGAGCTCAAGTAGTAATTGATCAATTTATTGCATCTGGGGAAAGAAAATGGAACAGAGCATCTGGTATAGTAATGTTGTTACCTCATGGATATGAGGGACAAGGACCAGAACATTCTTCAGCAAGATTAGAGAGATTTTTACAATTATGTTCAAACGACAATATGCAGGTAATGAATTGCACAACCCCAGCAAATTACTTTCATGCTTTAAGAAGACAAATGCATAGAAGTTTTAGGAAGCCTCTAATTATAATGACACCAAAATCACTTTTAAGAAATAAATACTGTTTATCAAATTTACAGGATTTTAACAAAAACAATACCTTTCATAGAGTTCTATGGGACCATGCTATTGACCCTAAGTCTAAAGGATTTATTGAACTAAAAGAAAGTTCTAAAATTAAGAAAGTAATTCTTTGTTCTGGAAAAGTATATTTTGACTTATTAGATGCTAGAGAAAAGCTAAAAAGAGATGATGTTGTGATGTATAGAATAGAACAATTATATCCATTTCCAGCAAAAGCTTTAGTTAAGGAATTAAAACCATATGTTAAAAATGCTAAATTTTTTTGGTGTCAAGAAGAACCAAAAAATATGGGTGCCTGGTTTTCAGTAAGAGATTATATCCAATGGACATTAGACACTTTAAAGGCTAATAATAACAAAATTTCTTATATAGGAAGAAGCCCAGATGCAACTCCTGCAACAGGATACGCCAAAAGGCATAATTCTCAACAACAAGAAATAATTAACGAGGTTTTTGATTAATTATTATGAGTGAAAAAATAGTAGTACCAGTCCTTGGCGAAAGTATAACAGAAGCTACCGTTGCTAAATGGTTAAAAAAAAAAGGTGATGATGTTAGAGCAGATGAGCCAATTGTAGAACTTGAGACAGACAAAGTAAATTTAGAAGTGCCATCACCAATTTCCGGTGTATTAATTGAAATTAATTCACAAGATGGATCGGTTGTTGAAGTGGGAGCATTATTAGGTTCTGTATCAGCAGATAGTGGGGCGGTTAAATCTACACCAATAAAGAAAGAAGAAATAAAGAAAGAACAAATTACTCCTAAAGAGAGCAATGTAATAAAATTAGATGCTAGTAAAAAAGAACCAAAAATATTTGAAGAAAAAGAAATCAAAAAATCTAGAGAAAAACCTCTAGTCTTAACAGAGGAAGTTAAAACAGAAGTTGCTCCAAAAAGAGATATGAATCCTACCTTGTCTCCAGCAGTGAGAAAAATAGTTGCTGAAAATAATATTGATATTAATTCAATTCAAGGCTCAGGCAAAGATGGAAGAGTTTTAAAAGGAGATTTATTAAGTTTGATGGGAGCAAATCCAAAACCATCTGAAAGAAAAATTCAATATGGTGAAGAAGAACGAATTAAAATGACTAGGTTGAGGCAAACTATTGCTAAAAGATTAAAGCAAGCTCAAGAGAATGCTGCTCTTTTAACAACATTTAACGAAGTTGACATGAGTAGTGTAATGGAAATGAGGAAGGAAAATCAAGAGGATTTCCAATCTCGTTACGGGATAAAATTAGGATTTATGTCTTTCTTTGTAAAAGCATGTGTAGTTGCCTTAAAAAATTTCCCTGCGGTGAATGCTGAAATAGATGAAGAAGAGATTATCTATAAAAACTATTACAATATTAGCTTTGCTGTCGGAACAGATAAGGGTTTGGTTGTTCCAGTTTTGAGAAATGCAGATGAATTATCCTTTGCTGATATTGAAAAAAACATTAAAGAAATTTCAGAAAAAGCGCGAGATGGAAAGCTAACGATTGAAGATCTTCAGGGAGGAACATTTACGATAAGTAATGGAGGTGTGTATGGGTCTATGCTTTCAACTCCAATACTAAATTTGCCTCAATCTGGAGTGTTGGGCATGCATAATATAGTTGAAAGACCTGTTGTTATAGATGGTGAAATTAAAATAAGACCAATTATGTATTTAGCATTATCATATGATCACAGAATTATTGATGGAAAAGAATCTGTATCTTTCCTTAAAATGATTAAAGAAAACTTAGAAGACCCTAGAAGGTTGTTTTTAGATATTTAAATGCCAGAAAAATTTGAAGCTATAGTTATTGGAGGTGGACCGGGTGGTTATGTGTGCGCAATCAGACTTGCTCAATTAGGATTAAAAACTGCATGTATAGAGTCCAGAGGGTCTTTGGGAGGTACTTGTTTAAATGTTGGCTGCATCCCATCAAAAAGCTTACTTAATCTTTCTGAAGAATTTCATAAAGTAAAAAGTTTAGCAAACAAAGGTATTGAAGTTGGTGAAGTAAAATTAAATTTAGACAAAATGATGAAAAGCAAAGATAAAGCTGTAACCGTTCTTACAAAAGGTGTTGAGTTTCTTTTGAAAAAAAACAAAGTTACTTACTTTAAAGGACACGGAAGTTTTAAATCTAAAAATGAAATTTTAATAAAGGATGATAAAAATAAAGAAACCATCATCCAAACAGAAAAAATAGTTATTGCAACAGGATCAGTTCCAGTTTCATTACCAGGAATAGAAATAGATGAGAAAATTATTGTCTCATCAACAGGCGCTTTAAAGTTAGAAAAGGTACCTAAGAAAATGGTTGTAGTAGGAGGAGGCTATATAGGATTGGAGATGGGATCTGTATGGTCAAGACTTGGAGCAGAGGTACATGTTGTTGAATTTTTAGATCATATTACACCTGGAATGGATAAAGAAATCTCTTCAGAATTTATGAAAATTTTAAAAAAACAGGGAATGAAATTTAATATGCAAAATAAAGTTGAAACAATTAAAAAAAATTCAGCAGGTGCAGTGGTTTCAACAGTAGATAAAGATGGTAATAAAAATAATTTTGAGTGTGATGTTGTTTTAATTTCTGTTGGCAGAAAACCTAATACAGATGGTTTAAATTTAGAGTCTGTAGGAGTAGATCTTGATGAGAGAAATAGAATTAAAACTGATAAAAGTTTTAAGACAAACGTTGAAAATATTTATGCAATAGGCGATGTAATTGTTGGTCCAATGCTTGCACATAAAGCGGAGGACGAAGGTATAGCAGTTGCAGAAAATATAGTTGGTCAATCTGGGCATGTAAATTATGATACAATCCCAGGAGTAGTTTATACAACACCAGAAGTAGCATCAATCGGTAAAACTGAGGAACAATTAAAAGAATTAAATAAAAAATATAAAGTAGGGAAATTTTCGTTTATGGCTAATTCAAGAGCCAAGGCTATTGATGATGCAGAAGGTTTTGTTAAAATTTTAGCTGATAAGCAAACTGATAAAGTATTAGGTGCACATATAATTGGACCTCATGCAGGAGAATTAATTGCAGAGATCGGTGTTGCAATGGAATTTGGTGCAAGTGCAGAAGACATAGCCCGAACTTGTCATGCCCATCCTACTTTTTCAGAAGCAATTAAAGAAGCCGCTTTATCAGTAGATAAAAGAGCAATACACTCTTAAATAATTACTTTACACAGAAAGTTAATTTGATTATTCTGAGTAAAATTAAATATAAGGAATGTTATGATAACGCCAAGCACAATATCAAAAAAAGCGTCAGCGCAACCATTACCTCCTTCGGAATATAATTTTCCTGAACAAGTAAGAGAAGGTGAAGGAAAAACACCTATTCAAGCTGGATGGTATACGTATGGTTCGATCCAAACATATGGCTACAGTGGATACCCTAACGACTCTAGGGGTGATAATTGGGATTAAATAGAATCTAGTTCCATCTTTTGAATTTGCCATGGAAGTTCTAATCCTAACAAATTCATTTGATGGAACTTCCAATACTATTCAAGAAATATTTAAGAAAAAAGATATAAAATTTCTTAGGTGGAATGTGGATCTTTGGGATAAATATGAGATATATTTTGATCAAGATCATTTTTCTATAACTGATCCTGTAGGTAATTCGATATCTTCAAAAAAAGATCTAAAAATTCTGTGGCGAAAACCTTTTATTGACATGATGAATTTTGAGTCTTTAAGAAGTAATGAAAATAAAGAGGCAGATAGTAATTACGCAAAATCAGAAATGAGAGCCATAATCCATAGTATCATGGCTTACTCTAGAGACAAAAAAAAACATTTTATAGATCCTATCGATGAACATAGACTGCCAAAATTGAAACAATTAAATATTGCAAAAAAATATTTTAAAATCTTGCCTTACGAGCTTTCTTTATTAAAAAAAAAAGTAAGTTTTAAAGAAGCGATTACCAAGCCTTTAAATAACTCTGAAGTTGGAGATAAAATTTTATATACAACAAAAGTAAATCAAGATGAATTAATTCGACCTTATCCTTGGTTTATACAGAAAGCAGCATTAGGAGGAAAGGACGTTACATGCGTTTATATTAAAGGTGATGTTTATTTTTATTCTTGTGAGTATGAAAGAGGAAGTGAGAACATAGATTGGAGGACTGAAATCAATACAGAGAATCAGTCCAAGTGGTTACCATTTATTAATAAAAATTTAGAACAATTAAAAAAAAAAGTATGTGAATTAATGAGAGAATTTGACTTAAATTATGGAAGACTTGATTTTATACAAGATAAAGAATTTTTTTATTTTCTTGAAGTCAATCCTAACGGTCAATTTGGTTGGTTAGATTTTATATATGATGAAAAAAAATTAATACTACACAATAAGTTTGTCGATGCTTTTTTAGAAGAATAAAAATATTATGACAAAAATTAATTACAAAGATTTTGTTAAATATTTATTTAAAAATTTTAGGTTTAAAGTAATACAAATATTAATACTTTCGATTTTAGAAACTTTATTAGAAATCTTAAGTATAATCGCAATAATTGGTGCTTTAACCATTATATTAACTAAGGACACATCTTATGGCTGGCTGGCTAATTTTGTAGGAAAATTTGAGTATGATTTTGAAAATCAATTAAGTTTATTTTATTTAATCATTTTTATTTATATTATCAAAAATGCTAGTCTTGCTTTAATTCAGTGGCTAAAACTAGATTTATGTGGAAAAATATTTAAAAATATTTCACAATCTACTTATCAAGCTTTATTAAAGAAAAATAACTTATTCTTTAATAATTTTTCATCGGGGGATTTAGCTCAAAATGTAATTTCTGAGAGTGAATTTACCAAGAGTGTTATAATTAGTTTTGTTGCATTCATTACTGAATTATTAATTATAATGATGATGTTTGTATTAATTGGATTACATAATTTTTATGCTGCATTAATTACAATCATATTTTTATCAATTAGCTCGTACATATATTATTTTTTTATGAAACAAAAAAATATAAGTTTAGGTGAAAAGAGACAGCTTTTTTCAATAAGAATAATGAATTTACTTTTTAATTCATTGGCACAACATAAATTAATTGTACTTGCTGATAAGATAAAATTTTTTCTAAATAAATTTTCCAATATGATTAAAGTTATCTATCAAGTTTCAAGAGATCAGATGACAATACAATATTCTTCTCGTTTGTGGCTAGAATGTTGTGTGTTGTTGATATTAGTTTTTACAATAACACCACTAATAAAATCAGAAAATATATCTAGCACAAAAATTTCTGATATATTATTAATCTCCGTTATTACTCTAAGGTTTGTACCTAGTTTTTCCAATATTTTAGGGTCTTATTCTACTATCCAGTATGGAGTTAAAGCTGTTTCAAATATTATGAATATTCTGAAAGATCAAAAAGATGAAAGCATTATTCAATCAACAAGCATTCAATTTAATGAATTAATATTAAGATCTGTATATTTTAAATATGAAAATAATAAAGAATTTGTAATTGAAGATTTTAATCAGATTCTACAAAATAAATCATTAGTTGGTATTAAGGGTGACAATGGTTCTGGAAAAAGTACTTTACTAAAAATTATAGCTGGACTGATTGAACCTGATAATGGTCAGGTTACTATAAATCAAAAATCAATTTATGATGATGAAATTCTTTTTTATAATTGGAAAAAAAATGTTGGATTTGCAGATCAAAAACTTATTTTCTCAAATGAAAGTGTATTAAAAACTGTTGCATTTGGAGATGATGATCGAAATATAAGTCAAGCTAAAGTTGCAGATTGTTTAGAAAAAGTAGGTTTATTAGAATTTTTTATGAGTAAGACAGATAAGCTAAATATGTTAATTGGAGAAAATGGATTAAAGCTTTCAGGCGGGCAGTTGCAAAAATTAAATATAGCCAGAGCCTTGTATTTAAGACCTAAAATATTAATTTTAGATGAGGTGACAAATAATTTGGACATAAAATCTCAAGAAGAACTTTTAAAACTATTAAATTTATTAAAAAATGAGTCTTTAATAATCATGGCTACTCATTCAGATAATATTTTAAAAAAGTGTGATTTAATCATTAATCTTTAGTTACAAAGCACATATAACATAAAGTAATATGTTAGATGATTTAAATAAGTAAAAAATTTTTATTTACTACTATAAGTTGAATGTTTTTATAATATGAAATATCCGATTCTTTTACCAAATATTTTTAATCATCCATTTACTTATGAAAGTAGTTTAAATCTTAAAGTTGGTGATTATGTAATTGTACCTTTTGGAAAAACAAAAATTACTGGTGTTGTTTGGGACGAATTTGAAAAAAATAATAATAAAAATTTTAAGACTAAAAATGTAATCAAGAAATTAGACGTTACTCCGTTAAAAAAAAATACAATAAATTTTTTAAATTGGTTTGCAGAATATAATCTTATCCCAAAGGGCATGGCATTAAAGTTAGTACTCTTAAGTAGTAATGCGGTAGAGAAAAAAGAAACTCAACTTTATCAAATATTTGATAGCAAAATTAAACAAAATTTAATCAAGCTATCTAGTGATCAAAATAAATCTCTAAAAAAAATGAATGTTTCAAATAAAAAATTTAGAGTTCATGTTTTACAAGGCACAACTGGATCAGGAAAAACTTTAGTTTATTTTGAAGCGTTAAAACCACTGATAGAGAAGGGTTTTCAAGGATTAATTTTATTACCAGAAATAGGTCTAACCAGCCAATTTGAAAAAAAATTTTTAGAATATTTTGGTTTTAAACCTGCAGTTTGGCATTCAGCAATTTCAAAAAAAAAGAAAGAATTAATTTGGAGCGGAATTTCTAATGGTAAAATAAAAATAATCATTGGTGCAAGATCTTCGCTATTTTTACCGTTTAAAAAATTAGGAATGATAATTGTTGATGAGGAACATGATCAATCATTTAAACAAGATGAAGGCATAACTTACAATGCTCGTGATATGGCAATTTCTAGAGCATCTTTTGAAAATATTCCAATCAATTTGATTACTGCTGTTCCTTCTATAGAAACTTTTGAAAATATTAAAAAAGGTAAATACGAGGTTTCTAGATTAAATGAAAGATATCAAAACGCAGCATTACCTAATTATGAAATTATTAATTTAAATAATACAAAACTTGAAAAACAATCATGGCTATCAAATAAAATTATTGAAAAAGTTAATTTACACTTGGAAAAAAAAGATCAAGTTTTGTTTTTTTTAAATAGAAGAGGTTTTTCTCCAAATGCTTTATGCAATAAGTGTTTTACAAGTTTTACATGTCCAAATTGTAGTATCAATTTAGTTTATCATAAAAATAAAAATAATTTATTATGTCATTATTGTGGATACAAATCTGATCTTAAAAGGAATTGTACAAAAGAAGGTAATTGTGAATTCATTTTTAGTGGTCCCGGTGTTGAGAGAATTTCAGAAGAGGTAAAAAGAAAATTTCCTGGAAAAACAATAGAGATTTTTTCAAGTGATACAATGAATAAAAAAGATTCTAAAGAAAAAATAGATAAAATTATTAATAATGAAACGCATATTTTAGTTGGAACCCAATTAATTTCAAAAGGTTTTCATTTTCCAAGCTTAAATTGTATTGTAGTTGTTGATATTGATCTTTCATCTCAAGGACATGATTTAAGAGGTGCAGAAAAAAATTTGCAGCTTTATCATCAACTTTCAGGACGTGCAGGAAGGACTGGAGAACCAGCAACCGTATATTTTCAAACCTATGAAAATAATACCAAGATGATTTCAGAAATTACAAGTAAAAATCCAGATATTTTTTTAGAAAGAGAACTGCAGATAAGAAAAAAAAATAAACTACCTCCATTTCAAAGGTTTATTTCTTTAATCTTAACAGGGGATAATCAAATTAAATTAGAAAAAGAAGCTATTAATTTTAAAAATTTTATTGAAAATAAAATTGAAGGAAAAATATTAGGGCCAGTGAATGCTCCATTATTTAGATTAAAGAGAAAATTTAGAATTAGATTTTTAATTAGAGGCTTAAAATCTATGAAACTACAAAGCTCTCTTGCAGAAATTATTCCAAAATATAAATTTTCTTCTGGAATAAAACTTTCAGTTGATGTTGACCCAATTAACTTTAATTAACCGCAAAAAAGAGGCCTTTTTTGCGAATCCGCTACTTGAAGACATAAGGGTCATATGCTATTTAGGGCGTGATTTTTAAATAATCTTCAACATTACAGAGGAACCAAGTTGAGTAAAGACACCGGATTTTCAATAACTTCAGCTGAAAGGTATTCTCTTGCGCTTTTTGAACTTTCAGAGGAAAACAATCTTTTAAGTCAGATCGAAGATCAGTCTTCATCTATTCTTAATTTAATTGATCAAAGTGAAGATTTTTCTAATTTGATTAAAGATCCAACTACAAGCCAAGAAAATTTACTAAAAGTAATCAATATAATCTCTGAAAATAATAAATTTGAATCTTTATTTAAAAATTTTTTAAGTTTCTTAATTCAAAAAAGACGTTTCTTTTTTATTGAGCGTATCCTTAAAAGCTTTATTGAAATTTGTTCAAGAAAAAGAGGTGAACTTAAGGCAGAATTAAAATCAGCAAAACAATTATCTAATGAAGAAATTGCAAAAATTACAGAGGAGTTGACAAAAAATTTTAGCTCAAAAATAAAATTAAACTACAAACATGATGAAAGTTTAATAGGAGGTTTGGTAGTACAAGTAGGAAGTACTATGGTCGATACCTCAATTAAAAATAAATTACAACAAATCGAAAATAGAATGATAGAGGCATAAATGGAAATAAATCCTTCAGAAGTTACAAAAATATTAAAAGAACAAATTAAAAATTTTGGTGATAAAGCAGAAGTCACAGAAGTTGGTCAAGTTTTATCAGTTGGAGACGGTATTGCTAGGATTTATGGTTTGGATAATGTTCAAGCTGGTGAAATGGTAGAGTTTGCAGATGGTTCAAAAGGTATGGCTCTAAACTTAGAAAGTGAAAACGTTGGTGTCGTAATTTTTGGTGATGACAGAAATGTTAAAGAAGGGGATGTAGTAAAAAGAACTGGTAATATTGTTGATACTCCAGTTGGAAAAGAATTATTAGGAAGAGTAGTGGATGGTTTAGGAAATCCTATCGATGGAAAAGGACCATTAGATAAAGGAATTAAAAAAAGTAGGGTTGAAGTAAAAGCTCCTGGTATTATTCCACGACAATCAGTAAGTGAACCAATGCAAACTGGTCTTAAATCAATTGATAGTCTAGTTCCGATTGGAAGAGGGCAAAGGGAATTAATTATCGGTGATAGACAAACTGGTAAAACAGCAGTTGCAGTAGATGCAATTATTAATCAAAAAAAAATCAATGAATCTGGTGATGAAAAACAAAAACTGTATTGTATATACGTTGCGGTTGGACAAAAAAGATCAACAGTAAGACAAATTCAAAAAACATTAGAAGAAGCTGGAGCTATGGAGTACACAACAATCGTTGCTGCTACTGCATCTGACTCTGCTCCTTTACAATTCTTAGCACCATACACAGGTTGTGCTATGGGTGAGTATTTTAGAGATAATGGAATGCATGCGTTAATAATTTATGATGATTTGTCCAAACAAGCAGTTGCTTATAGGCAAATGTCATTGCTATTAAGAAGACCCCCAGGACGTGAGGCTTATCCTGGAGATGTATTTTATCTTCATAGTAGATTACTTGAAAGAGCAGCTAAATTAAGTGATGAACATGGTGGTGGATCACTTACTGCACTGCCAATTATTGAAACACAAGGTGGAGACGTATCCGCGTTCATTCCAACTAACGTTATTTCAATTACAGACGGACAAATTTTCCTTGAAACAGAACTATTTAACCAAGGTATAAGACCTGCAATTAACGTAGGTTTATCAGTGTCTAGGGTTGGTTCATCAGCTCAAACAAAAGCGATGAAAAAAGTTTCTGGTTCAATGAAATTAGAGCTAGCACAATACAGAGAAATGGCAGCTTTTGCTCAATTTGGATCTGATTTAGATGCATCTACTCAGCAACTTTTGAATAGAGGCTCTAAACTAACTGAACTTTTAAAACAAAAACAATATTCACCCATGACTGTTGCAGAACAAGTTATTTCAGTATTTTGTGGAGTAAAAGGTTATCTAGATGATATTGATTTAAAAGACGTTGCTGAATTTGAGAGTAAGATTATTGAAAAATGTAAATCAGATAAGCATGAAATTATCGAGTCAATTTTAAGTTCAGGAAAACTTGAGGAAGATAAAGAAAAATTACTTGTTGAGGTAATCACTCAATTAAAAGGAAATTTTAAATCTTAATAATTTATGGCAAGTTTAGACGATCTAAAAAAAAGAATAGCTAGTGTAAAGTCTACACAAAAAATTACTAAAGCTATGAAAATGGTTGCAGCAGCTAAATTAAGAAGAGCTCAAGAAAGCGCTGAGAAGGGAAGACCTTATTCTGAAAAAATGAATAATGTTATTTTAAATTTATCAAATGGTATATCTGATAAAGAAAATGCACCAAAGTTATTGTCAGGGACTGGTCATGATAAAACTCATCTTTGTGTGGTGATGACTTCTGATAGAGGTTTATGTGGTGGATTTAATTCTAACATTATTAAAAAAGCTAAAAGTTATTTTGCAAAAATTTTAGATGAAGGTAAAGAACTTAAAATTATTACAGTAGGCTCAAAAGGAAATGATCAATTAAAAAGAGTTTATGGTGACAAAATAATTGAAAATATTTCTTTCAAAGAATCTAAAAATGCAAATTATTTTGATGCTGACAAAGTTGGGAAAATGGTAATTGAAAAATTCGAGGCAAGTGAATTTGATGTTTGTACAATTTTTTATAACCAATTCAAAAATGTAATTACTCAAATTCCTCAAGCACAGCAAATTATCCCTTTAAACAATGAAGGAGAAGAAAACAGTTCAGAAGAAAGTTACGAATTTGAACCAGATGAAGATGAAATTTTAAGCAATTTATTGCCAAAAAATATTTCTACGCAAATATTTAAGGCTATGTTAGAGAATTCAGCTAGCGAACAAGGGTCTAGAATGAGTGCAATGGATAATGCGACCCGAAACGCAGGTGAAATGGTTGACAAACTTACTATCGAATATAATAGAAGTCGTCAGGCAGCAATTACAAAAGAACTAATAGAAATCATATCAGGAGCAGAAAGTTTATAATTATGAGCAAAGGAATAATCACACAAGTTATTGGAGCGGTAGTAGACGTAAAATTTGATGGTGAACTACCAGAAATTTTAACAGCATTGGAATGTAAAAATGGTGACAACAGACTAGTTTTAGAGGTAGCACAACACTTAGGTGAAACTACTGTTAGAACAATTGCTATGGATGCTACTGAAGGACTAAAAAGAGGTGATGAAGTTACCAACACAAATGCTCCTATTCAAGTTCCGGTTGGGCCTGAAACTCTTGGAAGAATTATTAATGTAATTGGGGAACCAATTGACGAAAGAGGTGAAGTTAAAACCAAAGAAAGTTGGCCAATTCATAGAGCTGCACCTGAATTTAATGACCAATCAACAGAAACTGAAATCCTTGTAACAGGTATTAAAGTTATTGATTTGCTTGCACCGTATGCAAAAGGTGGAAAGATCGGATTATTTGGTGGAGCAGGAGTAGGAAAAACAGTTTTAATTATGGAATTAATTAATAACGTTGCAAAAGCTCATGGTGGTTTTTCAGTTTTCGCGGGAGTTGGCGAGAGAACTAGAGAAGGAAATGACCTTTATCATGAAATGATTGAGTCTGGAGTAATTAAAAAAGAAGGAGCTGGTTCAAAAGCTGCATTAGTTTATGGACAGATGAATGAACCTCCTGGAGCTAGAGCAAGAGTTGCACTTACAGGGTTAACTGTAGCTGAATACTTTAGAGATCAGGAAGGTCAGGACGTACTTTTCTTCGTAGATAATATTTTTAGATTTACTCAAGCAGGATCAGAGGTTTCAGCTTTGTTGGGTAGAATTCCATCTGCTGTTGGATACCAACCGACATTAGCTACTGATATGGGTAATCTACAAGAAAGAATTACGACTACAAACAAAGGGTCAATTACATCTGTACAAGCTATTTATGTACCTGCTGATGATTTAACAGACCCCGCTCCAGCGACATCATTTGCTCACTTAGATGCAACGACTGTACTTTCTAGACAAATTGCAGAAATTGGTATTTATCCTGCAGTAGATCCGCTTGACTCTACATCAAGAATTTTGGATCCAAGAATTGTTGGAGATGAGCATTATAGAGTAGCAAGAGATGTTCAAAGAATACTGCAATCATATAAATCACTACAAGATATTATAGCCATTCTTGGTATGGATGAGTTATCAGAAGAAGATAAATTAGTTGTAGCAAGAGCTAGAAAAATCCAGAGATTTTTATCTCAACCATTCTTTGTTGCAGAAGTATTTACTGGTTCTCCAGGAAAACTTGTTGATCTTGAATCAACTATCAAAGGTTTTGATGCAATCTGTAAAGGTGATTATGACCATTTACCTGAAGCTGCTTTTTATATGGTTGGAACAATTGAAGAAGCTATAGAGAAAGCTAAGAAAATGGAACAAGAAGCTGCTGCTTAATGAGCGAAGAGTTTAAAGTTGAAATAGTAAATCCTGAAAAATCTTTTTTAGTAAAAGATGATGTTTCAGAAGTTGTGGTCCCTGCTTTTGAAGGAGAGATGGGAATATTGAAGGATCATATTTCTATTATTTCCTTTTTGAAACCTGGGATAATTAAGATTTTATCAAAATCAGGTGATGAAAATTACTATGTTGAAGATGGTATTGTTGAGTTCAAAAATAACAATCTATCTATTTTAACAAGTACAATTTTTAATCTTGCTGATATGGATAAATCAAAGAAACAAGATTTACTTAAACAGGCAGAAGAAGAGGCTAATAAAACTGATATAAATGATCAATCTAAGTATTTAGCAGATCAAAAAGTTGAAGTTTTAAAAACTCTAAATTAATTTTTTTACTTTTTCTTTAAGTTCTTTGTAAATATGATGTTTAAAATCAACCACAACATCAGTAATTAAATCTAAGTCAATCCACTTCCAATCTAAAAATTCTGGATTAGATGTATTAATATTTATCTCATTATCATTTCCAATAAATCGCATTAAAAACCATTTTTGCTTTTGACCTTTGTATTTACCTTTCCAAATAATACCTAGTAATCTATCAGGTAAATCATAGGTTAATGTACCATCTAATTCTTTTATAAGTTCTACGCTTTTGATACTTGTTTCTTCCTCTAGTTCTCTAAATGCAGCTTTTAAATTATCCTCTCCCTCATCAACACCACCCTGAGGCATTTGCCAAAAATTTTTAGGATTATCTATTCTTTTTGCAACGAATACTTTATTTTCTTTATTCAATAACACAATTCCGACCCCACTTCTCAGTGGTAAATCTTTAAAATTTTTATTCATATTATCCGTTAAGTAACTTAATAGCGTAGTTTAATTGATTATCAGTATCAGTTTTTATTCTAAAATCATCACCTTCTTCATTTACTTCAATATCTGGTCTAACTCCTACTTCAGAAATAGATTTTCCAGAGGGAAGATAATATTTTGCGACAGTTAACCTGATAGCTCCACGATTTTTTAAAGGAATAATTGATTGCACAGAACCTTTACCAAAGCTATTTTCACCAACGATGATTGCTCTTTTATGATCTTTTAAAGCTCCAGCAACAATTTCAGATGCAGATGCTGAACCATAGTTAATTAAAACCAATAGTGTTTTTCCATCGGTAATATCTCCTTTTTTTGCAAACCATTTTCTGTTTTCAGATTTTTTTCTGCTTTTTGTTGAAACTATTTCTCCATTTTCAAGAAAAAAATCTGATATCTTTATTGCTTGAGACAAAAGACCCCCAGGATTATTTCTTAAATCTAAAATAAATGAATTTAAGTTTTTATTTTTTTTAAGTTTTTTAATTTGTTTTTCTATTTGATCACTACTGTTATCATTAAACGAAGTAAGCCTGATGTATCCAATATTTTCATTTATAATTTCAGATTTTACAGATTGAACCTGAATAACTTCTCTTATGATATTAAATGTTAACGCTTTTCTTTCACCTCTTCGTCTTACTGTTAACTCTATTCCAGAACCTACAGGTCCTCTCATTAAATCAACAGCTTCACTTAATGATTTTCCTTGAACCTGAACATCATTTATTTTTACTATGTAGTCACCAGCTTTTAATCCAGCTCTGGATGCAGGTGTATCATCTATTGGTGAAATTACTTTTACCACACCAGCCTCCATGCTAACTTCAATTCCTAGTCCACCAAACTCACCACTGGTTTCTGTTTGCATTTCATCAAAAATTTTAGGGGACATATAGGATGAATAAGGATCTAAGGATTGTAAAAGTCCATTGATAGCAGCGTCCATACTTTCAGATTGATTGAACTCATCAACGTATTCTTTATTAATCTTTTCTAGAACCTCACCGAAGAGATCAATTTTTTTATAAATATCAACTTCAGCTGAAATAACTGTTTTATTTATATAAAAAACGGAAAAAAAAATTAATAATAAAAATTTAATTTTTTTCATATCATCACTTTTTCTTTTGGAATTAGCTCTGACCAAATTTTCTCTAATTCATAAAACTTTCTTTTTTCTGGGTGAAAAATATGAACAATTAAATCAATCCCATCAACAAGTTTCCATTCTCCACTTTCTTTACCCTCAATTTTTGGGTCTTTTACACCGTTATTTTTAAGTTTTTCTAAAACTTGTTCTGATAAAGATTGAATATGTCTAGATGAAGTCCCACTTGCTATGATCATGTAATCAGCCATAGAACTTTTGTCTTTAAGATCAATAGTTACAATGTCTTGAGCTTTATTGAGATCTAGTGTGTTGATTACAATTTCTTTTAAGTCTGAAATTTTGTCCATTAATTGGTTTTAGATTATCAAATTTTTCTTAATTGAGAAGATGAAATGTTGACTTTATTAAACTCAATAAACTCTAGATTGGCCTTACTAAGTTGCTTAAATGTCTTTGATTTTAAAGAATTTTTTTTATACCCATGTCTATCAAAAACTAGAATGTTACATTTTTGTGAAATTAATTTAGATTTATGCCATTTATGAAAATTAATAAGATTGTCGGCACCCATTAAAAAATAAATTTCAATGCTTTTATCTTTTTTTAAATGATTGATTAAATTAATAGTTTTATTTGATTTAATAATTTTTTCATAAAATTTAACCTTAATAAATGAATTTGTACTAATAATTTTTTTACAATATTTAATTCTGTCAGTAACAGATGTTTTGCTCTCTATTTTAAATGGATTTTTTTTTGTAATTGCCCAAATAACTTTTTTGAGTTTGAATCTTTTTTTTGCTTCCTTAGAAATTGCCAAATGTCCTTTATGAGCAGGATCAAACGATCCACCTAATACACCAATTTTTATTTTTGTGTTATTCAATTTAATTTCTTATTTTACCATTACTAGTGATTTCATATTTATATGAAATCAATTGATTTAAACCTACAGGACCTCTTGGTGGTAGTGTATTAGTAGAAATTCCAACTTCTCCACCAAATCCAAATTCACCGCCATCAGCAAATTGAGTTGAGGTATTATGCATTGCAATTGAGCTTTTAACATTTTTTAAGAAATATTTTGCTGTTTTTTTATTTTTTGTAATGATGGAGTCTGTGTGCATAGTGCCATATTTATTTATATGCTTAATTGCCTCTTCAGAATTTTTAACAACTTTAACAGATACAGCTGATGCCAAATATTCAGTTGACCAATCTTTTTCTTTTGCAGGATATACTTGACCTTTGTAATAACTCTTCAAAATCTTATCACCAATTATTTTACAACCATTATTTTCAAGTGCTTGCAAAATCGGATTACTAAATTTTTTGACTATATTTTTATTAATAAGAATAGTTTCAGTCGCACCACAAATACTTGTATTTCTTAATTTAGCGTTATAAACAACTTCTTTAGCCATTTTTAATTCTGCATCTTTATCTATATAAGTATGACAGAGTCCCTCTAAGTGCCCAATTATAGGTACTTTGGATAATTCTAAAACTTTTTTAACTAAATTTTTTCCACCACGAGGTATGATGACATCGATATATTTTTTCATTTTAGAAAGCATTATATCTACTAGTTTTCTTTGTTTTGAGTCGATAAATTGAATAAAGTTTTCATCAACTTTATTTTTTTTAAGTGCTTTTCTAAACAACCTAGCTAAAGCTTTATTTGAATTTATGGCCTCAGAGCCTCCTTTTAAAATCACTACATTTCCAGATTTAAAACAAAGACTAGCAACATCTGAAGTTACATTTGGTCTACTTTCATAAATAACACCAATAACTCCAATTGGTATTGATACTCTTTTTATGTTCAAACCATTTGGTCTTTTCCATTTGTCTAAAGTGTTGTCTATAGGATCCCTTAATTTAGCTATTTTTAAAATAGAATTTATAATTCCATTCAATTTAATTTCATCTAAATGAAGTCTTTTGATTAAGTTCTCTTTTAACCCTCTTTTTCTCGCGTAATTAATATCTTTTGAATTTTGATTAATAATAAATTTTTTTTCATTCTTAATTAATTTCGCGTAATCATTTAAGACTTTATTTTTTACTTCAGTTGTAACTTTATACTCACTAGCTTTGCGAGCTTTTCTTCCAATTAAATTCATATATTTAATCATTTAAATTTCCACCATATCATCTTTGTGAATAACTTCTGCTTTTGCAACATAGCCTAATAATTTTTCAATTTCATTCGAATGATGACCCATAATTTTATTCACCTCATCAGAAGTAAAGGAACTTAACCCTCTAGCACATTCGTTATTTTTTTTATCTAATACTTTAATATGATCACCTTTGTTAAATCTTCCCGAAACTTTTTTAATTCCTGCTGCTAACAAACTTTTTCCAGATTTTAATGCCTTTTTAGCACCATCATCAATTATTAATGCTCCTTTAGGTGCTACAGAACTTATTATCCATTTTTTTCTAGCATCTAACTTTGAAATTTTTGGACTAAACCAGGTGCAGTTATTTTTTTCAATTATTTTTGAGATAGGATTTGAATATAGTCCATTCGCAATAACCATACTAGTACCAGCAAGCTGACATATTTTTGCTGCTTCAATTTTTGTATGCATACCACCACTTCCATATTCATTTACGCCTTTAATATAAATTTTTTTTATATCTTTATTTAGGTCATCAATTTTCTTTATTAGTTTAGCATCCTTAAAAATTTTAGGATTTTTTGTATACAAACCGTCAACATCAGATAATAAAATTAAGGTATCTGCGTTTGTAATTTGAGCAACCCTAGATGCCAATCTATCATTATCTCCATATTTTATTTCACTCGTTGCAATAGTATCATTTTCATTGACCACAGGAATAAAACCAAGTTCAAAAAGATTATCAAAAGTTCGTTTAGCATTGAGAGATCTTCTTCTTTCCTCAGTATCTTCTAATGTAAGCAAAATCTGAGAAATATTTATTTTATATTTTGCGAAAGTTTGTGAAAATAAATTCATCAGTTCTATTTGACCAATAGAAGCAATAGCTTGACTCTTATCTAATTTGATATTTTTTTTGTTATAATTCATTTTCTTGCAACCCAAAGCTATAGCACCAGAGCTAACAATAACTACTTTTTGATTTTTATCTCTTAATTTTTTAATATCTTTTGCAAAACTAGATAACCATTGTTTCCTAATTTTTTTATTTTGATCAACTAGTAGAGATGATCCAATTTTTACAACAATTATTTTGGAGTTTTTAAGATACATAAGACAAAAGCTTTGCTTTAATTTTTGATACAGATTCTTTTTCCAGAGTTGTCATTGTCATAATCTCACAATTTTTACCCTTTGAAAAATGATCTATAACTTCATTTGCTGTTTCTTCATCAATCAAATCGATTTTATTAAGCACAATTAGTTCTTTTTTTTCTAATAACTTTGCACTGTAGCTTTTTAATTCATTTTTCACCTGATTATAAGACTCATTCAGATCTAAGTTGGTGACATCAATTAAGTGTAGTAAAGACTTACATCTCTCTATATGTTTTAAAAATTGTATCCCTAACCCTATACCTTCGTGAGCTCCTTCAACTAATCCTGGAATATCTGCAATGGTAATTTCTTTATCATCGTAAGAAGCCACGCCAAGGTTTGGATTAATAGTTGTAAATTTGTAATTTGCAATTTTTGGATTTGCGTTTGTTAATGCTGCTAACAAACTTGATTTTCCTGCATTTGGTAATCCGATAATACCGATATCAGCAATTGTTTTCAATTGAAGCCATATTGTAAATTCTTCACCAATAGTGCCTTTGGTAAATTTTCTTGGAGCTCTATTTGTAGAACTTTTAAATCTTGTGTTTCCTAAACCTCCTTTTCCGCCAGCAGCTGCAACATATTCTTCACCTTTTTTATTAAAATCGAAAAGAAGAGTTTTGTTATCCTCTTCAAATACCTGTGTACCTAGAGGAACTTTTAAAATTAAATCTTCACCACCTTTTCCTGTTCGATTTTGACCGGAACCGTTTTCCCCACGTTCGGCTTTGTGGTGTTGTTGATATCGATAATCAATAAGGGTGTTTAAATTTTCCTCTGACTTTAAAATAATTGATCCACCTTTTCCACCATCCCCACCATCTGGTCCACCAAATTCAACATATTTCTCTCTTCTAAAACTAGGAGATCCATCTCCACCGTTTCCAGCCTTAATATAAATTTTAACTTGATCGAGAAATTTCATAATACAACATCTATTTTAATTGGTTGTACTATTAATTGGGCTTTACAGAAACGAAAGTTCTATCTGATTTAGATTTTTTGAAAACAACTTTCCCTTTAACAACTGAAAATATTGAATGATCTTTACCCATACCAACATTTTCACCCGGAAAAATCTTAGTTCCTCTTTGTCTAACAATTATGTTTCCAGGAATTACTGTTTCACCACCGTACTTTTTTACACCAAGTCTTCTACCGGCACTATCTCGTCCGTTTCGTGATGATCCACCTGCTTTTTTTGTTGCCATAATTTACCTAATAACTATTTACTTACTGCTTCCTTAACTTCTTCTTTTTTTGAAGTTTTAGAAATTTTTTCAGCTTCTGATAACACTTTACCATCTTTTGAAAAAATTTTGTTAATTCTTATCATAGAATATTCTTGTCTATGCCCATTTTTTCTTCTTGAATTTTGTCTTCTTCTTTTTTTAAAAATTAAAATAGTTCTATTTTTGCTATTTTTAATTAAATCAGCTTCTACTTTTGCACCCTCAACATTTGGGGTTCCAATTTCAATTGATTTGTTATCACCGTATGCCAAAATTTCATTAAACTCTATTTTGGTCTCAGGTTTAGTGTCTGGTAGTTTTTCAATCTTTAGAATTTCTCCAGATTTTACTTTATACTGTTTTCCACCTGTTTTTATTACTGCGTATGACATAGTATGATTTAATTTAAAGTTACCGCAATATAGTTGTAGTCAGCCTTTAGTCAAGCCGAATTAATTAGAAATTATCCTTAAAATCTCTTAATTTTGAAAAGGTTTTAACATCTTTTGCTCTTAAAAATATATTACACTCCAATTCCTCTTTTAAAGTTGACGGTATCGTAGGAATTCCATTTTCTCTTAATTTTTTTATTTTTTCTATTTTTTTTTGTAAATCTTTGTTCTCAGAGTCATATTTTTTACAAAATTTTGAATTGTTAAGAGTGTATTCATGACCACAATAAATTTTTGTGTCTTTTGGCAATAATTTAATTTTGTTTAAAGATTCAAACATTTCCTCATAAGAACCTTCAAATATTCTTCCACAACCAAGTGAGAAAAGTGTATCTCCAGTAAAAACTATTTTTTCTTTAAAAAAATTAAAACAAATATGTCCTGAAGTATGTCCAGGTATATGTATAATTTTAGCTTCAAAGTTTTCAGCTTTCCATATTTGATTGTCTTCTAACAATATATCTATTCCAGGTATTCTTTTTGAGTCTCCCTTAAAACCCACAACAACTGACCCATATTTTTTTTTTAATTCTTGATTTCCTCCAATATGATCATAATGATGATGAGTATTAAGAATATATTTTAATTTAATATTTTTATTTTTTAAGAAATTGATTATTGGTTCAGACTCACTGGGATCTACAACACACGCAAAATTGTTACTTTCGTCTATTATTAAATAGCTATAGTTGTCTTGAAGACAGGGTATAATTTCAATACGCATTTTATTTTTCTATCAAAAATATACCTAGATCTGCAAACAAATTTTTAACTCCTAAATTACTCTCATTTATTATTGATGAATTAAGATTATTTAAAGCGAGTGATTTAAAAATTTTAATATCTTTTGATTTTACAAAGTAAAAAAAATCTTTGATTGTACACATATGTAAATTTGGTGTGTTATACCATTCATCTGGTAATGTTTTTGTAATTGGCATTGTACCTTTAAATAATAAATGAAATCTTACTTTCCAGTATCCAAAATTAGGAATCGTAACTATTGCTTTTTTTCCAACTCTTAAAAGTTCATCTAAAACTAATTCAGGATTAAGAAAAGCTTGAAGGGTTTGACTTAAAACAACATAATCAAATGATTTGTCTGGAAATTGCTTTAAATCTTTTTCAGCATTTCCTTCAATTACAGTTAAACCTTTAGCAATACATTCTTGCACTTTTTCTTTTGAAATCTCTAATCCTCTTATATTTATGTTTTTATTATCCTTTAAAAATTTCATCAAGGTTCCATCGGCACAACCTACATCTAAGACTTTCTTATCTTTTTCAATTAGATCTGCTATTACCTGAAATTCATTTTTCATAATTAATTTTCTTCGTAAGATTTATCTAAAAAGTTTTTAAGTGCACTCAAGAAATCAGGAACGTCCAGTAAAAAGGAGTCGTGACCTTTATCTGACTCAATTTCTACAAATCCAACATCAGCTCCTATTGAGTTTAAAGCAATCACAATATCTTTGTTTTCTTGGGTTGGATAAAGCCAATCTGAAGTAAAAGAAATTATAAAAAATTTCGCGTTTGTATTTATAAATGCTTCTGAAAGATTACCATTGAATTGCTTAGCTAAATCAAAATAATCCATAGCTCTAGTAATATAAAGATAACTATTTGCATCAAATCTATCTACGAAAACTGAGCCCTGATATCTTAAATAACTTTCTATTTGAAAATCAGCGTCAAATCCAAATTTAAGATCTTCTCTTTCTTGTAACTTTCTTCCAAATTTTTCCTGCAAACCTTTTTTAGATAAATAAGTAATATGAGCTGCCATTCTAGCTACTGCTAATCCTTTTCCAGGATTAGTATTGTTTGATGTATAATTCCCATCTCTCCAGTTACTATCAGCTGTAATAGCTTGTCTACCTAGCTCGTTAAAAGCAATATTTTGAGCTGAATGACTAGATGTGGTTGCGATTGGTATCACTGTTCTAGATTTATCAGGAAAGTTGCTAATAAACTGAAGGACTTGCATACCTCCCATTGAACCACCAGTTATAGAAAACAGTTTATCAATACCAAAGTGATCAAGTAAATTATATTGAGCATTCACCATATCATTAATTGTAATAACGGGAAAATTTGTTCCAAAAATTTTTTGATCAGGATCTTTATGACTTGGTCCGTATGATCCCATACATCCACCAATTACGTTAGAGCAAATAACAAAATATTTATTCGTATCGATAGCTTTATCAGGGCCTACCGCATAACTCCACCAACCCTCTTTGTTAGTTACAGGGTTTATTCCGGTTACAAATTGATCTCCTGTTAGAGCATGAAAAACTAATATTGCATTATCTTTTTTTGAATTAAGTGAACCGTAAGTTTCATAGGCAATCGGAAAATCTTTTATGGTCTTTCCACAGTCTAATTTTAGTAGTTTCTTTACAATTAAAGTTTTTATGTTTTTCTCAGTGTTCATATTTTTTGACTGTTTCGAATTGTGAGAAAAAAAACTATTTTAGCGGTTTTTTTTAAGCGCTCGCAATTCAGTTAAATCAGCGCATAATTTTTTTACTAGAACTTATTTATTATGTCAATTTTTTAAAAAATCCTCTTATTCTCTATAAAATTTTGTAATTTTATCTATAAAGAGCACATAAATTAAAAAAAATGATAACTCCAAATTTCAAAAAATTTAAAATTGAGGCTTATAAGCCTGGTAAATCAAAAGTTAAGAAACTTAAGAATGTAATTAAGCTTTCTGCAAATGAATCTGCTTTAGGTATGAGCCCTGAAGCAAAGAAAATAATATCAAATAAAAATATGAATTTAGATAAATATCCAGATGGAAAATCTCAAAATTTAAGAAAAGCAATATCTAAAGCATATAAATGTAATTCTGAGAAAATTATTTGTGGAGCTGGTTCAGATGAAGTTATTCAAATGCTTTGCCAGTTGTTTTTAAACCCAAAAGATGAGGTTGTGGTACCAGAATACAGTTTTTTAATGTACAGAATTTACTCAAAAATTGTAGGTGCAAAAATTGTATTTGCAAAAGAAATTAATTTTAAAGTTTCAGTAAATGAAATTTTAAAAAAAATAACAAAAAAAACTAAAGTTGTGTTTATAGCTAACCCAAACAATCCTACAGGAACTTACTTAACGAAAAAAGAAGTTTTAGAATTAAGAAAAAGATTAAATAAAAAAATTTTACTAGTTATAGATGATGCTTATGCAGAATATATGAAAAACAAAGATTATTCATCTGGGTTAGATTTGTTTAAAAATAAAGACAATGTTTTCATACTTAGAACTTTTTCAAAAATTTTTGGATTAGCTTCTCTGAGAGTAGGTTGGGGATATGGATCAAAAAAAATAGTTGATGCTCTAAATGTTATAAAACCACCATTTAATGTAAATGGTATTGCTCAATTAGCTGCCACCGAGTCACTGAAGGATAAATCTTTCATAAATAAATCGATTAGACATAATTTATTATATTCTAAAAAAATTAAGAAATTTCTTGAGATATATAATATTTTTTCAAATTCAGTTTCAGCAAATTTTTTGTTACTTAATTTTGAAAAATGCAGATATTCTGCAAAATTTCTGTATGAAAAACTTAAAAATAAGGGAATTATTTTAAGATCAACAGAAGATGGTTATCATATAAAGAATAAATTAAGGTTAACTATTGGATCTAAAAAAGAAAACTTAAAATTTATGAGTGTTATTAAACAAGTATTGAAAAAATGAAAAATATTTTAATTATTGGCTGTGGATTATTAGGTTCATCTTTATTAAGGCGTATTAGCAAAAAAAAAATAGCAAAAAAAATATTTATTTATGAAAAATCAAAATCAAATATTGCTAAGATAAAAAGATTAAAATTACCTGGAACAATTGTTAAATCATTAAAAGAAGGTGCAAGTAATTCCGATTTAATTATCTTTTGTACACCAATGAGTGAATACAAAAATATTATTTTAAAAATTAATAAATTTATACCATCGAAAACATTGATTACAGATATTGGTTCTTCAAAAATTGAAACTTCTAAAATTATAAATAAATTTTTAAAGAAAGGTATTCATTGGATTCAAAGTCACCCAATAGCTGGATCAGAGGTCAGTGGACCAGAGCATGGTAAAGAAAATATGTTTGCTGATAGATGGTGCATAATAATTAAAGAAAAAAATATAAAAAAAAATAATTTAAATATTCTAACTAAGTTTTGGAAAAAAATTGGAGCAAAAGTGGTTGTTATGAGCGCTGAAAAACATGACAAAATTTTTTCTATTACTAGTCATTTACCACACTTAATTGCATATAATCTGGTGAAATCAGCACAAGATTTTGAGAAAAAACAAAATTATAAGCTAATCAAATATAGCGCTGGTGGATTACGAGATTTTTCTAGGATTGCAGCATCAAATGAAATCATGTGGAGAGATATTTTTTTTAACAATAAAAATAATATTTCAAAAGCGATTGATTTATTTATTAAAAATTTAAATCAATTTAAAAAAGATATTAATTCAAAAAATAATAAGTCTATTGTAAAGAAACTCATTCAAACTAAAAAAGTAAGGTCAAAAATCATCAAATTGAAACAAGATATTGATAAACCTGACTTTGGAAGAAATTAATATTTTATTCTAGATAATTTTTTTACCTTTAGCTTGGCAGTTTTTTCAATTCTATCAATTGTTTCTATAATTGGCATAATAATTACTTTTCTTTCTGGACCATAAGCGTGTATTAGTTGTTTAGAATTTAAACACATAGCAACATGACCTTTCCAAAAAATAATATCTCCTTTTTTAAATAGTTTTTTCTTTGAATTCCTTTTTGTATATTTGATCTGATCTTTTGTATCTCTTGGATAAAACGAATTATTATAAAAATAAAATATTTGCAATAAGGCTGAACAATCAATACCTTTAAATGTTTTTCCACCCCAAACATATTTTACGTCGAGAAATTTTTTAAATATTTTTGTAAAATTATTTTCTTTATGGTTTATTTTTTTAATATCTGCTTTTTTAATCCATTTATTTTTTTCAATTTTTACGTAATTCTTATTTTGCTCAAATACAGATAATTTGGATGCAAGTGGAAGCCAACTGCTAGTTCCAATTCCAGGTTTTTTATAAATCTTTGCTTTTAGTGAACTGACTTTATAATTGGGGTTAAATTTTTCTATATATTTTGAATTTTTTATAAAACCCTTATAATTATCAAATAAAGTTTTAATTTTTATCCAATTTTTATTTTTTGCTAATATTTTGAATTTTTCACCATGTATAATTTGTGAAGTTACCTCAGATCTTTTCGAAGGATTTTTGTAAATATTCGAAAAATTACCTATAAAATAAAAATTATTTTGCACCAATTTTAATTTTGTTTTTAATTAACCACAAAAAAATTAATGATGGTATCACCATTATAGTCGTTAAAACAAAAAATGTTCCCCAATCTCCGTTTAACCAGTCAACTAGAGCTCCAGAGGATGAAGCTAAAGTAGTACGACCAGCAGTACCAATTGAAGCAAGCAATGCATATTGTGTGGCTGTATAAGTTCTATCAACTAGTAATGATATGAATGCAACAAATGCTACAGTTGCAAAAGCTGCTGTGATATCATCAGCTATAACCGCAATTGCAAATAAAATTTCTGATTTTCCGGTCCATGCTAAAACTGCAAATAAAAGATTGGTTATAGCCATTAACCCACCAGCAAAGAACATGGTTTTAATTGTTCCAGCTCTCATGGCCATTACTCCACCCAACAAAGTAAATACAACTGTTGTTATCCAGCCAAGTCCTTTTGAATAAATTGCAATTTGACCTTTGGAGAAACCAATTTCTTTATAAAAAACAATAGACATTCTTCCCATAAATGCCTCACCTATCTTAAACAAGAAAACAAATCCTAAAATTCCAGCTGCAATGGCAAAACCATTTTTTCTAAAAAAACTAATAATAGGTCCGCCTATAGTTCCTGTAATATATGCGATAAAGTTTGTAATAATATTGCTAGATCCAAGTTTTCCTTCAATTAATTTGTCTGTTTCTCTCTGTTTTGCTTGTCTGTTTGTCTCTATAGGTTCATGAACAAACATTAATCCAATATTCATTAAAATTATTAAAATACCTAAAATTAAAAAAGTAGCTTGCCAGTAGTCAGCCACCCCTAGGTTTTCAAAAAATTCTGCTGTGAATAAAGCAACAACTCCACCTAATTTATATCCTGTCCACCAACCAACAACAGCCATAGCTGCACCAGCAGCCATTGATTTTCCCTCATTTTCGTTTATCTGTTCAATTCTTAATGCATCTACAGTTATATCTTGGGTTGCTGACGCAATAGCAATAATTAAACCTACAGTAATTAATAAAGCCAAATTTTCAGTTGGATTAATCACACTCCAAACAACAAGACTTAACAAAATAATTAATTGCATCAAAACTATCCATCCTCTTCTATGACCTAATTTTTTTGTTAGCATTGGAATTTGAATTCTATCTATAATTGGAGCCCACAAATAATTGAAAGCATATACTCCAAAAATTAAACCTGCCCATCCAATTGTTGATCTACTAAGACCTTCTTCTTTAAGCCAAAGACTTAAGCTACTTGCAATTAATACCCATGGAAATCCACTTATTGCACCTAATAAAAGAATTCTTACCATTCGAATATCTTTATAAACTGCAAGAGAATCAAGCCATGTTTGTTTTTTTGTTTCAGACATAATTAATTTCTCCAAAAAGATGGTAAGAACAATACTAATATCGCAAACAACTCAAGTCTACCTAAAATCATACCTACAGTTAAAATCCATTTAGAAATATCAGGTAAAGCCGAAAAATCTCCATTAGGCCCAATAATAGGACCTAAACCTGGACCTACATTTGATATTGATGTTGCTGCTCCAGAGATAGCAGTTATAAAATCGAGACCTGTTAATGATAATAATGCAGCTAAAATAAAAAAAATAACAAAGTAAAAATAAATAAATGAAATTATTGATGCAATAAATTTATCATCAACAGATCCTTGATCGTATTTAATTACAAATATTCCCTTGGGATAAATAATTTTTTTTAATTGATTTAATATAAATAAATAAAGAATTTGAATTCTAAAGATTTTAATACCACAAGTAGTAGATCCAGCACACCCTCCAATAAACATTAGTGCAAGAAATATTGTTATAGGGAAGCCTCCCCAACTATCAAATTCAGCATTGACATAACCTGTTCCAGTCAATATTGAAATTGTATTAAAAAAAATAGATCTTAAACTGAAGTTTCCGTTATTATTAAATAATAAATAAATTGATAATATAATAATGCTTATAATTATTATTTTAATAAATGATCTAATTTGAATATCGCTTAAAAATATTCTTTTATTACCACTAATAAATTTAATATATGCAATAAATGGAATACTTCCTAGAATTATAAAAATCATCGATGATATTTCTATTGGAATACTGTTAAAATATCCGATAGATTGATTATAATTGGAAAATCCACCTGTAGCTATGGTAGTCATAGAATGAGTTAAACTATCAAATTTTCCCATTCCAAATATCCAATATGATAATGCACAAAGAACGGTTAGACCTGAATAAATATAAATAAGTCTTAAAGCTATTTCTTTCGATTTAGGAAGAATCTTTTCAGATGAGTCGTTACTAGAAATTTTAAATAATTGCATACCACCAACATTCATTATAGGCATTAGGGTAATTGCCATTACAATTATACCAATACCACCCAACCACTGAAGTATTGCTCTCCATAATAAAATTCCTTTTGGTGTATTCTCTAGGTCAGAAATAATTGTAGATCCAGTTGTTGTAATACCAGACATACTCTCAAAAAAAGCATCAGTAATTGAAAGCTCCATAGTCGAAAATATAAATGGTAAAGATCCAAAAATAGCAATACTTAACCAAGACAAAGCAGTTAATAAAAATGCTTGTTGTAAATTTAACTTTTTGTCGTGGTCTAGATTTGAAAGAAAAAATAAGGATCCAAAAATTATTGTCACAATAGATGCACCAAAAAATGATGAATCTATTTCAGAATAAATAAATTGAGCAATTATAGGGATGAACATTGAGATCCCTAAAATTATTTGCAAAATTCCAAGTGTAAAAAAAACAGTTTTATAATTAGACATTTTGAAAGAACATTATTTTATGGTAAATAAATTTCAACTCTATAAGAATTAATAAAATCGCCAATTTAAGATTTTTATAAAAGATATACTCGTGATTAAAAAAGAAATTTTAGACAAAACAAGTGCTTGGCCTTTCGTTGAAGCAAAAAAAATGCTTCGTGAGAGAAAATCATTTATTGATAAAAAAGGTAAAATTACTCTTCAAACAGGATATGGTCCAAGTGGCCTTCCTCATATAGGAACATTTGGTGAGGTAGCAAGAACTTCAATGATGGTTAATGCCTTAAAGCAACTTACAGATTTACCAACCGAGATAATTACTTTTTCTGATGATATGGATGGTTTAAGAAAAGTTCCTGATAATGTTCCTAATCAGGAATTACTAAACAAAAACTTACATAAACCATTAACACAAGTTCCAGATCCATTTGAAAAATTTGCAAGTTTTGGAGAACATAATAATGAAATGTTAAAAGATTTTTTAAATAGTTTTAATTTTAAATATAGTTTTAAAAGTTCGACATCTTTATACAAAGGTGGTTTTTTCAACTCAACTTTAAAAATTATTTTAGAAAATTATGATGGTATAATGAATATTATACTTCCAACTTTAGGCAAAGAACGTCAACAAACTTACTGCCCCTTTTTACCTATTTGTCCAGATACAAGTCATGTCCTCGAAATTCCAGTTATAGAAATTGATAAAAAAAATTCTAAAATAATTTTTGATAATAAAGGTAAAAAATTAGAATCTAGTATTTTGGATGGAAATTGCAAATTACAATGGAAAGTTGATTGGGCAATGCGATGGTATGCTCTAGATATAGATTTTGAAATGTACGGAAAAGACCTTATTGAGAGTGCAATTTTATCAACTAAAATAATAAATTTGATTGGTAAAAAACATCCATCTGGATTTGCCTATGAATTATTTCTTGATGAAAAGGGTGAAAAAATTTCAAAATCAAAAGGAAACGGTATTACTATTGACCAGTGGTTAAAATATGCCTCACCTGAAAGCTTATCTTTATACATGTATCAAAATCCAAAAAGAGCAAAAAAACTTTATAAAGAAATAGTGCCTAAAGCTGTGGATGACTACCTTGATAATATTGAAAAATCAAAAAAACAAACTGAACAACAATTAGTGATGAATCCTGTTTGGCATGTTCATAATGGACATATTCCAAAAGAAGAGATGATTATGACCTTTTCTATGTTATTAAATTTAGTTGAAACAAGTAACGCTGATAACAAAGATTTATTGTGGAAGTTTGTTAAAAAATATAAATCTAATATCCATGAAAAAAACTTTCCAATTTTTGATGGACTAGTTGGTTATGCAATTAAGTATTTTAATGATGTTATTAAGGCTCAAAAAAAATATAAAAAACCGTCTGAAAATGAAAAATTAGCTCTAAAAGCTTTAGTTAAAACTTTAGAACAATGTAATGATCAGATGTCTCCTGAGGATATACAAACATTAATTTATTCAACAGGTAAAGAGAATGGGTATTCAGAAAACTTAAGAGATTGGTTTAAGTTAATCTATGAAGTGGTGTTTGGAGATGAAAATGGACCTAGAATGGGTTTTTTTATAAGTTTTTTTGGTGTTAACGAAACAAAAGAATTGATAACTAGTAAATTGAAATAATGTATTCAAATTTAAGATCTTTAATATTTAAAATAGATCCTGAAAGAGCACATTTTTTAGCAATTCAATCACTCAAACTCAATTTAGTTTCAAATATATTTGATGAAAACAAAAATGATCCCATTTTAAAAACAAAATTATTTAATCAAGATCTTGATAATCCTATTGGTATTGCTGCAGGTTTTGATAAGAATGCAGAGGTATATAACCCTTTATTTAAGCTAGGTTTTGGATTTGTTGAAGTAGGTACAGTTACTCCATTAAAACAATATGGAAATGAAAAACCAAGAGTATTTAGATTGGTAGAAGATCAAGCATTAATTAATAGGTTAGGTTTTAACAACCACGGATCAGATACAATATTAAACAGAATAAAATTAAATAAAAAACTAGGCGTGCTAGGTGTAAATGTGGGTCCAAACAAAGATTCTAATGATAGATTGAATGATTATTTAATAGGATTAGAAAAATTTTCTGAAGTTGCAGATTATATTACAATCAATATTTCTTCACCAAATACTGAAAATCTAAGAAACTTTCATGATGAGAATAAATTAAAAGAGTTATTAAAATCTATCTTAGAGAAAAAAAAACAATTAAAAACTGAAATTCCTGTAGCTGTAAAAATTTCACCAGATATAAATGAAAATCAAATTGACTTAATTTCAGAAATACTTTTAGAAAATGAAATAAGCGCAATAATAATTTCAAATACTTCCGAAGCTTCTCGGGAAACACTTCAAAATATACAGAGACATCAAAAAGGTGGTTTATCTGGAAAACCTATTGAGAAAAAATCAAATCTTTTAATAAGTAAATTCTACAATTTAATAAAAGGTAAAATTAAAATAATTGGAGTAGGTGGTGTTGACTCTGGTAAAGCAGCTTATGACAAGTTTTTATTAGGAGCAGATTATGTTCAGTTGTATACCGGCATGGTATTTCAAGGACCCAATATTGCTGGGATGATTAAAAAGGACCTAAAAGAATTACTAATAAGAGATGGTGTCAAAAATTTCACAGAAATTGTGGGAAATAAAACTGTTTCTTAAATGTATTAAACTTGACGCCTTCAATATCTCACCTTATATAGGCACTGTTATTATGTCAAAAAAATGCGAACTTACCGGTAAAATTCCTATGAAAGGTCATAATGTTAGTCATGCTAACAACAAGACTAAAAGAAGATTTTTACCTAATCTTAAAAAAGTAAAATTTACAAGTGAGCTTACTGGAAGAAGTTTAAAACTTACTGTAAGCAACTCAGGTGTAAGATCAGTTGATAAAAAAGGTAGTTTTGATGAATTTTTAAAAACCGTAAAAAATAAAAATTTATCTCCTAGATTAAAAAAGTTAAAAAAAGTAGTTTTAATTAAATCCCCTTTTAAAAAGAAACCTGTAGCTAAATCAGCTTAATGAATAAATTATTTATCACCCTGTCTATAATGATGGGGGTTGTTGTACTATCTTCTAATTATTTAGTTCAGTTCCCAATTAACTATTTTGGATTAAACGAGATTTTAACTTATGGAGCTTTTAGTTACCCAATAGCTTTTTTAATAACTGATTTAGCGAATAGGTCTTATGGAAAATTATTAGCAAGGCAAATTGTGTATTTGGGCTTTTTAATAGGAATTATATTTACATTGTTATTCTCAACTGATTTTGCAGATTTAATCTCTGTTAGAATTGCAATTGGATCAGGCGTAGCTTTTATTACCGCTCAATTGTTAGATATTCAAATTTTCGATAGATTAAGAAAAAAAGAGTGGTTTGTTGCACCACTCACCTCATCTCTGATTGGATCAACAGTCGACACATTTTTATTTTTCTCAATATCATTTTATGCAACAGGGGTACCTTGGGTTACTTTATCTCTTGGAGATTTAGCGGTAAAAATTTTAGTTGCTATAATAATGTTGATACCATTCAGAATGTTATTGAAAATAATTAAACCAATTAAAGTTCAATATAAAAATTTATAAGACAAAATTTTATAAGCTAATTTTGCAACAAGAAAATTATAAGAATTAAATCCTTTAATTGGGGATAGTTCATTAATATCTGCACCAACAATTTTTGAGTTCTTTGCTGCAATTCTTATTATATCTAATGTTTCGTCCCACAAAAGTCCTCCTGGTTCAGGTGTACCAGTCGCAGGCATAATACTTGAATCTAGTCCATCTACATCGAATGTTAGATAAACAGTTTTGTTTTTAATCAGTTTTTTAAATTTAGACAAATTCCATTTTTTTTTATCTTTTGCCCAAAAAATATTTATTCTTGAAGAATTTTTTTTTAAATATGGGATTTCACTTTCTGAGATATTTCTTATCCCAAATGAAATTAAAGAAACATTTTTATAATCTAGACATCTTCTAATTGCTGAGGCATGTGAAAATTTTTCTCCATTATAGCTTTGACGTAAATCTGCATGTGCATCAAAATGCAAGAGGCAAATATTTTTATATTTTTTAGTAAAAGGAACAATACACCCAGGAGTTATTGAATGCTCTCCACCTAAAGTCATTGGAAAAAGCTTTTTATCTAAAATTTCTTTATTAATATTTGAGATTTTATTAAGTGCTTTTTTAATATTTTTATCAATTTTAAACGGTTTTAAAGTTTTAATACCTATTTTTTTATAAGGTTCACAATTAAGTTCTTCATCATACAGCTCAACTTGATGAGATGCTTTTATGATTTCTTTAGGTCCGTTTCTTGTTCCTCCCCCATAACTGACTGTTTTTTCTAATCCAAATGGAATAATCACAGCTTTTTCTCTAAAGCTAAATTTATTATCAATTCCTAAAAACCCGTTTTTATTTGAGAGATATTTCAATTTTATTCAAAAATTTTTGTAAAGTTTTTTCTTGCTCTGTTTTTCCACTCACCCTTATGATAAGCATCACTTGCTATCAATGGTAAAACACTAGTTGCTTCTGCAAACACCATCTGTTCTTTTGTAATATCTACTTTCCCCCATGAACTTGCTTCTTTTAATGTGGAGCTGCTACATGCACCGTCTCTACTATCAGCAACAGTAATTTGAACAGCATATTTATGCATGTCTACATCTTTTCCTAATAGTTCAGCGCAAATAACAGTATCTTGAATAAAGTTTTTAGGCACACCACCACCAATCATGAATAATCCAGAACCTTTAGATTTGATTTTAATTTCTGTTAGTTCTCTAAATTCTCTAACTGAGTCTATTGTCATATGTTTTTTTGGATTTTGTTCTTGATGCATAACTAACCCGAATCCTGCACTTGAGTCAGTGAAAGCAGGGCAGAAAATAGGAACATTGTTGTCAAAAGCAGTTTCAATTAAAGATTCTTTTTTCTTTGAGTTATTTTTTAAATATTTTCCCATTTCATAAATGAACTCTCTTGAAGTATAGCTTTTAGCGTCTAAGTTATTTGCGATTTCACATATTATTTTATCACACATTTGAAGCTCTTCTTCATCTATGTAGGTATCGTAAATTCTATCTATGTAGTTATTCCTCAGCTCAGTATCATCTTGAAATTGTGAACCTTGATAATGTTTAAAACCAAGAGCTTCAAAAAAATCCATATCTACTATTGAGGCACCTGTCGCAACGATTGCATCTACCATATTATATTTAACTAAATCTTTATAAATGTTCATGCATCCAGCTGCCGAAGTAGAACCTGCCAAAGTAAGGAAAATTGCACAATCTTTATCTTTAAGCATCTCGTTATAAATATTAGCAGCATTTGCTGTTTCTCTAGAAACAAATGACATTTTTTCCATTGAGGATATAATTTTTCTACTATCAAAAGAAGTTATATCGATGTGCTCAACAGGATTTTTTAAAAAATCTCTTTTACTGTTATGACCTGGATTTTTTTGACCTGACATTAAGCTACCATGTTAGCTTTATTAATGTCTTTGTCATACATTGTCATTATTGGATTATCTTCAACTTCGTAAATTTCATTTGAGTAATAACCGTTAAACTGAGTTCTAAATGTTAATCCGTATGCACCAAGTTGACCGAGTTCAATATAATCATTTTCTTTAATATTATTTGGAAGCAAAAAAGGACCTTTCATATAATCCATACTATCACATGTAGGTCCAAAGAAATCAAAAGCAGTTAATTTTTTTGAAATTATTTTATTAGAATTTTCTTTAATCATTCTAGATGGGAATACAATGTTTGGTGTGCCTGCATCAAAAAGAGTACCATATGTACCATCATTAATATAAAGCTTTTGTTTTTTCCTTAAATTAACCCTTACAACTGTAGAGCCACTTTCTGCAACTATAGCTCTACCAGGCTCACAAATAATTTCAGGAAGTTTTTCAAGCTTTAGATTTTCTAAACTCTTTTTTATTTCATTAAAATAACTATCTAAAGATTGTGGAATTAAGTCAGGATAGATTGTAGGAAAACCTCCACCTACATTAATGTAATGTGGAATAATTTTTGTCTTTTTAATTATATTTCCAATTTCACTAATTCCTTTCGAGTAAGAAATTGGATGCATACATTGTGAACCAACGTGAAAACTTAAACCAATTTTTTTAGCATGTTGTTTTACAAGTCTTAATAAACCTATTGCTTCTGATGTTAAAGCACCAAATTTTTTTGATAAATCAATTTCTGCATGTTCATTTGAAACAGCAACTCTTACAAATAACTCTAAATCTTTAGCGTTATTTGTACTTTCAATTATTTTAATCAGTTCATCTTTAGTATCTAATGAAAAAGTTTTTACACCAAAATTAAAATATGCTTCTTTTATACTTTCTCTACTTTTAACAGTATGCATATAAGAGCATTTTGCTGTATTGCTAAAAGTTCTAATATTTTTAATTTCCTCAATTGATGCAACATCAAACTGCTCAACTCCACTTTCTATGATTGTTTTAATTACCTCAGGGTGTGGATTAGTTTTAACTGCATATAAAATTTTACCTGGAAATTTGTTTAGGAAAAATTTAACAGCAGATTTAATGGAATTCTTTCTAATACAGTAAACTGGTTTTTCAGGTTTCAGCTGATTAACTAATTCCTCAACTGATTTAAATTTTTGCATTTTAAATGCCTCCAAAAAAAAATTTAATAAAAAAAAGTCTTTTTAAAAAAAAACTTTAATATTTTTTGGCATATAAAGTAAACAGCACTAAAGTAAAGCAAATAATTCAAGCCAGTAATGCGTAAAATTCATATATTGTAATATTTTATAGAGACCCCATATAAGGTCTATGAAAGAAGAGGCAAAACTACAGAATCTTAATGATTTTGAAAATAAGTCATTATTAATCGTGGATGATGATAATCCTTTCCGTGAGCGTTTAGCAAGAGCTATGGAAAAAAAAGGATTTGAAGTTTTTCAAGCAGAGAGTGTGCAAAAAGGAGTTGAATCTGTAAAAGCTAAAAAACATGGTTTTGCAGTTGTAGATTTAAGACTTGGAGATGGTAATGGACTTGAGGTTGTAAAAGAAATTCAGTCTTCAAATCCTGATAGTAGGATTATCATGTTAACTGGTTATGGAAATATTCCAACGGCAGTTGCCGCAATCAAAGAAGGTGCTATAGATTATCTAGCTAAACCTGCTGATGCAGAAGATGTAGAGAAAGCATTATTGGCAGATCCTTCAAAAAAAGCAGTACCACCAGAAAATCCCATGTCGGCTGACAGAGTTAAGTGGGAACATATACATAGAGTTTTCGAGCTGTGTAACAGGAATGTATCAGAAACAGCTAGAAGACTTAAAATGCACAGAAGAACTCTTCAAAGAATTCTTTCTAAAAGATCACCTAGATAAATTTTTTAATTTTAATTATTTGCTTAGTTAAAAGAGCTAAAAGCATAATTTTAAAAATCTCGGCTAATAGAAATGGTTTTGCACCTAAAGTAAAAATTGGCTTATCCCATCCAATCAATGTTCCAAGCCAAATAAGACCCAAAATATAAATTGTTGAAGTTGCGATAATTAACTTAAATAAAACAACGAAAAAATTATCATCAATCTTTATTTTAGAAGCTAAGTAACAAGCTGTTAAAAAACCAATTAAGTAACCCATAGTTGGTCCTGTAAAGTAAACTAATCCAATGCCTTTTTCTGGAGAATTTGAAAATACGGGAAGTCCTGCAATTCCTTCAATTAGATATAGACCAATTGTAGCTAATGCAATTTTATACCCTAAACTTATTCCTAAAAATAATACAACAAATGTTTGCATAGTCATAGGAACTGGATAGAAAGGAATTTTGATCTTTGCTGATATGGTTAGTGCTATAGAACCAAGAACAATAACAACCAGAGATTTAAATAGTTTAGGTTGAGTGAGATTTTTTGTTAATTCCATTGTTAAATAATACTCAAAATATAAAAAATAATCTACTTATAATTGTTATAATAATTGAAAGTAAATATTTTTATATACAGAATATATTATCATTATAATATTTAATATTACTTCATGAATAAAATTCAAAAAACAGATCATTTTTATTTGATTGATGGCTCTGGTTATATTTTTAGAGCTTATTATGCTCTGCCTCCGTTGACTAGAAAAAGTGATGGACTTCCAACAGGTGCTGTAAGTGGTTTCTGCAGTATGTTATTTAAATTACTAGAGGACTCAAAATCTGATCAAAATTTGCAAAAACCAACACATTTTGCGGTAATATTCGACTCAGCAAGAAAAACTTTCAGAAATGAAATTTATACTGATTACAAAGCTAATAGGTCAGAGGCTCCTGATGATTTGGCTCCTCAATTTGAATATATAAGAAAATCAGTTCTAGCATTCAATTTACCATCTGTAGATCTTCCTAATTATGAAGCAGATGATTTAATAGCCACATATGTTGATCAAATTCTCAAAGAAGGTGCAAAGGTTACAATTATTTCATCAGATAAAGATTTAATGCAGCTTTATAAAAAAGGAGTTCGAATTTTTGACCCAATGAAAAACAAATTTATAACTGATGATGATGTCTTAAAAAAATTTGGGGTAGATGCCTCAAAAGTTATTGATGTGCAATCTTTAGCAGGAGATAGTAGTGATAATGTTCCTGGTGTTCCAGGGATAGGTGTTAAGACAGCTGCAGAGCTAATTAACAAATATGGCACTTTAGAAAATTTACTAAATTCTGCTCACGAGATTAAGCAAAACAAAAGAAGAGAAACATTAATAGAGAACAAGGATAAAGCACTAATAAGTAAAAAACTTGTAACACTAGATCATAACTCTCCTGTTAATAGAGAGTTAAGTGAATTTAAATTGCAAAATATAAATAAAGATAAATTATATAAATTTTTAAGAGAAATGGAATTTAACAGGTTGTTAAGCTCTGCAATTTCTGCTTATGGAGAACCTGAACTAGAAAGTAACAAGATTGAAACTCAAAATTTAGAAAAACTACAAACGATAAATAATAAAAATTATTACTTAATAAATAGCTTGGATGAAATTGATAAATGGATAGAGGAAGCAGAAGAAGTTGGTGAAGTTGCTGTAGATACAGAAACCACTTCATTAGATCCTCATCAAGCAGATTTAGTGGGTATTTCTCTATGTTCTAAAATAGGAAAAGCATGTTACATACCAGTTGGTCATAAGTCACCCAAGTGTCTTAAAAAAGACGCAGTAATTAAAAAATTAAAAAAAATATTAGAAGATCCCAGTATAAAAAAAATAGGTCAAAATATAAAATTTGATTTTATCGTATTTTATAAGTGTGGAATAACGCTTTCATCAATGGAAGATACAATGTTGATGTCTTATGTCTTAGATGCAGGAAAAAATAGACATAATATGGATATTTTATCAGAAATTCATTTGGGACATAAAACTATTTCTTTTAAGGAGATGGTAGGCATAGGTAAGAAAGAAATAAATTTCAGCGAAGTAGAATTAGATAAAGCAAAAGATTACGCTGCTGAAGATGCTGATGTTACTTTTAGATTATATAAGAAATTTATCAAAAATTTAAAATCAGAAAAAATGATAAATATTTATGAAATTTTTGAAAAGCCATTAATTAAAATTCTTGCATTTATGGAAATAGAGGGAGTTGAAATTGATAGTAAGTTTTTAAAATCTCTTTCATCTAAATTTGAAAAAAAAATCAAAAAAATTGAAAAAGAAGTATTTAAAATTTCAAAAAAAGAGTTCAATATCGCATCCCCAAAGCAATTAGGTGAAATAATTTATAATGACCTGAAAATAGCTGAATTAAAAAAAACTAAAAAAGGAAGTTTCGCAACAAGTGCAAGTGTCTTAGAGGATTTAGCTTTCAAAGGTCATAAGTTTCCAAAATTAATTTTAGACTGGAGACAAGTTTCAAAATTAAAAAATACCTATTCAGATGCTTTACCTGAACATTTAAATCCAAATACAAAAAGAGTTCATACTTCGTTTTTGCTGGCTGCTACAACGACTGGAAGACTTGCATCTAGTGATCCCAACTTACAAAACATACCAATTAAATCAGAAGATGGAAAAGATATAAGAAAAGCATTCACTGCAAAAAAAGGGCACCTATTAATTTCTGCAGATTACAATCAAATTGAGATGAGAATTTTAGCAGACCTGGCAGATGTAAAAGAACTGAAAAAAGCTTTTAAAAATAAAGAAGATATTCACTCTTTAACAGCTAGCCAAATATTTAATATTGATATTAAAAAAGTTAATCAAGACCATAGACGAAAGGCCAAGGCTATTAATTTTGGAATTATTTATGGAATTTCGCAATATGGATTAGCTAAGCAAATAAATGTATCTAATTATGAAGCTGAGGAATTTTTAAATTCATATTTTGCAAAGTTTCCAGAAATTAAGGTTTATATGGATAATACAATAAAATTTTGCAGGAAAAGAGGATATGTTAATAATATTTTTGGAAGAAGATCTCATTTTAATGGAATTAATGACAAAAATTTTAATGTAAGAAATTTTCAAGAGCGTGCTGCAATAAATGCGCCTATTCAAGGTTCTGCTTCTGAAGTAATGAGACTGGCTATGATAAGATTAGATAAAAAATTATCGGAGCAAAAAAATTCTAATTCAAAAATGCTATTGCAAATTCATGATGAATTAATTTTTGAAATTCCAAAAAAAGACGAAAAAGCAATGATTAAATTAATTGAGAAAGAAATGACTAGTGTAGCCGAAAGTGATTATCATTCTTTTTCTACCCCTTTAACGGTTGATATTAATGTTGGAGATAATTGGGGAATGCTACACTAAATTTATAACATTGCCCAAATTAGGACAATTTAGTATTTTTAAGTTAGGTTATGCAAAAACATACAATAGCTTTGATAGATGATGATAGAAATATTTTAACAAGTTTAAGTATTGCATTAGAAAAAGAGGGTTTTAAAGTTCAAACATACATTGATGGTGAAAGCGCATTAATTGGTTTAACCAGAATGCCTCCTGATTTAGCAGTTATAGATATAAAAATGCCCAAGATGGATGGAGAAGAATTATTAAAAAAACTTCGAAAAAAAACTTCTTTACCTGTAATTTTTTTAACATCTAAAGATGAAGAAATTGATGAATTGCTAGGTTTAAAATTGGGTGCAGATGACTTTGTTAAAAAATCTGGAGGTTTTTCTATTAAAGTTTTGATCGAAAGAATTAGAGTGCAGTTAAGAAAAAAAGATTCAAATAATATTCTAGAGGAAAGTAAAAGCCTAATATCTCATGGAAGATTAAAATTAGATCCATCACAACTTGAGTGTGAATGGAATGGAAAACAGTTGCCTGATAAATTGACAACAACTGAGTTTTTAATAGTTAAAGAATTAGCCAAAAGACCCGGTATAATTAAAGAAAGAGCTCAGCTCATGGATATAGCTTACAGAGAGGACACTGACATTGAGGATAGAACCATTGATAGTCATGTAAAAAGAATTAGAAAAAAATTTAAAAAAGTAGATCCTGATTTTTCAGCTATTGAAACTAGGTATGGTAGTGGATATAGATGGAATGTTAGCTAATGTTTAGTAAATATCTAAAAACTCTCTCTATATTAAAGAAATTTTTATTTATAAATTTCATAATTTTTACAATTATTGGATTATTTACATTTACATATCTGAATAATATCCATCCAAGTTTAATAAAAAAAAAATCTCAAAATCACACAAACATTATTAACAACACTGTTGATAATATTTTAAGACTAGATGTAAAATTCCAATCTGATGATATTAGAAAATTTTTATTTTCCACAAGGTTTATTTTTCAAAATTTAGATAGAGTAATATTTTTTGATGATCAACTTAACCTTATTGGAGACACAGATACTTTAGATCTTGATCCGAGATCATTCTCTACGAGACTTGATAAAATTGAATTTGAAAGTTTAGATAATGAGGAAATAGAAAAAGCTATTGAGGAAAAAAATATAAAAATTGATAAAAAAAAACCTGTTTCATTCAAAGATATATTAAAAAATTATTCGAGCTCCGAATATTTAGGAGCTCCTTACACATTTACGCAAGAAGATTTTAATCAATTTAATGTTACAACAATTAAAAATGTTACAAAGAATGAAATTAATCTTGGTTATGTAGCTATTACAGAAAACGCTAATGAAATAAAGACAGCGATAGATGAGAGAAAAGCATTTGTAATAAGAACAGCTATTTCTGTAGGATTTGTAATATTAATTTTTTCTTTTGTTTTAAGCAGATATTTTATTAAACCAATACAAAATCTTGTTGGATATACAATTCGTATTAAAGAAAAAAGTCAAGCTAAACCAGGTATTGAAAATCTTAAAAAAAGAAATGACGAATTAGGACTTTTATCTAATTCATTAGAAGATATGACAAATGAGCTTCAAAACAGAGTTACTCACGCAGAAAATTTTTCAACTGATTTGGTTCATGAGATTAGAAATCCATTAGCATCTTTAAAAAGTGCATCAGAAATTTTACAAGATACAAATGATAACGAACAAAGAAATAAATTATTAAATATACTTAGTCACGACGTACAAAGAATAGAAAGGCTAATTACCGATTATTCACAAATGTTAAAAGATGAAGTTGCTTTAAGTAAAGAAAAAATGAAAAAAATTAATGTTGAACCTATTATTCAATCTGTTGTTGATGATTATAATAATATTCATCAAGTGAAAAAAGGAATAAAAATTGAATATAAAAATGACGGAAAAGAAGAATATTATATAAATGGAATAGAAAATAGAATTGAACAAATCATTGCAAATTTATTAGATAATTCAATATCATTTAGTAAGGACGGTGCTAATGTTTTTGTTGATGTTTCTGTTAATAAAAAAAATCAAATATCAATCAAAATTATTGATGAAGGACAAGGATTTAAAGAAAAAGACACATCAAGAATATTTAAAAGATTTTATAGTAATAGACCTGAAAAATTTGGAGAACATTCAGGCTTAGGTTTAAATATAGTAAAAAATTTGGTTGAACTCCACGATGGTGAGATTGTAGCATCTAATCGAATTGATAAAGCAGGAGCAATGATAGAGATAAGACTTCCCAATGTTTAATCATTTCTTGATAAATAAATACTTAGCTGTATAAAGCTTGACATGGAAGATTATAAAGTAAATGACATTGGTCAAGCTGAATTTGGTAGAAAAGAAATATCAATAGCTGAAAGTGAAATGCCTGGTTTAATGGCTTTAAGAGAAGAGTATTCTAAAGAAAAACCATTAAAAGGTGCAAGGATTATAGGATGTCTTCATATGACAATTCAAACGGCTGTACTAATTGAAACCTTAGTTGCATTAGGTGCCGAAGTTCGCTGGTCTTCTTGTAATATTTTTTCAACTCAAGATCATGCAGCTGCTGCAATTGCAAAGGCTGGGATCCCTGTTTATGCCTGGAAAGGTGAAACTGAAGAGGAATATTTATGGTGCATTAAACAAACTATAGTTGGAAAACCTGACTGGAAGCCTAACATGTTATTAGATGACGGTGGTGATTTAACAGCTATCATGCACAATGAATATCAGGATTTAATGAAAGATATTAAGGGTGTTTCAGAAGAGACTACCACTGGAATTAAAGCACTAAATAAAATGGAAAAAGATAAATTGCTTTTAGTTCCAGCAATAAACGTAAATGACTCTGTCACAAAATCAAAATTTGACAACTTATATGGATGTAGAGAAAGTTTAGTAGACGGCATAAGAAGAGCTACTGATGTAATGATGTCTGGAAAAATTGCTATTGTTGCTGGTTTTGGAGACGTTGGAAAAGGGAGTGCTGCTTCCTTAAGACAAAGTGGAGCTAGAGTTTTAGTTACAGAGGCAGATCCAATTTGTGCTCTTCAAGCCGCAATGGAAGGTTATGAAGTGGTATTAATGGAGGAGGCTATAAGTAGAGCGGATATAGTTGTAACGGCAACAGGTAACAAAGATATTGTTACTGCAGACCATATGAGAGATATGAAGGATAGAGCCATCTTATGTAATATTGGTCACTTTGATAATGAAATACAAGTTGAAGCTCTTAGAAATTATAAGTGGACTGAGGTAAAACCCCAAGTACATGAAATAGAGCTACCTAGTGGTAAAAGAATTATTCTTTTAGCTGAAGGAAGATTAGTTAATCTTGGTTGCGCAACTGGACATCCAAGCTTTGTAATGAGTGCATCATTTACCAATCAAGTTATTGCTCAAATAGAACTTTGGCATAATCATAAAAATTATGAAAATAAAGTTTATGTACTTCCAAAACATTTAGATGAAAAAGTAGCAACTTTGCATTTAAAAAAAGTTGGGGCAAAACTAACAAAATTATCAAAAGAACAAGCAGATTATATAAGTGTTGGAACAGAAGGTCCTTTCAAACCAGATGCCTATCGCTATTAAAGATAGCAAAATAGATATCACTTCAGAGAAGTTAACTAAAGAATTAGCTAAAGAATTTACAAAATATCTCAAAGGTGGCGAGTTTGTTTTTTTATATGGAGAGATGGGTGTGGGTAAAACTACCTTTATTAAATATTTTATAAATGAGTACCAAAAAATAAATAATTTAATGCAAACAGAAATTACAAGCCCTACTTTTAGTTTATTAAATGAATATCAGGTGAAAGATATAAGAATAAAACATTATGATTTATTTAGAATTAATAGGAAACAAGACGTCAACAATTTAGATATTTTTGAAAAAGATAATAAATTAATAACACTTATAGAATGGCCACAATTGATTGCCGATAAAAAAGATATTAAATTTATAACTTTAACATTTAATTATTTAAATGATTTAAATAATAGAAGTGTAGATATAAAAGTTTGAATTAAAACTAATTTTGATGAAAATCTTAGCAAAATTGAAAAAAATAAAAGGTGATGCATCTTTTAGGGAATTTTACAGAAACATAGAAAATAAATCAATTTTAGTAATATCTAAGAAAGAAAAGTCTAAAAATCTTTTAATTTATGATGCAATAAATAAAATTTTAATTAAAAATAAAATTTTAGCACCAAATTTATTAAGTGAAAACTACATTAATAATTATATAGAAATAAATGACTTTGGAGATCAAACTTTATTTCAAATCTTAAAAAACAATAAGAACAATAAATATGTCATTTTTAAAAAGATAATAAAAATTTTAAATAAAATACAATTAATAAAAGATGTAAAAGTTAAAAATTTTAAAAATAAATTATATAAAGTTCAAGAATATAATAACAAAACTTTATTTGATGAAACTAAACTTTTTTGTGACTGGTATGCACCAAAGAAATTGTCTAAATTTAAAAGTATTAAATTTAAAAAAAAATTTATATTGGAAATAAAAAATTTATTATCAAAATTAAATTATAAAAATGATACATTTGTTCATAGAGATTTTCATGTTTCAAATTTGATGTATCACAATAAAAAAATTGCAGTAATAGACAGTCAAGATGCACTAATTGGCAATAGAGCTTACGATTTAGCGTCCTTAATTGATGACGTGAGATTAAAAACATCTAATGAATTAAAAGAGAAAATATTTAAGTTTTACATCAAATCAAATAAAAAAATTGATTTGAAAAAATTTAAAAAAGATTTTGAAATACTATCTGTTTTAAGAAATTTAAAAATAATTGGTATATTTATGCGTTTAGCTGTTAGAGATAATAAAAAAAAATATCTTAAATTAATTCCCTACGCTTGGGAATTGATTAATCATAGAATTAGAGAGCAGAATGAATTCAATGATTTGATGTTGCTATTAAAAAATAATTTTCCAAAATTTATAAGGTAGAGTTTTGAAAATAAATACAGCTTTAATTTTATGTGCAGGTTTTGGTAAAAGATTAAATCCAATTACTTTAAATACTCCTAAGCCCTTATTAGAGATTAAAGATGTAAGTATGCTGGAGAGATGCATTAATTTAATCGAAAAACTAGGTATTCAAAAAATCTTAATAAATACTTTTTATTTAAAGGATCAATTTTCAGTTTTTTTAAACAATAAAAATTTCAATATTGATATCAAAATAATTGAGGATGGTGATCATATTTTAAATACAGGGGGAGGTATTCAAAATATGATTAAAGACTCTAATGAAAAGGATTTTATAATTTTTAATCCAGATACAATCTGGAGTAATAATTATGAAGATGAGATATCAAAAATGGAAAAAATGTATTTTTCTAAAAAATTAGAAAACATTCTTCTCTTAGCAAATAAAAAATTAAGTTTTGATAAAAAATTAAAAGGAGATTTCAATTTAAAAAATAATTTAATTAACAAAGACACTGAAAAAGAATTTATTTACATTGGTTGTCAAATAATTAATAAAAAATTATTTGTTAAAGAAAAATTAGAAAATTACTCAATTTTGGAAATTTGGAATAATTTAATAGATCAAAAAAAATTATTTGGTTATGAAAGTCTAAAAGACTTTTATCATTTAACTGATCTGGATATTTTTAAAAAACTAAAAGATCTTTAGCTCTTTGTTGATCAAGATATTTGCAATTAAAAATTTTGTTGTTTTCTAATTCAATTAACAGGGGGTTTCCTGTAGGAATTTCAAGTTTAGAGATCTTATTGTGATCTAAATTGAACAAATATTTGCAAAGAGCTCTAATAGAGTTTCCATGAGCAGAAATGAGAATATTTTCACTTGTTTTATATTCTATCTCTTTACTATAAAATTTTATTACTCTTTCATATGTATCTTTTAGTGACTCAGTGTCAGGAATTTTTTCTAAAGGAATTTCTTTGTAAGTTTCAATATTTAGGGGATGATATGGATTTTTTTTATCTAGAGGATCGGGCCTTAGATCCCAAGAACGTCTAAATTGATGAACTTTTTCTTCTCCGAGTTTTACTTTCATTTCATCTTTATTTAATCCTGTGAGAGCACCATAATGTCTCTCGTTTAATTCCCATGCATTTTTTACTTCTTTATAGTCTTTCAATTCATCTTGTATTATTTTTAATGTATTTTTTGCTCTTAATTGAAAAGATGAATAATAAAGATTAATTTCAATATTTTCTTGTTTTATTAGTTGGCCAGCTTTTTTTGCCTCTGATTTTCCATTTTCTGTTAAATCTACATCTACCCATCCGGTGAATCTTTTTTCTAAATTCCATACACTTTGGCCATGTCTTACTAATATTAAATAACTCATTTGTTTATCTTTTAGAACAATTTGATAAATAAAACTATATTTTAATGATTAATTTTTTTTCAAAAAATAAGTTTATTTTTTATTTATGTAATTTGATTTTAATTTTTTTATATTTATTTCCAGGTAGTTTACTAGGGTGGTTTTTATATAATGATCTAAGTTTACAGCCACAAATTACACCAGATTTTATAATTTCAACCAATCATGTTTATGCATTCTTAATTATTTCGACTATTGGATTATTAACTTTTAATATATCGAACCAATTTATTTACATAAGCTTATATTTAATTTTTTTATCTTTAGCACTTGAAGTAACACATTATTTTATCCCCAAAAGAAGTTTTGAATTTACAGATTTATTTGGAAATTTATTAGGTGTAATTATAGTATTAATTTTATTTTACTTTTATAAAAAAAATGAAAATTCAAAAACTTAGTTTTTTATTAGTAATAATTTTATTTATTTCAGCTTGTTCATCAGTTCCTAAAAATACCGCAAGCAGTTGTTCAATATTTAAAGAGAGATATTTTTGGTATAAACATGCAAAAAAATCTGAAAGAAAATGGGGTACACCAGTTCACTTACAGCTTGCAATTATCAAGATGGAATCGAGTTTTGATTGGATGGCAAAGCCACCAAGACAAAAACTATTTAAGGTAGTCCCCTACAAAAGACCGTCTAGTTCATTTGGTTATTCTCAAGCAATTAAAGGAACATGGAAACAATATAAAGATGAAACAGGAAACAAGTTTGCAGTTAGAACAAGATTTAAGGACAGTGTTGATTTCATTGGATGGTACACAAATAAAACAGAGAAAATTTTAAAAGTTTCTAAAAATGATGCTTTCAAACAGTATATTGCTTATCACGAAGGCTGGGGTAATTATAAAAATTTTAAAGATAATAAAAAAGTAATTTACTTAGCTAAGAAAGTAGAGAAGCAATCAAATATTTATAAGCAACAATTGTCTGAATGTAAAAATTCTTTATCAACTTCAAAGTATATTATTTTTTAATTTAGCTGTTTTTTTAATTCTATATCAACTGCATCAATACGCTTAGTATTTTTCGCAAGTGCTAAATACATCGTTGGAGTTACATATAAAGTAAAGAAGGTTGAAATAATCATTCCTCCTAAAATTGTAGAACCCACAGCTAATCTAGAGCCTTCACCTGCACCTGGGCCAATATTCCCAATAACTAATGGAAGCATTGCTATCATTGTGCTTAGTGAAGTCATGATGATTGGTCGAATTCTAAGTTGGCAAGCTTTAATTATAGCGTCCTGAATTTTAACACCTGTAGTTCTTATCTGGTTTGTATAGTCTACAATCAAAATACTATTCTTTGTGGATATACCAATAAGTATAATTAAAGCGATTTGAGAGAAAATATTTACTGAACTATTTAAAAATAAAATAAATACTAAGCCGCCAAATACAGCTAATGGAACTGTTAAAATAATAATAAATGGATGAACAAAGGAGTTAAATGTTGCTGCCATAACTAAATAAGCAGTTAACAAAGCAAGAGCAAAAATTAAGTATATTTCATTTGTTGTTTCTTTTAATTCTTCAGATTTTCCTTTCCAAGTGATTTGATTTTGAGGAGCAACTCTAATCATGACATCTTCTAGATATTTTATTGCTTCTGTTAAAGTATAATCTTCTGAAAGGGCAGCTGAAATTGTAACAGCTCTTTGTCGATTATATCTTGGAAGTGCTTCAGCAGTGCCTTTTTCCTTAAATTCAACTAAACTTGCAACAGATATGAGTTTACCAGTTGTTTCAGATCTAACAAAAATTTTTGATAATCCATCTTTATCTCTTCTGTCTGCTAAATATTGTTGTAAAATAATTGGGTATTCTCTTCCCTCTTTACTGAAAGTTGTTACTCTTTTTCCTCCATAAAGAGTTTCTAAAGTTCTACCTATATTTTCTGTAGAAACTCCCAAATCATTTGCTCTATTTTTATTTGTGACTAATTTAACTTCGGGTTTATTTTTTGTATAATCACTTTCAATTCTGGACATATTTCTATTTTTTCTTAATTCTCTTAAGACATTATTTTGAATTTCTTCTAATTCTTCATAGCTAGATCCATAAATCACCATTTGAACAGGCTTATTATAACTTGATACTCTTATTGATTGTGGAGAAATTGGAAAAGCAAAAGTTTCAGGTACAGAAACCACTTGTCCAATAGCTTCTCTTAGTATTATTTGACTACTTTTTTCTCTATTTTTCCATTCGTCAAGTAATGCAATAATTATAAAAGTGTTATAAGAAGTTGCTGATCTTCCAAAACCAGGAACTCTCATGATTAGTCTTGCATATGGACTGTCATCTGCTTGTAATAATTTTAATATTCTTCCTTCAATTATTTGAGCTTTTTCTTGGGTATATTCAAATGAACTTCCTTCGTCAGTTGATCCTATAATTAAATAAGCACCCCTATCTTCAACTGGTATCAATTCTTTTTTAGAAAAACTAAACAAATAAGCTGAAGCAGCAATAATTAAAATTATAAATATTGAAATAGTTTTTTGTTTATTCACCCAATATTTAAGGGAGTTTACATAAAATCCTGTGAAAGATTTGAATCCATTATTGAATTTTTTTACAAAGAAATTGATTTTTTCTTTTTTGTTTAAAAATTTACTCCCTAGCATTGGAGATAATGTTAATGCCACAAAAGAAGATACAACAATTGAAAAAGATAATGCTATTGCTGTTTCTTTGAATAAAGTTCCTGATATTCCTTTAATAAATATTAGAGGCAGGAATACTGCTATAAGAATTAAAGTCGTTGCAATAATTGCAAATGTAATTTGTTTAGAACCTTTGTAAGCAGCTACTAATGGTGTTTCACCATTTTCAATTCTTGTATATATAGCATCAGTCATGATCACCGAGTCATCAGTGATTATGCCAATTGCTAGAATAAAACTTAGTAATACAAAAATATTAATTGATAGATCAAATATATATAACCCAAGAAATGATCCAATAAGACTAACTGGTAAAGCAACCGCAGGAACTATTACAGCTTTAAGGTTACCTAAAAAAAGATAAATAATCAAAACAACTAATACGAATGCAATTATTAAACTTTTATATACTTCTTCAATTGCAGCACCAATGTAGGTTGCTCTATTAAATGCTATTTCTAATTTTAATCCATCAGGCAAAGATTTGTTAAGTTCTTTGATTTTAGTTTTTATTTGTTTAGAAAGCTCTACCGTTGATGCACCACTTTTAGCATAAATACCAATACCGACAGTTTTTAAATTTACTGCATTTTTTCTTTGTGCTTTAAATAAAGTTTTTTCTGAAACAGGTCCTAATTCTATATTAGCTACATCGGATAAAATGATAACTTTTTCTTTATTTTTCTTAAGTGGCAGTTGTTTAATTGAATCAATATTAGAATAAGATTTATCAATGTTTAAAGTTAAGTCTTTGTTGTTAGCTTCTAAGGTTCCAGCTGGAAGATTTATATTCTCATTTCTAAGAGCTCTTTCAACTTCTTGAATTGTAAGATCGTTTGCAGCTAATTTAATTGGATCTATCCAAACTCTAACACTAAGCTCTCTTAATCCACCAACTAAAATTCGACCTACGTTTGGTACACTTGAAAATGCATCTATTAGATATCTTTCAGCATAATCTCCAAGATCTAAATCATTCCAAGTTGGAGATGATAAAGCTACCCACATTGTAGTTGTAAAACCTGCTGCCTGTTTTAAAATTTGCGGAGGGTTTGATTCACTTGGTAAATTATCTACAACCCTTGCAACTCTTTCCCTAATATCATTAGCAGCATCATCTAAATCAATGTCTGTGTTGAATTGAATATTAATCCTACTTCTTCCATTGAGAGAACTTGAGTCAATATTTTTGATACCTTCAGCTCCACCAATTACATCCTCTAATTTTTGAGTTATTTCTTCATCAACAATTTCAGCTGAAGCAGATTTATAATCGGTTTGAACTTGAACTACAGGAGGCTGTATACCATCAGGAAGTTCTCTTACTGGCAATTCCAAAAAGACAAAAATACCAAAAATAATTAATATTAAAGACATGACCCAAGCTACCACAGGTCGTTTAATGCTAACTTCAGTTATATACATTTAATTATTTTTTATCTTTATCTGATTTTTTAAAAATATTTTTCAACCAATCAAATTTACCTTTTTTTTCTTCAGCTTTTTTTGATTTATCTTTTTTACCCCAGCTTGAATTTCCTTGCTGTTTTTTAGCACCTTTCTCTATAGGTCTGATTGTTAAATTTGGTCTTACCTTTTTTGTTCCTTCTGCAACAATTTTATCTCCATTATTTAATCCATCTAATATTTCTACAAAGCCTAAGTATCTATCACCAATGGTTACTTTTGTTTTCATTACTTTATTTTTTTCATCTACTTTATAAATAAAAACATTTTCACCCTCGACAATTGTACTAGTGTCGGGAGCACTTAAGCCATTTCTTACATCATATTTAATTGATATTTCTAAAAATGAGCCAGGTAATATTTCACCTGATGAATTGTCCATTTTAATTCTTGTTGCTAAAGCTCTTGTATCTTCACTTATCCTGCTAGCAAAAGAGTCTACTTCACCTTTATAAATTTTATTTTTATATCCAGAAAATTTAATATCAACTGGCAGACCAACTTTAATAAATGGTACAAAAATTTCAGGTATATCTACATCACAAAATATTGAGCTAGTATCTTCAAGATTAATTAATATTGAAGATTTTGAAACCTCTATATCTTCCGAAAATTCTCTTTTTCCAATAACACCATCAAATTGAGCAATTACTTTTCGATTTTTAAGCTCGGCAATTACATCACCCTTTTTAACTTTTTGATTAAATTTTATAGGTTTTAATATTTCATATTTTTCAATTTTAAATGATTGTGTTTGAATTGGAGTTGCAGTTCCATAGGTACTAACAATATTTTCAAAAATTCTTTCTTGTGTAGTAGTTACTATTATTCCAGGAGGTGGTCTTTTACTAAATTTTTTTTTGAAATGATTTCCTATCATTGTTCTTCCAATGATCACTGTTGCAATGATTAAGAAAAATATTATTACTATACTTGTTATTTTTGTAGATGTTTTCATAAGTTAATTTTTTCCGTATTCAGCCCAAGAGCCATCGTAAATTGTTGGCATATACTTAACATTTATTAAAGAATAAGCTAGAGCCAATACACTTGCAGTCACTCCAGAACCACATGAAAATACTAGATTTTTATTATGGTCAAATTTAAAGGACTTAAATTTTTGTATTATTTTATCTTTACTAACGAAAGTATGGTCTTCGTTTACTAATTCAGAAAAGGGTAGGCAAAAAGAATTTTTTATTGAACCACTTCTAAGACCTTTTCTTGGTTCAGCTACTTTACCTTCAAATCTTTCTTTACTTCTTGCATCAACAACATTAAATTTTCCTGTATCAATGTTATCATCTATTTGTTTTTTATTTTTAACAAGTTCTTTATTTTCTTTACATGTATACTTTGACGTTTGAGTGGTCACTTTTTTATTATCTGTAGATTTATTTTCTTTTTTCCATTTTTTTAATCCACCATCTAGAACATGGACTAGTTTAGGGTCATGTCCATAATAAATTAAATTGTACCAACATCTACAAGAACTAATAACATCAGAGTTATCGTAAACTACTATTCGATCGTTATTTTCTATACCCATATCGCTTATTATTTTTTCCCAAGATTTAGTATCGGTAAGCATATGTGGTAAATCAGTATCTAATTTAGAATTTTTATCTAAATCAAAAAAAATAGCATTTGGAATATGTTCCTCTTTATATTCCTCAAAACCGTTTCTTTGAGTTTGCGGCATATGCCATGAGCAATCAATAATTTTTACTTTATCAATATTATTTTCTAACCAATTTGTATCAACTAAAGACATTTTATCTTTTTTCCAAATACCTTTGATGATATTCTTCAGCTGGGCAATAATTTTTAACTAAAGAAGTTTTTGTTTCTACTCTTCCTGATAATTTGACGTTTTCTTTTTCTATCATTTTTTCAGCAATAATTTTTTGCTGATCATTTAAATAAAATATTTCACTTCTATATTGGGTTCCAAAATCTGGTCCTTGAGAATTTAAAGTTGTTGGATCATGAATTTCAAAAAAATATTCAAGAATTTTCTCGTAAGATATTACTTTAGGATCAAAATCTAATTTTACTACTTCTGCATGATTTGTTGTGCCTGTGCATACTTCTTTGTAATTGGTTTCAGCATTATGACCTCCACAATAACCTACTTCTGTTTTTATAACTCCATCAAGTTTACTAAACTTAATTTCTGGTCCCCAAAAACATCCTAATCCTAAAATTGCTATTTCCATTGATAATTAACTTAATTAATCTAAAGTTAATCATATGCTATCAAAAAATCAATTAGGCTTTTTTTACATGTTCATATCGGTATGTGCATTTTCACTTATGGATGTGATTGTTAAATGGTCTGATGATTATCCCGTTGGACAAGTATTATTTTTCAGAGGATTTTGTGGAATAATTCCTATTTTATTTCTTATTCCTAAAGATAGATATTTAGATTTTTACAAAACAACAAGACCATTTCTTCATTTTAAAAGATGTTTAGCAGGATTAATTGCTTTGGTTTCTATATTTGTAGCATTAAGAAATTTACCTTTGGCAACAGTTGTAAGTATATCTTTTGCAGCACCGATATTTATAACAATATTCTCAATTTTTTTATTAAAAGAAAAAGTTGGTATTTATCGATGGTTAGCGGTCCTAGTTGGATTTGTTGGTATAATTTTCATAACTGAACCAGGTTTTAGCTCTTTAAATTTATATTATATTTATCCAATAATTTTTTGCTTAGGTCTATCTTACGTTGCTATTGCTATAAGAAAATTGTCATCAACTGAACCTGCCTGGTTGATTAGTTTTTTCTTTTCATTCTCAATAATGCTTTTAAGTTTTCTATCTTTCTATCAGGGATGGATCCTGCCAAGTTTAATTGATTTATTTTTGCTATCTATGGTCGGTATATTAGGTGGTCTTGCAAATTTATGGTTATCACAATCTTACAAATATTCAGAAGTAAGTTTAGTTTCCCCTTTAAAGTATCTTGGATTAGTATTTGCAATAATTTTTGGATATTTTATTTGGAATGAAATACCAACTTTTAAAACTTTATTAGGTGCTTTATTGGTTATTGTTTCATCTATTATAATATTTAGAAGAGAGATGTATTTTAAAAAAAAGCTATCTGTTTCACGTCATGAGTAAAACCCCATTATATTGGAATAAAGCAAAAAAATATTTATCTCAAAAAGACAAAACCATGTCTTCTTTAATTAAAAAATACAAATCTCCTTCAGAAACTGTTCTAACATCAAGAAAGGATGTTTTCTTCTCGCTCTGTAAAAGTATAATTGGTCAACAAATTAGTGTTGCTGCTGCTAATTCAGTTTTTTTAAAATTTAAGAAAAAATGTAAAAATAGAATTAATGCAAAAACAGTAAGCAAATTATCTACCATCCAGCTCAAAAGTTGTGGTCTAAGTAGACAGAAAGCAAAAGGAATAAAAAGTTTAGCTCAAAAAATATTAAGTAAAGAGTTTAATCCAAGACTTATTTCAAAAATGTCTGATGAAGATGCCATAATTTATCTCTCTCAATTAAGACAAATTGGAAGATGGTCAGCAGAAATGATTTTGTTATTTACTTATAATCGTCCTAATATTTGGCCTATTCAAGATATAGGTCTTTTAAGAGCTATTTCAAAAAATTTTGATAAAAAATATCTACCACCAGAAAGCTATGTTAAATATTTAAATAAAAGGTTTTCACCTTATTGTTCAGTTGCTACTTGGTACTTGTGGAGAAGTATAGATCCAGAGCCTATTCAGTACTGAGTCCCATTATCAATCAATCCATTCTTTATATTTCTCTAAATTATCAATTAAAAATTTAGGTAAATTTTGTATGGGATAATTTTCTAATTTGTTTCCACCTAATTTATTATTTCTTTGATCTACTGATAAATCATAAACTGCAATTTTATCTTTAATTATTTCATTAATTTGATCAGTAGTTAGTGGATTTTTGTCAAATTCAATATGATGAAGATATGATTTTAATTTATGTTTTATTTCTTCAGCTGTTTTTATATTGGTGAAATGCCATCCTCCATTTTTAATTATCTTACAATTAATAAATTTTTTTTCAGAAAAAAAAGCATCTATTCTATAAAATGGGTACTTACGATCTTTTATATTCCTTAACCATTGTGGATTTTTTAAATGTTTCTTTCTACAGCCCTTAGTTCCTTTCCAAGATAAGTTGGGTAATTTTAAATTAAATTTGTAATAAAACATATCTTGTTCAAATAAAAAAATTTTTTGATTTATTTGAGCAAAATTTAAATTATCTAAGTTTGGTATCTCGTCTACATCTGATATCAAAACGATATCTTCACTTTCAGCAATTTTCAAACCTTTCGAAATAAAATTTCTTTGACTATTCTCTCTAAAAATTGCATTCATAATCAATTTACTTGATTTTTGTATCTCCGTATCTTTTTCACTGATATTCTTTACATTTTCTGGGACTTGATCATAAATGAGATAAATAATTTTATCTTTAAAGCGCTCAAACTTATTTTGATTAAAATTTAATTCTCTTTTCTCTCCACGATGAGTAAATGTACTTTCGACGATTACAAAATAATCAACATATTTGTTTAAAATATTTAGTCTAAGATCTAAAATCATTTCCTCATCAAAATACATAAAACAATCAAATATCTTCATACTCTTCACTTAAATATTAAAAATTTATTATGTTACATTCCTTCAAAAATTATGTGTTCTCTAGTAGCATTATTTTCCAAATGTTTTCTAGCTTCAACATACTCTTCAGAATTATAACAATTTTTTGCAGTTTCTATGTCTGGAAATTCTGCGAGAGCTACTCTGACCATTTCCCTGCCTTCCAAAGTTATATTGTTTGCACTTCTTGCTATTATTTTTCCAGAATATTTTTCAACCGCTTCTTTAGCTTTGACAGCATATTTTTTAAGTCTTTCGTCATCTTTTATCTCAGTATAATTCGCAATCCAATAAGCTTTCATAATTCTCCTTTTTAAATTTTTTTAATTATGATACCAAATTTATGTGAAAAAATTATTTTTAAATACCTTTGGTGCATCATTATTTTTGATATTTTCATCATTAACTCAAGTTAATGCTGATGAATTATTTAATAAAGGAAAAGAAGTTTTTCTAGGAGCTGGTAATTGCGTAGCATGCCACATGCTCTCAGATGCTGGATCGAACGCAATGGTTGGTCCAAATTTAAATGAAATCAGACCTGATATTCAAAGAATTATAATGGCAGTTAGAAACGGCATAGGAGTAATGCCCGCAATGGAGGGTATACTAACTGACGAGGAAATAGAAGCAGTTGCTCACTACACTTCAATAGCTGCAGAACAATAATAAAATTTTAACTATAATTTTTTATCCAATGTTTAGCTATATCCACTCTTTTGCAGATCCATATGTCTTTAAATTTTGCGATATAGTTTAAAAATTTTTTAAGGGACTGTATTCTACCAGGCCTTCCAATTAATCTACAATGCAAGCCAACTGACATCATCTTTGGTGAGGTTTTTCCTTCTTCATAAAGAGCATCGAAACTATCTTTTAAATAATTATAAAATTGTTCACCCGAATTAAATCCTTGATTGGTTGCAAACCTCATATCATTGTTATCAAGTGTGTAAGGAACCATTAGTTGTTTTTTATTACCTTTTTTTATCCAGTAAGGGAGATCATCACTGTATGTGTCACTACAGTATAAAAAATTACCATTATCAATTACTAAATCTAAAGTATTTTCGCTGCACCTACCAGTGTACCAACCAGTAGGTTGATTACCAAAAATCTTTTTTATAGATTTGACTGCAAGCTTCATATCATTCTTTTCTTTTTTCTTTGATACATTTTGATAGTCAATCCATCTCCACCCGTGACTAGCAACTTCATAATTTGCTTTTTTTATAGCCAAACAAACTTCTTTATTTCTTTCCAATGCCATACCAACTCCAAAAATAGTAAGTGGAATTTTCTTTTTATTAAATAGATCATGAATTCTCCAAAACCCTCTTCTTGATCCGTATTCATAAATTGATTCCATATTTAAGTGTCGACCTTTAATTGGTTTTGCCCCTATTATTTCTGATAAAAATACTTCTGAAGTTTTATCACCATGAAGAGTACAATTTTCTGCTCCCTCCTCATAATTAAGCACAAATTGCAAAGCCAACTTAGCATTACCAGGCCACTTTACCTTAACTCTTTTGGAACCATATCCCACTAAATCTCTTGAGTATTTTTTTTTCATTTTTTCAAAATAATTTTATCTTTTTTAAATTTATAAATAACAAGATTGTTTCCTTTTCCCTTTCTATCAACAATTAGAAAATTCATATTTTTTATAGAAATAAGCGGAAAGTGCCAAATACCAGCATTGTAATTAACTCCAGTTTGTTTCGGGACCACAAAAGATTGGATTTTATTTACATCTGGTTTATTTCCTTTTGGCGCTACAAATACTAAAAATTTTGTATCTTCCATTGGTATAAAGGCTTGGCTTCCTAAAGGATGTTTTTCCATCATATCAATTTTCATAGGAAAATTTCTTTTTTTCGCTTTAAAAATACTAACAATTGCTTTCCCTTTGTTTTTAGATGCATCTAAGTTTATCAAATTATCAAATCTTTTTGCATAACCATCATTAATATTTATAGGATTTTTTTTTGATGTATCTATTAATTGACCAAATTTAGAAAAATTTTTTTTAGTAATTTTTTTTGCTTTTATTACTTTCATTTTACAAAATTCCCGAATGCCCTTATTCTTGAAATTCCACCATCTGGATAGATATTTATTTTAAGATAATTTTCCTTACTTCTTTTAATTAAGAATTTTTTAAAAATATGTTTCTTGTGAGCTGAGAGTTTTGACTTATTTAAAATAAACTTCCAATTTTTTGAATTATTGACGATTGATTTATTGGACATTTCTTTCGTGATACTTGCGGTTTGAATTGAGCAACTATCGGGGTAGTTTCCTTTAAAATGATGGGTATCTATTTCTAATTTTTTTATCAATCCTGGTTTTCCAAATTTTATTATAAGCCAATCAAAGTTTTTTCCTCTACTTCTTCTTGTTTCCCAACCATCTCCCATATTTTTTCCTTTACCAGGTGCTATGATATTTTCAGCTCTACCAAAATGTTCATTATTACAACCAATAATTGAAGCACCATTTAAAACAGATGTAAGGTTAATAGTTTTGTTATTTAAAAAGTTTTTCTCCATTTCAATTGTTCCATAAAGCCTTAGTCTTGCAACTCCACCATCAGGAAAAATGTTTAGTCTTATGTAATTAAAAACAGATTTGTTGTTTGATTTGAAGCTATGGTTTCGGCTTGGCCCAAGTTTTTTTTTGCTCAGTAAAGAAATCCATTTTGTTTTCTTATTAGGCTTTGTTTTACTAAAGCAACCCTCTAACGAAGCATGTGTAGGTTGGTTTCCATTGAAGTGTGTTGTGTCAATGTCTATATCAAATATCTTTCCAGGTTTACCAAGTTTTAGAATTAAATAATCAAAACCTTTTGACCTTCTTCTTCTTGTTTCCCATCCATCCATCCATTTACCATGTTTGTCAAATAGTCCGTCTTTGAAAATTGGAGTTTCGATATTTAATATTCTATGAGCAGCTGCAAAAAAGTCATCAGTCTTAAATATAATTTTAGATCCAATTCTTGGATCTGCTAAGTTAATCATCTTTGCACTTATGAATTTTTTCATTTTTTATTTATTTCATTTAAACGAAAGGTTGCGATTTTTTTTACTTGTTTTTTTGCTTCAAGGAATTCACTTTCTACATCACTTTGTATTCTTTGTCTAAAATTATTCAAAATTTCATTTTTATCTTTACCTTTTACGGCGATTATAAAAGGAAAATTAAACTTTTTTTTATATTCTGAATTTAATTTTTTAAATTCTTCATATTCATCATTAGAACATTGGTTTAATTTTGCAGAGGCTTGCTCTGATATAGATTCAGAGGTCATTTTTTTTGCTACAGCAAGCTCAGGATGAGCATTTAAAATCTCTAAAATTTTATTCTTTTCATAATTTTCATAAATATTTAGCATTTTAGACACAATATCTTCAAAGTTTTTAAATGGTTTTGACTCAAAAGCTTCCATAGCAACTGACTCAGTTTTTTCAAAAACATTACCAAATATAGACAAAAAATCAGACTTGTTAAGATCGTTAATGTTATCTATTGTTCTCATATAACTTTTAAAAATTTAAGTTTGAAATTAAATGATACTATAATTTTATGACAAAGCTCACAACTCATGTTTTAGATGTGTATTCTGGTAAACCTGGCAAAGGTATTCTAGTTGAGTTGTTTTATATTAATAATTCAGAACGAAAAAAATTAACGTCAACAAAACTTAATGACGATGGTAGAGCTAATTCACCATTAGCAGAGGGAGATGTTTTTATTAAGGGTAAATATGAATTAATTTTTCATATTGGTGACTATTTTAAAAATATATCTTCAGGTAGCGATGTACCATTCTTGGATGATGTTGTTATAAGATTTGGTATTTCAGATCCCTCACAGCATTATCATGTTCCTTTACTTGTTTCACCTTGGAGTTATTCTACTTATAGAGGTAGTTAAGTGATATCGAGTTCTGTTAAATTTCTATTAAATGACAAGCTTATAGTAATCAAAAATCCCGATCCAAATCAAACGTTACTTAATTATATTAGAACTGAATTGAAAAAGACTGGAACTAAAGAAGGATGTTCAGAAGGTGGTTGTGGCGCATGTACAATTGTTTTAGGTGAATTAGTCGATAATAAAATTGAATATAAAGCAATTAATTCTTGTATTTCGTTTGTCCCAACACTGAATGGTAAACAACTTATAATTGTCGAAGATTTAGTTTCTAAAAATGGACAACTTCATCCTGTGCAAGATGCAATGGTGAAATTTCATGGATCTCAATGTGGTTTCTGCACTCCAGGATTTGTTATGTCGTTATTTTCAATGTTTAAAAATAACAAAAATCTTAACAATGAATTAATATCAGATTCTATATCCGGTAATTTATGTCGTTGTACTGGTTACAGACCCATAATTGATGCTGCAAAAAGTTTAAATAAAATAAATAAAGATGATCAATTTTCTAAAAATAAAAATAAAATTATTCAGCAATTAAAAAAAATTAAACCAAAAAATATTTATATTAAAAAAGATGATAAAGTTTATTTTTCACCAAAAAATATTAAAGATTTAAAAGATATAATTAAAAAACATTCTAATTTTAGTTTTCTTGCTGGAGGTACTGACTTATCTTTAAAAGTTACAAAAGAGAGAAAAGAAATTCCATTTATAATTGATTTAAAAGAAATTAATGAATTAGATTTTATCAAAGTAAGTAAAAATTATCTAGAAGTTGGTTCCGCTACACCTTTAATAAAATTTGAAAAAGAAATTAAAAAATATTATCCAGATTTTCATTCGGTTCTTAAGAGATATGGTTCTGTTCAAATTCGAAATGTGGGAACTATAGGTGGCAATATTGCAACCGCATCACCAATAGGAGATTCATTGCCAATTCTACTATCATTAAACGCAGAGGTTTTAATTGAAAGTTTTAATAAAAGGAAAGTATTACCTTTAAATAATTTTTTTCTTGATTACAGAAAAACTAAATTAAAAAACAATGAATTTATACACTCAATTAAAATACCATTACTTAAGAAAAATATTTTTAAGGCATTTAAGATCTCAAAAAGGTTTGATGATGATATTTCATCTGTTTGTGGATCTTTTAATTTCGAGATTAATAATAATAAAATTAAAGAGGTTTATATTGCATATGGAGGTATGGCTGCTGTACCAAAAAGAGCTGTAGCATGTGAAAAAATTCTTAAAAATAAGCCACTTACCATCAATACTTTTGATCAAGCAAAAAAATATTTAGAAAAAGATTTAAGTCCTATTGGAGATATGAGAGCTAGTAAAGAATACAGACTAGAGATAGCAAAAAATTTATTGATGAAATGTTTCGTAGAAATAAATTCTAATAAGTTATCTAGAGTAAATTAAATGAGCAAAGAGAACTACATCGAGGAAATAAGACCACATGATAGTGCCTATAAGCATGTGAGTGGATATGCAGAGTACACAGATGATATTAATGAGCCAAAAAATACAATTTATGGTGCTATTGGTTTAAGCAAAAAAGCCTATGCAATAATCAAAAATATAGACCTCACTGAAGTAAAAAAAAGTGAGGGAGTGATATCAGTAGTTACACAAAAAGATATCCCTGGTAGAAATGACGTAGGTCCAGTCTTTGAAGGTGATCCAATTTTTCCAGAAAAAAAAGTAGAGTTTTTTGGTCAGCCATTATTCGCTGTGGCTGCCACAACTACAGAACTTGCTAGAAAGGCAGTATTAAAAGCCAAAGTTACCTATAAAGATTTAAAACCGGTTATCACAATAAAAGAAGCTTTAAATAAGAGGCAATTTTTATTTAAACCTAGAAAAGTTAAAAAAGGTAACCCTTCTAAAAAAATAAAAAATTCAAAAAACAATTTAAAAGGAAATTTTACAACTGGAAGCCAAGAGCACTTTTATTTAGAGGGCCAGGCAGCTTTTGTTATTCCTAAAGAAGATGATAATTTTTTAGTTTATAGTTCGACGCAACATCCATCGGAAACACAACAATTAATTGCAAAAATGTTTAATCAAAAAAGCAATTCAATAAATGTTGAAGTCAGAAGAATTGGAGGTGGGTTTGGGGGAAAGGAAACAAATTTTATGACAGCGTGTATTTGTGCGTTGTTGGCAAAAAAATCTGGGCAGCCAGTCAAATTAAGATTAGATAGAGATGATGATATAATTTTAACTGGCAAGAGGCATGAATTTTTATCTGAATATGAAGTTGGTTTTGATGATGAAGGAATTATCCAGGGATTAAAATTAAACTTATCTTCAAATTGTGGAATGTCACCTGATTTATCAGCTGCAATAAATGAAAGAGCTTTGCTTCATGTAGACAATGCATATTATATTTCAGATATTGAGATAACAAATAATCTATGCAAAACAAATATTCCAACTTCAACTGCATTTAGAGGCTTTGGTGGAAATCAAGGGATGATGGCCATAGAAAATGTTATAGATAATATATCAAGGTATTTAAAAAAAGATCCTATAGAAGTCAGAAAGAAAAATTTTTATCAAAAAGATAAAAGGAATGTAACTCATTATGGAATGACTGTTGAAGATAATGTCATTAATGAAATATTTAAAAAATTAGAAAGTAAATCTAATTACAAGAAAAGATATTTGGATATAAGAAAATTTAATGAAAAAAATAAATTTAAAAAGAAGGGTATAGCTATTACACCTTTAAAATTTGGTATTTCATTTACAACAATTCATTTAAATCAAGCTGGAGCCTTAGTTCATATTTATACAGATGGAAGTATTCATTTAAATCATGGAGGTATTGAAATGGGCCAGGGGACCCATACAAAGATAGCTCAATTAGTAGCTAATTCTTTAGGATTACCCTATAGTTTAGTTCACATTTCATCAACAAATACGGCTAAGGTTCCAAATACTTCAGCTAGCGCCGCTTCATCTACTACAGACCTTAATGGAGCAGCAGCTCTAAATGCAGTAGCAAAAATTAAATTAAATTTAGAAAAATTTATTAAGAAAAAATATAAGATCTTCAATCAAGAGGCAGTATATAAAGACCAATATATAATATTTGGAAACAGACAATTCGAATTTAAAAGTATAATTCAAGAGGCATATTTAAATAGAATATCTCTTTCGTCATCAGGCTTCTATTCAACACCAAAAATTAATTTTGATAAAAAAAAATTTAGAGGAAGACCTTTTTATTACTTTTGTTACGGAGCAGCTGTTTCGGAAGTAACTGTAGATACTTTAACGGGTGAAAATATATTAGAAAGAGTGGATATCTTGCATGATGCCGGCAAACCAATAAATCCAGCACTAGAATTAGGTCAGATTGAGGGTGGCTTTGTTCAAGGACAAGGTTGGCTAACAATAGAAGAATTAAAGTGGAAATCAGATGGTCAGATTACAACTTTTTCTCCATCGACATATAAAATACCTGCAGTAAGCGATATTCCAAAAAAATTTAATGTAGAAATTTTTAAAGAGGGATTAAACAAAGAAAAAGTTGTTAATAAAGCAAAAACAACTGGTGAACCTCCTTTGATGCTAGCCATGAGTGTTTTTTATGCAATTAAAGATGCAGTTGCTTCAATTGGAAATTATCAGTTTGCACCAGAACTTAATGCACCGGCAACACCTGAAAGAATTTTAATGAGTATCAACAAAATTAAAAATAAAATTAAAAATTAAAATGGAAGATAAGAAAAAATTTATGGCAAAAGCCATTGAGCTATCAATTAATAGTGCGAATACTATTGGAGGTCCCTTTGGAAGCGTTATAGTTAAGAATGATAAGATTATTGCAGAGGGTTCTAATAAAGTTACTTCTTCAAATGATCCAACTGCTCATGGAGAAATAGTAGCAATTCGAGAAGCCTGTAAAAATTTAAATACTTTTGATCTTTCTGGGTGTGAGATTTATACATCTTGTGAACCTTGCCCGATGTGTCTTTCAGCAATTTATTGGTCAAGGTTAGATAAAATATATTATGCAAATACAAGAGAAGATGCAAAAAATATAGATTTCGATGACTCGTTTATTTATTCAGAAATTCCAAAAAAAATTGATGATAGGAAAATTAAAATGGTACAAATGCTTAGAGATGAAGCTTTAAAAGCATTTGAAATTTGGGATAAAAAAGTAGATAAAATTAAATATTGATGGAATTTTTACCTTATACAATAAAATGGTTAGAAGTTATTTTAAGATGGGGCCATGTCTTGTTTGCAATATTATGGGTAGGTAATAGTTTTTTATTTAATTACTTAGATAATAATTTAAATAAAAATATAACAAGTGATGATATCGATGGTGAAGGATATCTGATGCATTCAGGTTTTTTTTACAAACTTTCGAGGTTGAAAACATCTCCACCTCAGGATTACTTAAATAGATTAGTAATCTTTAAGTGGCAAAGTTACTTAACTTTTGTAACTGGAATGTTGCTCTTAGTTGTAATTTACTATTATAACGCTGGAGTATTGATGGTTGATAAGCGTGTTCTGTTAATGCCTCCAAGTTATGCTATTATTATCTCACTTTTATCATTGATTGTAGCTTGGTTTATTTATGATCTTTTATGCAAATCAAAATTAATTGAGAATAATATTTTATTTATATCCACGGGAATAATTTTGCTGGCAGTTGTATCATTTGGACTTACAAAATTATTTGGACCGAAATTTGCAATTTTAAGTGTTGGATTAATCATTGGATCCAATATGTTTGGTAATGTTTTCACGGTAATCATCCCTAATCAAATGAACATAATTAGTAGCAGCGAAAGAGGTGAAAAATTTGATATGAGCTTATCTTTAGCAGCTAAACAAAGATCTATTCACAATAATTATTCAACTTTTTTAGTTTTGTTTATAATGCTTTCTGGGCATTCGAGTTTTTTAGTTTATCACCAATATAATTGGTTAATATTATGTGCGATTGCTGTTATTTCTGGAGTAGCAAGACATTATTTTAATTTAAGAGGAAGAAACATTCATAGGTTGTATATTTTAATTTCTTCAATAATAGCACTTATCGTTCTTGCAGTTTTAGTTTTATTATTTAAATAACTAGATATAAAAAATTATGTCTGAAAAAATGATTGTTAGCTGGGATGAGTATAACAAAACTGTTGAGAAACTTGCAATCCAAATTGATGAGAGCGGATATAAACCAACAATACTAGTTGGTATCATGCGTGGAGCAGCGCCGATGATAGATGTTTTAAGTAGAATTTTTAAATTAAAATGTGCATATCTAGCAGTTGAGTCTTACAGTGGTAAGGGAGTAGAGGATGAGCAGGGTGATATTGTGTTTTCAAGAGAAATGAGTTCGATAGCACCTAATATGGGTGGAAAAATACTTTTATGTGATGATTTATCTGATACAGGAATCACTTTTAACAAAAGTATAGATTGGTTAAAAAAATACGAACCCATTAAGGATAAAATAGAAGATATTAAAACAGCAACATTGTTTAAAAAAAAGAAATCAACATTTGAGCCAGACTTTTGTGCAAATAGACTTCCTGATAATCCCTGGATAGTACAACCCTTCGAAATTTACGAAGAATTAAGGATTGAAGAAATCAAAAAAAAACATCAGATATAAAAAAGGCCAGTTAAAAAACCGGCCTTTTAAATTTTTTAAATTGGAAACTGATTACTTAGGTATATCTCCTTCAACACCTTTAACGTAAGTCATCATTCCTGCAAGCATTCCATCATCTGCAGTTTTTCCTTCAGCAACCATCAAGTTACCTTTCTGATCATAAATTGGTCCAGTGAAAGAATGAACTTTACCAGATGCTAAATCCGCTTGAAGTTTTTTAACTTTTGATCTTAGGTCAGCTGGCATTTGTGAATCTAAATCTGATATCACAACCATACCATCTCCAATACCATGCCAAGTATCTTTTTGGCTCCATGTACCGTTCGCAACAGCTTTAACTCTGTCTACGTAATATGGCCCCCAATTGTTTTCAACTGAAGTCAATACAGCTTTAGGAGCAAACTTGTCCATATCACTTGCTTGTCCAAAAGCATATACTCCAGCTTTTTCAGCCATTTGAACAATAGCAGTACTATCTGTATGTTGAGCAATTACATCAGCACCTTGATCGATTAAAGCTTTTGCTGCCTCTGCTTCTTTACCTGGGTCATACCAAGTGAAAGCCCAAACAATTTTAGTTTTAATATTTGGGTTAACTTTTTGAGCTGCTAAAGTAAATGAATTGATACCTCTGATAACTTCAGGAATTGGAAAAGATGCAACATATCCAATAACATTTGATTTTGTCATAGTTCCAGCAATTGTTCCTAAGATAGTTCTACCTTCGTAGAATCTAGCTGCGTATGTTGAAACATTTGGATGTTCTCTTTTGTATCCAGTAGCATGTTCAAATTTTACATTTGGAAACTCTTTTGCAACTTTGTTAGTTGGATTCATATATCCAAAACTAGTTGTAAAGATAACATCATGACCAGAGTTAGCTAATTGTCTAAGAACCCTTTCAGCATCGGCACTTTCTGGAACACCTTCTACGTAAGTTGTTTTAAATCCGGCAGCTTCAACAGCTTTTCTACCTACATCATGCTGATATGTCCATCCATGGTCACCAGTTGGACCAATATAAACAAAAGCTGCTTTAACATCTTTGGCAACTGCAGCTACAGTTAATGTAAATAATAAAACTAAAGAAGAGACGAAAGAACGAATTAAAAATTTATGCATAAATTTATTTCCCCTTTTGATTTTTTAATTATTTAAATTTAAATTAAATTATCTAAAAAAAAATGATTATTTTTAAATTAATTGTCTTTATGAAAAGATTTCCCCAATGAACTCGGAGTACTTAGTCTTATTTTTCTACTATCACGAGAAATTACAACTAAAACTATTATAGTAACGATGTAAGGTAGAGCTGTTAAAAATTGCACAGGAATCCTTACTCCAATTGCTTGCATATGAAACTGAATAATTGTTAAGCCACCAAAAATCATAGCACCAATCAAAATTTTAATTGGGTTCCACGTTGAGAAAACCACCAAAGCCAATGCGATCCAACCTCTTCCACCTGTCATATTTTCAATCCACTGAGGAGTATAAATCATAGATAAATATGCACCAGCAAGTCCACTCATTGCGCCTCCATAAAGTATACAAGCGTAACGAACTAGCCTAACATTTATTCCTTGATTAGATGCAGACTCAGGTGAGTCTCCTACAGCTCTTACAATTAATCCAATTTTCGTTTTTTTTAAAAAATAGCTAGTTATAAAGGGAAGGGCAAAAGCAAAATAAAAAACAATTGAATGCCCAAATAATATTGGACCTAAAAGTGGTATTGTGTCTTTTAAACCTTCAAATATAACAGGAAACTCTTTTCCAGGAATACCTACAAAATTTTTTCCTATCATCGCAGAAATACCAATTCCAAATATTGTAAGCGCCAAACCAGTAGCAACATGATTTGTGATCAATGTTTGAGTCAGGAATGCAAAAATAGTTGAAATTAAAACTCCAGCTAACATTGCACCAAAAATTGCAATAATTAAACTTCCTGTAACAGTCATTAACGCGAAACCTGAAATAGCACCAATGATCATCATTCCTTCAACACCAAGGTTTAAAACTCCAGACCTTTCTGTAATCAGTTCACCACAAGACGCTAGGATTAAAGGAACAGCAGAGGCCATGATTGATGCAATTATCAGTCCAATAAAATTTATATCGATGATCATTTTTTTAAACCTATGAATTTAATTTTGAAAAAAAGTAAATAATCCGATGCAAGAAGAAAAAATAAAATCATTCCTTGAAAAACCTGACCAGTATATTTAGGTATTTGCATAAATATTTGAGCTGTCTCAGCACCCAGATAAGTTATTGCAACAACTAGAGATGCAAAGATGATACCAACAGGATGTAAACGACCCAAAAACGCTACAATTATAGCAGTAAAACCATAATCTGGAGAAATTTCTCTATGAAGCTGTCCAATTGGTCCAGTTATCTCTCCAACTCCAGCTAAACCTGCGCAAGCACCACTTATTAGAAAAACGAGGATGATCATTTTTTTACCTTTGTATCCGGCATATTTTGCTGTCTTTAAACTAAAACCCGAAACTTTCATTTGGAACCCTAAATACGTTTTATAAAAAACAAACCAACTGATAACCACCGCAGCTAAAGCTAAAAATATACCCGCGTGAATTCTCAGTCCTTCAAATAACAACGGAAGTTTAGCAGATTCACTGAACTGTCTAGTTTCAGGAAAATTAAATCCCTCTGGATTACTCCACGGACCAACAACAAGGTAGTCCAAAATTAATTTTGAGACATATACCAACATAAGACTTACTAATATTTCATTTGTATTAAAGTAAGTTTTTAAGATTGCAGGTATTGATGCATACAGCATACCACCGATTGCACCAGCTAAAATTACTATTGGAAGAATGTAAAATCCTTCTTGCTCATAAAACAATAATGCAACTCCTCCCGAAACTATCGCCCCGAAAGTTAATTGTCCTTCGGCTCCAATATTCCAGTTATTACTTTTAAAACAAAAAGATAAACCGATTGCTATTAAACAAAGAGGTGTAGCTTTTAATAGTAATTCACTGAAACCATATTTATCTGCAATTGGAACTATGAAAAAAAATTTAAGAGCTTCAAATGGTTTAAAACCTAAAATAAAAAAAATCAAACCTCCCGCTACTAATGTTAGAAAGATAGCTAACACAGGTGTAAAGAAAAAAATAGCTCTTGATGGTTGATCTCTTTTTACGATTTTAATCAATCTGCTCCTCCCATTAGTATCCCAAGTTTTTCAGAGGTAACTTCTTCAGCATTCATAATTTTTGACAATTTTCCTTTATGAATTACTGAAATTTTATCACTTAATTTTAATAATTCATCAGTGTCTGTAGATATTAATATAATTGATTTATTTTGTTCATTGATTTTAATCAATGTTTCGTGGATATAATTTATTGCCCCAACATCTAGACCCCAAGTTGGATTAAAACAAATTAATAAATCTGGAGAAGTTATTAATTCTCTTCCAATAATTAATTTTTGAAGATTACCTCCAGACAAAAATTGGCTTTTTAATTCAATGTTGTCCGTATTAACATTAAAATCTGAAATTATTTTTTTGGAATGCTCTTTAATTTTGTTTTCGTTTATTAATCCATTATTAAAAAAATTTGATGATTTAAAATTGTTTAGAGCTACATTTTCAAAAATTTTCATTTGTGGAATTGCAGCCTGCTCAAGCCTATCCTCTGGAGAAAAGGCCATCAAATATTCTCTTCTTTCTTGAGGATTTAAATCTCCTATGTAATTATTGTTAAATTCTATAGAGTTCTTTTCCGAAATAATTTCACCACTTAATACTCGAAATAATTCACTTTGTCCGTTCCCTGATATACCAGCAATTCCTAAACACTCTCCTCTATTAACAGAAAAATTAATATCTATTAAATTTGTTTCAAAAGGATCTTCACTTGTAAAATTAAGATTTGTTATTTTAATTAATTGATCTGATGAAGTTTTTGCTTTTTTTTTCTTAATTGTTTTTAGGTTCTGACCCACCATTTTGTTAGCAAGTGACTCAACATTTTCGTTCTTTATTTCACTTACAGAAACTAACTTTCCTCTTCTCATTACAGCAACTTCATCACAAAGCTGCATAACTTCCTTTAGTTTATGTGTAATATAAATAATTAAAATTCCTTCTTCTGAAAATTTTTTCAAAGATAAGAATAATTCACTCGTTTCTTGTTCTGTTAATACAGATGTTGGTTCATCCATAATTAAAACTTTTGGACTCCTTATTAGACATCTTATTATTTCCACTTTCTGTTTTTGACCTGCTGATAGATTTAGAACAGGAATATTAAGATCAATTGAAAAATTATATTTTTTCATAATTGTATCAATTTTTTCTCTTAAACTTTCCCTTTGTTCATCTGAATCTATTATTAAGTTTTCAAATACGGACAAAGTTTCAAAAAGATTAAAATGCTGGAATACCATTCCGATATCATTTTTTTTTGCATCTAATGGCGAATTAAGCTTTAGATTATTTTCATTTAAATAAATTTTACCTTCGTCAGGAATGATGACGCCTGATAGAATTTTAACTAGTGTAGATTTTCCAGCACCATTTTCTCCAAGAAGAGCATAAATTTTACCACTATTAAATTCGAGTGAAACATTGTCGTTTGCAACACACCCAGGATATATTTTAGTTACATTTGAAATTTTAAGGTTTGTATTCATTACTTAATTTAATGGTATAGAATTTCCATCCTTATTTTCCTGATATTGATTTGATAAAATTTGATATTTTTTTTTAATTTCATTTAATTGTTTTAAAATACTTTCTTTTTTTGAAGTAGGTAAATTTTCAATAAGTAAGTTTATATTTTGACTTTTCCAATAAGAATTTTCTTTATTATATTCTCCATCATTAATTTTGAATACTTCTTTGAGTATATTTAAATCATGTGGAATATTAAATTTCTCATTTGTGTCAGTATACGGAAACAAATAATAAAAATTATCAAATCCAGAAAATGTGATTGCACTCAAACACATACTGCAGGGCTCATGTGAACTTAAGAACATGCAGTCTTTTTCTTTTGGTCTTGTATTTGTATCTAATTCATAAAATTTTTTAAGAGCATGCATTTCACCATGCCACAATGGATTTTCTATTTCATTGTTTGTTTCTGCAACTACAAGCGATAAATCATCTTTTTTAATTATTGCTGCACCAAATATTTTACTACCTTTAGCAACACCTTTTTCAGTAAGAGGTAAAACTTCTTTTGAAAATATATTTAGTATCTTTTCTAGGGTTTTTTCATTCATATTCTTGAACCATCAAATAAAGAACACAATTGTTACTATAATTAAACTTAAATGTAATAAGAAATAAATTATTTATACAACTTAAGAGTTAATAATTTATTAAACAAAAAAGTTAATTTAAACTTATGACAAAATTTAAATCAGCAATAAGTCTTTTGATTATCATAATTTTTTTTTCAGGGTGTCAAACTGTAAAAGATAAAACAGATGCTATTGTTGAAAAAGAAAATGAAAAATTAAGCAAATTCCTTGGAAAATCTTCTAGTGAACTTCAAATGGAGCTTGGAAAACCAGATGAGGATTTTAAAAATGCAAAAGGGAATTTTGAGCTAGTTTATAATAGCAAAAAATACCTTGTTCCTTGTGAGCGAAGATTTGAAATAAATTCAGAAAATATAGTTATAGGCTTCGTTTCAAACGGTTGCTTTTAAAATTTATTATTAAAATAAATCTGCTCATAATAGGTTTTTTTTATTATCTAAAGTGGAGTTATTTTAAAATTATCAGTTTTTTTATTTTAATTCATAGCCAATAATATAACGTCTATTTAGTTAACGACGGAGGTTATATGGCTTCAAGAAAAACAAAAGCGGGCTCTTCTGCAAACAGTCCAGACAAGAAGCTTCCATTAAATAAATCCATACCTTTGGGAATTCAGCATGTGCTAGCAATGTTTGCTGGTAATATAACTGTTCCTATTATTGTGGCTGGAGTTTTTGGTCAAACGCCTGAACAAAAAATATTTTTGATTCAAATGGCTTTGTTTGTAGCGGGAGTTGCGACAATTATTCAAACTGTTGGATACAAAGAAATTGGTGCAAGACTTCCTATTGTTCAAGGAACAAGTTTTGCGTTTATACCGATTATGCTACCATTTAAAGCAGCAGGATTGGGTGCAGTATTTACAGCTGCATTTATTGGAGGAATTTTTCAAATTTTTATTGGAAAAGTTTTAAAACCAATAAGGCATCTATTCCCACCATTAGTCACCGGTATAGTTGTGTTAATGATCGGATTTAGTTTGCTTAAAGTTGGCTTCATGTATGCTGGTGGAGGTGGATGGTTAATGAACAATAAACCTGAAATCTTTGCAAATGCAAATCACTTAACGGTCGCTTTCACAGTGTTTATAGTTGCTATCTTTTTTAATCTTAGAGGCAAAGGAATGGCTTCTGCAGGATCAATTTTAATTGGAATAGTAGCCGGCTTCATAGTTGCAGCAGCACTAGGAATGGTTAACTATGGAAAAATTGCTTCCGCATCATGGTTTGCATTTCCAATGCCACTTCAATATGGAATTGATTTTGTACCTGGTGCAATAATTCTAATGTTGTTTATGTCAATTGTTACAACAATTGAAACAATTGGAGATATTAGTGCTACGACAATGGGTGGTGCTAAACGAGAAGCAACGGATAAAGAAATATCAGGTGGAATTATGGCAGATGGTGTTGGTACTGCATTTGGTGCAATATTTAATGCGATGCCAAATACATCTTATTCACAAAATGCTGGACTAGTTGCTTTTACAGGAGTTGTAAGTAGACACGTTGGAACTATAGCTGGAATAGTTTTGGTTCTAATGGGATTATTTCCAAAATTAGGTGGAATAATCGCTGCAATGCCTGAGTCTGTGATTGGTGGAGCAGCAATCATTATGTTTGGTATGATTGTAGCTGCTGGTATTAAATTGATTTCAAGAGCAGAAATGGATCAAAGAAATTTATTAATCTTAGCTCTATCTCTATCTTTTGGAATTGGAATGTCATTGTTGCCAGACTTTGTAAAAAATATTCCAGATTTTGGAATAAGTTTGAAATTATTGTTAACAACAGGACTTATACCTGCTGGATTACTAGCGTTTGTTTTAAATGCTATAATGGCAAAGAAATAATTAATTTAAACTTGTGGGGAGAAATCCCCACAAGCAAGGTTTAAGACTTATTTAATTTCAATAAGCTTCTTTTTTTTATGTTCTGGAATTATTCTTTCACAAGATATTGTTAAAAGACCGTCTTTAAGCTCAGCACCATTAACTTTTACATCATCAGCTATAG
>NZ_CVSB01000019.1 GCF_001179845.1 Candidatus Pelagibacter communis | reverse complement strand
ATTAAATCAAAAACTTTGATATATGAGATATATTATTTAAAAGGACCGCTGGCCAAATTGGATAAGGCGCTCGGCTACGAACCGGGAGATTCCAGATTCGAGTTCTGGGCGGTCCACCAAAAAGGAAATAAAAATGTTTAATTGGCTTTTGAATGCATCTTTACAAAAATCAGTAATTTATTTTTTTATAATTATTTTAATTATTTTATTAATTTTAACTTTTGTATTATAAAAAATTATGAGCAATGAATTTGAGCAAATAAGTATTAAACCTGGATTTATGAAACACAATGGAGGTGTTTTATTTAGAGCTATTTCAGAAAATGAATATGAATTTAAATCTATAATTAATGAAAATCATTTGAATGCTGCTGGAATAACTCATGGGGGTTATTTATCTGCTTTAATAGATGCAGGAGCAGGAACAGCTGCACATAGAGCTGCAGGAAATGCGCCATGTGTAACTATCTCCTTAGATATAAAATTTATAGGCGCTTCAAAAGTTGGAGATGAAATTATTGGACATACAAAAATTTTAAAAAAAACGAATACTCTTGTGTTTTTGTTTTGTGAGCTAAAGTGTAATGATAAAATAATTACCTCTGCGTCTGGAGTATGGAAAATTATTAAAATAAAGCCTTCTAATTTAGGTCCAGGTGGGTAATATACTCTTTTCTTTTTAAGTTAAAGTAGCCAAATACTACTAATAATAATATTGCTATAGGATAAACGATATTTTTGGATGGTCTATCTGAATTTTCAATTTTAAATTCACTTATATAGTCTCCCATTTCAAAACCACTTTTTTTTGCTTCTCCATTCCATTTCAAATTATCAACAACAACTTTATCATCTTGTTTCATTAATGTAATTCCATAGTCCTCTAAAGTAAATTTATCTTCAAAAGTATTTTTTGATATCACAAATAACTTATATCTTTCTCCGTATAAACTAGGCCTTGTTATTTTAATTTGAATTTCTTTTGTTGAGTCTAATTTCATTGAATTAATTTTAGTAATTTCCTCATAATTATATTTTGGATAAAATTTGTTTAAAACAAAGTCGGGTGATAACAAGGAGATAGAAATTACAAAAAAAATAATTATTTCATACCATTTAAGTTTATTAATAAACCATCCTTGGGTGGCTGAGGTAAATACTAAAATCCCAATTAAAGAAGTTATAATTACAATCAATCCATGCCAAATATTTTCAATACCAATAAGTAAAAGTTCATGGTTAAATAAGAATACAATTGGCAAAATTCCTGTTCTTAAACTATACCAAAAAGCTTGCACCCCTGTTCTTAAGGGATCTCCACCAGATATTCCTGCAGCTGCATAAGAGGCAAGTCCCACTGGTGGCGTTACATCAGCCATTAAGCCAAAATAAAAGACAAATAAATGAACTGCAATTAACGGAAAAATAAAACCTGAGGCATTCCCAACATCCACCAACACAGTCGCCATTAAAGAAGCAACAACAACATAATTTGCCGTTGTTGGCAAACCCATTCCTAAAAGTAAGCACAAAATAATTGTTAAAAATAATAATATAGTAACGTTATCTTTAGCTATAGATTCTATAACTATTATTAAATTAGTACTTAAGCCTGTAGATCCAACTGCACCAACAATAATTCCTGCAGTTGCAATCGCTATACCAACAGCAACCATATTTAAAGCGCCTTTTTCAAAACCAACTATTGTTTGATTAAACCATTCTTTAAGAGTATCTTTTTTAATTTCATTTTTAATTAACAAATTTATTAAATTGACTAAAACCAAAGTAATGGTTGCATAAAAAATTGAATATGAGGCAGTAAATCTTAAATAAACCAAAGTATAAATTAAAACAAAAATTGGTATTAAAAAATGTATCCCAGATAAAAAAGTTTTTTTTAAATGAGGAACATCTGCATCATCCATTCCTTTGAGATTTAATTTTAAAGCTTCTAAATGTGAAATATAAAATAATGCTATGTAAGAAATAATTGCTGGTAAGAAAGCATGTTTAACTATTTCAAAGTAAGTTACACCAATAAAACTTGCCATTACGAATGCAGCCGCGCCCATGACAGGTGGCATGATCTGACCATTGACTGATGAAGAAACCTCGATAGCACCAGCTTTTTCTTTTGAAAAACCAGTTTTTTTCATAATTGGAATTGTAAAAGTTCCAGTAGTAACTGTGTTTGCAATTGAAGATCCCGAAATTAATCCAGTCATACCTGAGCCTAATATTGCTGCCTTTGCAGGTCCTCCTCTCATTTTTCCAACCATTGCAAAAGCAAGATCTAAAAAATATTTTCCACCACCAGCAGTTTCAAGCAAAGCGCCAAATAAAACAAATAGGAAAATAAAATCTACTGATACCCCAATTGGAATTCCAAAAATTGCTTCTTGATCAAGCCATTGGAAGCCTACAAGTCTATTTAAAGACAAACCACCATGAGAAATTATTTCAGGCGCATACCTTCCAAAGTATGAAAACAATAGAAAACAACTAGCTATAATTACCAAAGGTAAACCAATTGCTCTTCTAGTGGCCTCTAAAAGAATTAAAATTCCACATCCTCCTAAAATCAATTCTAACGGAAAATTTAATGTTTCTGAGATCTTGAGATTTAAAAGAACACCCCCTCTTTCAACCAACTGATCATAAAAAAAATAAATATAAAGACACGATATCGCTCCCATAAAACTGATCAAAACATCAAAAAACGAAATTTTCTTACCTTTTGAGATTGGGTAAATTAAAAAGGCTAAAGTTAAAGCAAAACCTAAATGAATTGCTCTTGCTGGCAATCCCTTAAACATTCCAAAATTTAGCATAAATGGAAATGGTGAAGCGTACCAAAGTTGAAATAGTGACCAAATAATTGCTATTGCTGAAACAATTTTTAAATGAAAACCAGTAATATTTCTAGTTGGTGATAAGTCTTCGCTTATTTTATTTTTAATTTTACTGCTGATTGAGTCGCTCATCAAAATTATTCATACCATAAAAAAAAGGCCCGGTAAAAATTACCAGGCCTTTTTAATTAATAAAAATTGGATTACATTAACCCAGCTTCTTTATAGTATTTTATTGCACCTGGATGTAATGGAGCAGATAAACCATCTTTAATCATGTTTTTCTTTTCCAAGAATCCAAATGCTGGATGTTGTTTTTTGAAATCATCAAAATTTTCCATCACAGCTTTTGTAACTAAATAAACAAGCTCTTCAGAAACATCTGCAGAAGTAACAACAGTAGCTTTTACACCAAAAGTTGTAGCATCTTTTTTCTGACCTGTGTAAGTTCCTTTAGGTATTACTGCCTGTGCATAATAATCTGCACCATCAATTAAACCTTGAACCTCAGAACCTGTTAAATTAATTGGAGATGCTTTTGCTGCACAAGTTGCTGCTTGTTCCATAGCACCATTTGGAAATCCAACAGAATAACCAAATGCATCTATTTTTCCGTCACATAGCGCTTTAACTTGTTCAGAAGATGTAAGTTCAGTTGTTGATTTAAAGAAACTGTTATCAACACCCATTGCTTTCATTAGTTCTTCCATAGTTCCTCTTTGACCTGAACCAGGATTACCGATGTTAACTACTTTTCCTTTTAATCCAGCAAAATCTTTAATTTTTGCTTTTTTTCTAGCCCAAATTTGAAAAGGCTCATTGTGAACTGAGAAAACTGCTCTCAAATTACTAAATTGTTTTCCTTCCCATTTACTAGATCCATTAACAGCATGATACTGCCAGTCTGATTGCGCTACACCAAATTGGAATTCTCCAGCTGCTATCTGACCAATATTGTAGTTAGATCCACCAGTGGATGGAGCAGTACATCTATAAGCTTTAGCTGTACCTTTTTTTCTACCATGTTCAGCACTAATTGCTGATTTGTGAAGCATTTTACATATAGCGTTCCCTGTTTGGAAGTATACTCCTGTAGGTCCGCCTGTTCCTATCGTAAAGAACTCAGCTGATTTAGCAACAGTTGTCAAAGACAATGATGCAAATAAAATCAGTAAAGCACTTGATAGAGATGTGATTATTTTTTTCATTGTTTACCCCTCTATTTTTATGTCGTTATTTTTATAAGTTTATTCTAACAAAATATAATCGTAGGTGTACAGAGTGATTTTATAAGTTTTCTGACCAATTCTTTAGTTTATTAACACCTTCTACTACTTTTGGCGCAAACTTATTAATTAAATTTTCATCAATTTTTTTTGTTTCATCAATATTGTTCATAAACTCTTGTCCATCAAAATCTGTAAAACTTAACCTTGCTAACATTTTATCTGGATTAAACCCAAAATCAGAACCTGGTAATAAAGCAACTCCAGTATTATTTAATATATCCTTACACATTTCTGATGAAGTTTTAAATTTGTTATTTAAAAATTCTGGCATTAAATAAAATCCTCCATGAGGTTCATTAATCAATACCTTATTTGATTTTAAATTTGAAAAAACATATTTACCAACTGCACTTAAAATATTTACTGATTTTGTAATATAATTTGAATGATCATTTTCGTAAGCTTTGATTGCTGCATACTGAATAGGTGCGCTCACAGCAGAAAAAGTTTCACTAGCTAATACATTGATCATATTTTTTATATTATTCAATTCATCTGGAATTATAAAATAACCAAGTCTCCATCCTCCTGCACCACACCATTTACTAAGTCCAGTACTAATAATAGTTTTTTTAGGACAATAACTTGAGATAGATTTAAAATTTTTCGAAAATGTTAATTCTGAGTATATTTCATCTGATAATATTATAAGATTATACTTTTTGGCAATTTCTGAAATTTCTTCTAATTTGTTACAAACCTGTCCAGAAGGATTGTTCGGTGAATTTAAAAATAATAAATAATTTTTATCTTTATCTTTTGATATGATTTTCTCAATTTGTGCTCCAGTAGGAAACCAGTTGTTTTCTCTTTCTGTTTGGAGAATTTGAATTTTATTTCTCCCTAAAATAGCTTGTGGTGCATATGAAACCCAACTGGGTGCTGGCAATATAATTTCACCATCAAAAATTACATGTAATAAAAACATTAATTCTTTAGATCCTGGTCCAATAATTACATTGTTAGCTTTGTAGTTATAATTTTTCTTTTTAGATGAATATTTCGCTACAGCTTCCCTTAATTCCTCAAGGCCCTGCATGGGTAAATATTTGTTTTGATAGGCATTACTTTTTAATTCTTCAACTACATCCTCAGGTACTTTAAATGGTGATTGTCCAAAACCAAATTTAAAGATTTTTTTTCCTTGTTGTTCTAATTGTTTTGAAGTTTCATTCATTGCAAGAGTAGATGAGGGCTTTAGGTCTTTGACAAAATTTTTTAACATTTAATTGCTCAATTCTTTTAAATTATTAAATTGTTCAAGAGCTTCGGGATTTGCTAAAGCTTCAATGTTTTTAATTTGACTTCCTTCTATCTTACTTTTAACTGCAAGTTCAACTATTTTGCCACTTTTTGTTCGAGGTATATCTTTTACAACAATAATTTTACTTGGAACATGTCTAGGAGATGCATTTTTTTTTATTTGTAATTTAATTTTGTTAATTAATTCTGCTGTTAATGAATAATTTTTGCTCATTACAATAAATAAAACTATTCTAACATCATTATCCCATGATTGTCCTACAACAATAGACTCTTTTATTTCTTTAAACTTTTCAACTTCTGAATATATCTCTGCTGTTCCAAGTCTTACACCTCCTGGATTTAAGGTGGTATCTGATCTTCCATGAATTATATATCCTCCACTATTTTTTATCTCTGCGTAATCTCCATGGTGCCATATGTTTTTAAATCTATTAAAATAAGCACTCTTAAATTTAATATCATTTTTATCATTCCAAAACTTTAAAGGCATTGATGGAAAAGGATTTTTACAGACAAGTTCTCCTTTACTATTTTTTAAAGACTTCCCTTTATCACTTAAAACGTCTACATCTAAAGCCAAACCATTGTTTTGTATTTCTCCTATATTTACTGGCTGATATAAATTTCCTAACACAAAGCACGAAACAATATCGGTACCACCAGAAATAGATGACAAATGTACATTTTTTTTAATATGCTTATAAACATATTTGAAACTTTCTTCTGAAAGAGGTGAGCCAGTTGAACAAATTGTTCTTAGTTTATTTAGTTTAAATTTATATTTTAATTTTGGTTTAAATTTTCTTAAAGCATCTACATACTTCGCACTTATTCCAAATAAAGTTATTTTTTCTCTTTGTGCTATTTTCAAAAGCAAATCAGCAGATTTAAACATTGGAGATCCATCAAAAAGAACAATAGATGCCCTCGATGCTAATGAACTAACTAACCAATTCCACATCATCCATCCACATGTGGTAAAATAAAAAACGTTATCATTTTCTTTAATATTGCAATGTAATTGATGTTCCTTCATATGCTGGATTAAGACACCACCAGATCTATGACAAATACATTTAGGTTTTCCAGTAGTTCCACTTGAATATAATATTGCTAATTCTGTTTCAAAATCAAATCTTTTAAAATTAATTTTTTCAGCATTAGTTTGGATTAATTTATTCCATTTAAAAAAATTAATTTTTTTAAATTTAAATTTATTTTTAATAA
>NZ_CVSB01000018.1 GCF_001179845.1 Candidatus Pelagibacter communis | reverse complement strand
TCCTAATAAATTCACTAAAGCTGTTAAATAATAAGGACCCATGTCAATTACTGGACCTCCCTCTTTTTTTGAAAACCATGGTTCAGGGTTTGGATGATAAGATTGCACTCCAGGAAAAGCAAAAATAGCATTACCTAAATTTATTTTTCCAATTATTTTTTTATCAACTAATTCTTTTGATTTCTGAATACCGCCACCTAAAAATGTATCTGGTGCATTGCCAATATAAAGTTTTTTCTTTTTAGCTATTTTAATTAGATCATTTCCATCTTTAAAATTAATAGCTAATGGTTTTTCTGAATAAACATGTTTATTATTTAGTAAAGCTTGCTTTGCAACTTGATAATGCGCTTTAGGAATGGTTAAATTTAAAATTATTTCAACCTCTTTATCTTTTAATAAATCTTTTACGCTTAAAGCTTGGATTTTATAAATCTTCGCACACTTAAGAGCGTTGTTATGATTGATATCTGCACACTTTACAATTTTGATATTATTAAAATATTTTTCAGCTCTAAAATAAGTTTCAGAAATATGACCACACCCTATGAGACCAACTTTAAATACTTTGTTCATACAGGTTTATACACCTTGTCTTTGTTTGCCTTTTCCCTCTTTATAAAGTTTTAAAGCCTCTTCATTTTCTTTAGTTTTAGGAATTTCTAGTGTAGGGCTATCCCAAAAAGCTGATCCCTCAACCCATTTATAAGCATGAGTTTTAATTGAAATAACGTATGTTACATCGGATGCTTTTGCTCTCTTAAATGCAGCTTCAAGATCTGAAATTGAATTAACATGTTCAGATTTAGCTCCCATACTTTCTGCATGTTTTGCAAAATCAACATCAACTAGTCCAGGAGTATTAGAGCTCTTTAATAAGTTATTATATTCTTTACCACCTTTAAATAATTGAAGTCGATTGATAACTGCAAACCCACCATTATCACAAACTATAATTATCAATTTGTTTTTTGTAATAACTGATGAATAAATATCTGTATTATTTAATAAATAAGAACCATCTCCTACAAAAGAAATTACTTCTTTATCAGGATTAGCCATTTTTAT
>NZ_CVSB01000017.1 GCF_001179845.1 Candidatus Pelagibacter communis | reverse complement strand
GATAACAAAGCTCAAGATGCAAAAGATGCTGGTGCAGATATTGTAGGTGGCGATGAATTTGTTGAAAGAATTAAAGGTGGAGAATTAAACTTTCAAAAATTAATTTGTACACCTGGAATGATGATTAAACTGTCTAAATTAGGTAAAGTTTTAGGACCAAAAGGTTTAATGCCTAATCCTAAGCTTGGTTCAGTCTCTGAAAATATTAAAGAAGCAGTAACTAATGCTAAATCTGGTCAAGTAGAAATTAGAAATGATAAAGACGGAAATATTGGAGTTAGTATTGGTAAAAAATCTTTTAATGATGATCAATTACTAAAAAACTACAATGCAATTTTAGATGCTTTAGAGAAAGAGAAATCAAACAACACTTTAAAAGGTGATTTAGTAAAAAGTGTTTTCGCTACATCAACAATGGGTGTTTCATATAAAGTTAAATTAGGAAAATCGATATAGTTATGATGAACAAAGAACAAAAGAAAAATTATATTGAAGAAATGACTAGTAAGTTTGAAAACAGCAAAGCTGTCATGGTTACTCATTATCAAGGTTTAACAATGACTCAGTTAGATGAATTAAGAGCTAAAATGAGAGAACATGGA
>NZ_CVSB01000016.1 GCF_001179845.1 Candidatus Pelagibacter communis | reverse complement strand
TTTGGGATTTAATAAATCAAGAATGAATGCATGTGGATATTCTCTAGGTTCAACATTTTCACCTAATTGGATGGATTGGCCTATGCTATATACTGGCAATCCATATGTTTTAAGTCCAGGGAACGTTTTCTTTATGCACATGATATTGATGGATTCAGACAGTAATTTGGCAATGAATTTAGGTGAAACTTATTTAGTTACAGATAATGGGAACGAAAGATTGGGTAAGCAAAAGTTGGATTTAATTACTTTATAGAGTATGTCATATATTGATGATTTCTAATTATTTTCTTTTATATTTTTCTGCTTTAATAATATCATTTTCTATTTTGGGTTATGGTTACTTATTATCTAGGATTATTGATAAAGATTTATTATCCTACAATCTTGGTTATCAAGGGCTGTTGGGAATTTTATTTTTAACCTTCATTTCATACTTAACAATTTTTTTTGTCAAGCATGGATATATCCATAATATAATTGTTCACATAGTAGGAATTTCTTCATTTTTAATTTATTTAAA
>NZ_CVSB01000015.1 GCF_001179845.1 Candidatus Pelagibacter communis | reverse complement strand
ATATTGTCTATTTTTGATTTATCTAACAATAATGGTGGTTTTGACTTGAATATTCTGCCTCTTGCCTTTTCTGAAATCTCAGTTGTTAAATCTAAAAGAGTTACTGGAATTTTCGCATTACATAAGTGTGCTGCAATTCCACTTCCCATTGTTCCTGATCCAATCACAACAACTTTTTTAATTTCCATAAATTAAGATTTTATATTAAAAAAAATAACTAAGTAAATTAATTATCTATGAATTCCTCTTAGTCTCTCAGATCTTCTTCTTAATAATTCTGCAGTTACTAAAATTAGGGTAGACATAACAATCAAACATGTTGCCACAGCCATAATAGTCGGGCTTAACTGTTCTCTTAGTCCAACCCACATTTGAATTGGGATAGTTGTGTTTTCTAATCCAGCTAAGAATAGTACTACTACTACTTCATCAAATGATGTAACAAATGCGAATAAAGCTCCAGATATTACACCAGGCATAATTAGTGGCAATGTGATTTTCATAAATGTATTCACTGGATTACTACCTAGGCTTGCAGCTGCTCTAGTTACACTGTGATCAAAACCTGACAAAGTTGCTGTAACAGTGATAACTACAAATGGAGTTCCTAAGATTATATGAGATAGAACAATTCCTGTATGAGTAGCGGCTAAGCCAACTTTTGCCATAAAAAAGAAAATTGCCGTACCAGATATAATTAGAGGGACAATCATTGGTGAAATTAATAAGGCCATAAAAGCAGCTTTATATGGCATGTGTCTACTGCTTAAACCTAAAGCTGCAACAGTACCAAGAATTGTTGATCCTATTGTTGCAAAGAAAGCAATAATTAAACTATTTTTTGTTGCAAGTCCCCATGGATTTTTTGTACCGAAAATCATATCTTCATACCATCTTAAAGAGAATCCTTCAGGATCAAGTGCTAACATTTTTGCTGAAAAGTGAATGTATTGTTCAGCGTTAAATGAAAGTGGTAAGATTACAAACAATGGCGCAATCAAAAAAAAGAACACTAAAAAACAAAAAGTTAAATATGTGTAGTGCCATATTCTATAATTTAGTGGAGTGTGATTTGGTAATGCCATAATTATCCTAATTTAATATTATCTATACCCACTAATTTATTATAAACCCAATATATGGCCAATACTCCCACTAAAAGCATTGTTCCAAGCGCTGAAGCAAAAGCCCAATCAAGTGAACTCTTCATGTGATAAGCTATGTTATTACTAATTAAAGATCCACTTGCTCCACCCACTAATGCTGGGGTGATATAATAACCAATTGCTAAGATAAACACCAACAAACTTCCTGCACCAATTCCTGGAATTGTTAAAGGAAAATAAATTTTAAAAAAAGAGACTAAAGGAGTTCCTCCTAATGATTTTCCAGCCCTCATTAAACTTGGAGAGATAGTTTTCATTACACTATAAAGCGGTAGAACCATAAATGGGAGAAGAATTTGTGTCATGGCAACAAAGGTACCAATTACATTATACATTAATTCAGGCCTGTTATCATCTGCGGCCCAACCCAGCCAAACAATCAAGTCGTTAATAGGTCCCTGTTGTTGAAGTAATACCATCCAACTTGATGTCCTAACTAACAGTGATGTCCAGAAAGGAAGTAGTACACATATCATCAGCAAGTTGCTGTATTTCATTGGCAATGTTGCTAATAAATGAGCAATTGGATACGCAAGAATAAAACAAAAAATTGTCACCCAGAAAGCTACATTTATTGTTCTCAGCCAAAGTGTTTTGTAAATTCGTCTATCTTCATCTTGCTGTATGATATTTCTACTTTCATCAAATTTTAAATCAACACCTTTTAAGTATTTGGCATATGACCAATTTGGTGCTGTATTCTTTAAGGCAACTAAATATTCAGATTGGCCCCATCTTTTGTGAATTTTAATAAACTGTTCTTTATAATTTCCCTCTTCAAGTTTATCTATTTTTCGTATTGTCTTTTTTATTAAGCTACTGAAACCTGACTTTTCGTAGTTCAATCTAGCTATGATTTTTCCAAAAGTTTTATTTTTTTTTAACAAACTTAGATCTTCATAAAGTCCTTCATAAACCGGTTCTTCTGGTAAATCTTTTCCATCCCATTTCTCCATGGCCATGAATGTTTTTGGAAGCATTTTGGTGATCATACGATCATCAACGCTTCTAAACAGCATGTCACCGATTGGAAATATATAGATAATTAAGATAAATAAGAATAATGGAGCTACAAGTAAAACAGCTTTTAACTTATTTTTACGCTCAGCTTTTTTAAGACTTTCCTGAAGAGGTACCCCATCAGATGATAAAATTTGTTCTTGGCTCATAATAAAAAAGGGCAGTTATAATAACTGCCCTTTCAATATAGTATAAAAAACTATTCTATAAAACTAAATTATAGACCAGCTTTCATTGCTTCCCATTTCTCATTAATCTCATCCTGGTTATCTGCCCAGTAGTCTGGATTCATAAGAATGTGGCTTTTTAAGTTAGCTGGTGCTGTTGGCATATGTGGTACCATGTTAGTCTTACCATCTTTAAACCAAGGCTCTCCTGCTTCCATAATTGCAATTGAAGATTTTCTCCAAGGTGCATAAGCAATATATTTAGCACTTCCTGCTAAACCTTCAGTACTTGTCATTTCTGCAAGTACTTTCATTGCATCACCACTAGCATAGTTTGGACCATCTTTAACTAATGCAAAATATTCATAGTCAAGAATTTGTGCATCCCAAACTTGAACAAGTGGAGTACCTTCCATTTGCGCATTAAAGAATCTACCATTCCAACCAGTAGCCATTACTACTTCACCATTAGCTAATA
>NZ_CVSB01000014.1 GCF_001179845.1 Candidatus Pelagibacter communis | reverse complement strand
CATTTTATGGAATTAACAAATTTGTAATTTGCTTAGGTTTCAAAGGTAATCTAATTAAAAAAGAATTATTAAAATATAGAAATCTAGAGAAATGGAATATAAATTTTGTAAACACAGGTATTAATACAATGACTGGTGGAAGAATAAAAAAAGTTAGAAATTTTGTTAAAAATGATAAGTTTTTTTGTGTCTCTTATGGAGATGGATTAAGTGATATAAAAATAGATAAGCTAATTAAGTTTCATCAAAAAAAGAAAAAAGCCGCAACCTTGACTGCAGTAAGATATAAAAATCCAAAAGGTATTTTATCTATCTCTCAAAATTCTGAAGTTGCTAAAATTAAAGAAAAACCAATGGAATATATTAATGGAGGTTTTTTTATTTTAACTAATAAAATTTTTAAATATTTAAAAGATAATAAAAGTATTTTTGAAGAAGACTGTTTGCCACAATTATCTAAAATCAAACAATTAAATGCATATAAACATAATGGTTTTTGGGCATGTATGGATACCATGAGAGAAAAAATTGAAATTAATAATATTTGGAAAAAGAAAAAAGCTCTCTGGAAAGTGTGGTAATTAATAATTGTGAGACCTACAAAGAAATACTGGAAAAATAAAAAAGTTTTAATTACTGGTCATACTGGTTTTATGGGTTCCTGGCTGTGTTTAGTTCTAAAGTTATA
>NZ_CVSB01000013.1 GCF_001179845.1 Candidatus Pelagibacter communis | reverse complement strand
TTTAGAATTTGTAGGTAATTTTTTCATAATTATTAATAAAATTATTTTTTCAAATTTAAAATGATATTATTTAAATTTTTAGCGTGGTAAAAAGAAGTAAATTTTTTTAATCTTTTTTTTAAATTTACCTTTTTATTTAGTTTGTTTTGCTCTGTATCTTTTAAAAATTTACTTATTGTTTGAACCAAGCTACTTTTAGAATTAGATTTAAATAAATAACCACCGTCATTACCAACAATTTCACAGGGTCCATTTGGGCAATCACTCGATATAACTTGACAACCATTATAACCAGCCTCAACTAAGACAAATCCTGGATCTTCCCATAAAGAGGGCAAAACTAAAGCATTTGCATTATTCATAAAAAAGTGAACATTTTTTGTGTGATCTAAAATAAAAACTCTATCTGCAACATTTAATTTATTTGAATTTTCTAAAAATTTTTTTTTATCTTCTCCTTGGCCTATAAATAAAAAATACAAATCTTTATCTAATTTTAAAATTTCAGGAATACAATCTAAATAGTAAAGATAGTTTTTTTGTTTTGTAAATCTGCCTATGGAAAGGAAATATTTTTTTTTTAAAATAATTTGTTTAATATTTTCACTTATAATAACTTCTTTGTTTTTAATTTTTTGAATTTCACTAATATTTAATATTGGATCATTTAGCACACAGAGTTTTTCTTTTAAGAATTCAAACTTAGATAAATTTTCATAAGTTGCAAAAGTAGGGCATGTGATTATATAAATATTTTTAACAGCCAGTCTCCATAGAAGTTTTCTAAAAAATGTCATTTTAGGTAAGCCTGAAATTCTTAAAATTAGTTTTGATTCAAATTTTTTAAAAGTGAATAAAAATATTGGTAAAGACGTAATTAAATGAATTATAAAATAATCAGGTTTTTTTTCTTGAAGAATTTTAATTAATGGAAAAAAAGATTTAAAAAAAATATAAAAATATGCAAACCTGCTTCTTATGAAGCCATCTTTTTTAAATGATTTAAAAAAAGAGTCTTTATTTAAATAAATTAATTCAATTTTTTTCTCTTTTATTTCATCCTCAAAATCTTTCCATTCATTTACAGCATCAATTATAGTTGTTTTAAAATGATTTTTTTTAAAAAATTTATTTAGTGATGCAGCTGAATTTATAACTGCTTTTACAGTAGCAATTTTGCTTGTAGTAAATGGAGACCAATAAAAAATTTTATTCATTATTAAGAAAAATTGTTAATTGCTAATATTATACTTTAATGTAAAAAAACATAAACTTTAAATAAATAAAGT
>NZ_CVSB01000012.1 GCF_001179845.1 Candidatus Pelagibacter communis | reverse complement strand
ATAACCAATGTTATAAAAATTTTTTTTCTTCAGATTGCTAAATTTAAATTTTAAAGATGATGCGCTAGAAATTACTTCTATCTTTGTTGCATCAATTTTAAAATTTTTAACAAGATATTTTTTCACAGCGTTTGTAATAGCTACAATTTTAACAATATTCTTGTTATCAAATACATTAGTATATTTGCAGAAAAATTTAACAATTCTACCTTCGTTATGAAAATCATGATGAATTTCGATAATTACTTTTTTTTTTAAAATGTTTAATAAGATAAGGTTAAATATATTTCTTGTTATATAAAGTTCTGTTTTATCAAAAATAGCATAAGCTATAGAAAGAAATGAAAATAAATAATAACTAATACCAATTGGAAATTTATTAAAATATTTCAATTTAATTAATTTTGGCGATTTATCGATCCCATAAAATTTTTTAAGAGAAAAATTCTGTCCTGTATTTGGGACTATTAACTTAACAGAATGAGATAGTTGAGTAAGAGCGCTACAAGTATTAACAACTTGAATACTAGATGGATTTGAAGATGGAGTTGAAGAGTTAAATAAA
>NZ_CVSB01000011.1 GCF_001179845.1 Candidatus Pelagibacter communis | reverse complement strand
TTTAACCTCAGGTACTACTTGGCATGCAGCAGGTTTAGTTGGACAACTTGGTTCAACTTCAACCATAACAAAACTTAGAAAATATTCTTTAAATCTCTATAAAGAACTTGAAAAAAAGACTGAACTTTCAACAGGTTTAAAACAAAATGGCGCAATTACAGTTGCAAGCTCTAAAGAAAGACTTCAAGAACTATTAAGACAAGCGACTTCAGCAAAACTATTTGATGTTAACGTTGAAGTTTTAAATAAACAAAAAGTTAAAGAATTGTACCCTGTGATAAATCATCAAGATATTGTAGGTGGTGTATTTATGCCTGAAGATGGTCAAGCTGACCCTGTAGGGGTGACCAATGTTTTGGCAAAAGGTGCAAAAATGGAGGGTGTTAAAATTTTTGAAAAAACAGCAGTTACAAAAATATTAGTTAAAAATGGCAGAATAACTGGGGTTGAAACCAAAAATGCTAAAATTGAATGCGAATACGTTGTGCTTGCCACAGGAATGTGGTCCAGACAAATCGGTGAAGATATAGGTGTAAGTATTCCTTTATACCCTAATGAACATTTTTACATAATTACTGAACCGATCAAAGGTCTTCCAAAAAATCTTCCTGTTTTGAGAGATTATAATGATTGTCTTTATTTAAAAGAGGATGCTGGAAAAATACTTGTTGGTATTTTTGAGCCAGATGCAAAAAATGCATTTAAAGATAAAGGAATTGTTCCAAATGATTTTTCTTTTGGGGAATTTCCTGACGATTTTGATCATTTCGAGCCTTATTTAGAAAAATCTTTTAAAAGACTTCCCGTGTTAGAAAACGCTGGTATAAGAAAATTTTTTTCAGGACCAGAATCTTTTACTCCAGATACACAATACTTATTAGGTGAAACTCTAGAGGTTAAAAATTTATTTACTTGTTGTGGGTTTAATAGTATTGGAATTGCAAGTTCAGGAGGAGCAGGTAGAGTGACAGCCGAATGGATGATTAATGGTTATATGAATGAAGATTTATTTTCATTAGATATAAAAAGATTTCAAAAATTTCATTCAAATAAAAAATTTATAATGAATAGAGTTACTGAAACATTGGGTGATCTTTACGGTATGCATTGGCCTTATAAACAGCACAAAACATCGAGAAATCAGAGATTGCTACCATATCATGAAGAATTGAAAAAAGCTGGAGCTTGCTTTGGTCAATCTGGGGAATTTGAAAGACCAATGTGGTATGCACAAGGAGAAACAAAATCAAATTATAAATACAGTTTCAATTATCAAAATTGGTATCCATCTGTTGAAAAAGAAAGCAAAAATACAGTTGAAAATGTTGGTTTGTTCGAGCTTTCACCATTTTCAAAATATGAAATTAAAGGTGAAAAAGCTTATGAGGAACTTCAAAGGTTATGTACTTCTGATATAAAAAATGAAATTGGAAAATGTACCTACACCAATATGCTTAATGAAAATGCTGGAATTGAAACTGATCTAACAGTTGTGTGTCTTGATAAAAATTACTTTAGAATAATAAGTTCAGCAGCTTTGAGAACTCACGATAAGGCACACATACTAAAACATTTATCACAAGATGTTGAGTTTAAAGATGTTACAGATGATTTAATTTGTTTAGGTGTTTTTGGACCAAAAAGTAGAGATTTATTATCTCAAATTACAAACGAAGATTTAACTAATGAAAATTTTAAATTTGGTTCTAGCAAGTATATAAAATTGGGATCTCTAAATGTTTGGGCTCAAAGATTATCTTTTGTAGGTGAACTTGGTTATGAACTATATGTTGAAAATCTCTATGGTAAAGATTTATATAAACTTATATTAAATAGTGGAAAAAAATTTAATATTTCTCATTGTGGTGCTCACACTATGGATACAATGAGAATGGAAAGTGGATTTTTGCACTGGGGACATGATATATCACCTGAAGAAAATCAATACCAGGCAGGCTTAAATTTTGTAATTAGTTATAAAAAACCTTTTAATTTTATTGGAAAAGAAAAATTGCTTAAAATTAAAGATAAAAAACAAGATAAAAGACTAATTATGCTTTATTTAAAGAATAGTAAACCAGGATATCCATTGCTACTTCACGACGAGCCAATTTATTTAAACAATAAGATTATTGGAAGAACAACATCAGGTAATTATTCATTTAATTACAATAAGAACATTTCATTTGGTTATATAAATTCACACTTATCAAATAAGGAATTAAATGATTTGGGACTATTTGTGGAGATTGAAAAGCAAAAATTTCAGGCAGAAATACTTTTTAAACCTTTGAAACAAAGCAATTTTAAAAAAATTTAAAAAAATTAATTTGTTTTTTTTTTCTATAACTGTTTAAATAATCACATGAAAAATTCGCATCCTAGACCAATAGATCATCGTATTGATAACGATACAGATTTAGTTTCTAGAAATAAAGATTTTAAGACTACTAATATAAATATCCTTTTAAATAGAGTTAAAATCGAAAAAAAGATCAGATCAAGAAAAAAAATAATTTTTTCAATGTTCATAATTAGTATCATAACTGCTTTAAGCATTATAGTATTTAGTAATTAACTAATTTAACCTATCAAAATAAATTAGAGTTTTTATGGATAAAATTAATATAATATATCTATTACCAGAAATGAAGGGAGCTTCAGGAGGAGCAAAAGTAATTTATAATCATTCTTTAATTTTAAATAATTTAAATAAAAAAATTAATTCTAAAATAATTCATTTAAAAAAAAATTTTTTATACAAGCTAGAATTGTCATTATCAAAAAGATTTCAATTTTTTGATAAAAAAAAAGCAGGTTGGGATGGAAAAAAGATGAGAGTAAGTAGAAAATATAGACCAAAAAAAGACTGGCATAAAAATAAAATTTTGGTCGGTGATAATATAAATTTTGATAAAAAAAAAGATTTTATTATTATTCCAGAAATTTGGGCACATTTTGCTGTTGATCTTAAATTTGCTGAAAATGGAATAAATTATGCAATTTTTGTTCAAGGTTTTTATCACATGAATTCTACAAATAATTTTTTAAATCTAAAAAAATCGTATGAGAATGCAGGTTTAATTATTACAACATCAAAAAATAGTGTCAGTTATTTAAGAACAATGTTTCCCAATCTAAAAAAAAAAATTTTAAAAGTTAATTTATCAGTTGATACAAACAAATTTAAGATAAAAAAAAAATCTAACTTAATAACATATATGCCTAGAAAGTTACCCGAACACTCAAATTTATTACTTTTTTATTTAAAAAATTTAATGCCAAAAAATTGGAAAATTTTACCTTTAATTAATTTGACTGAAAAAAAATTAATACAATCTCTTTCAAAGTCAAAAATATTTTTATCTTTCTCTAACTTTGAAGGTATGGGCCTTCCCCCAATTGAGGCTGCTCTTTCTGGAAATAAAGTTATCGGCTATGTTGGAGGAGGAGGATCAGAATATTGGACAAAACCTATTTTTATCAAAGTTGAAAATGGTGAAATAGAAGATTTTGCAAGAAAGATTATTAGAAATATTAAATCTTATAAAAGTAGTTGGGTTAAAGATACTAAAAAAAATCGGTTATTACTTTCTAAATATTATTCTAAGAAATCTGAAAAAGAGTCTTTAATCTTTTTATCAAATAAAATTTTAAAATTTTTTAAATAGATTTAAAAACTTGATTGCACAAAAAAATAAAAAGTATTATAAAACATCAACAATTTAATGGCGGGGTAGCTCAGTTGGTTAGAGCGCGGGACTCATAAGCCCGAGGTCAGTGGTTCGATCCCACTTCCCGCTACCATTTTTCTGTAGTACGAATAAATGCTTAATAATTAAATATTTAATTCAAAATTTTTTTTAGCTTTGATAAATTCATAGTTTGATTTAGAGGCAATTTACTTTTGCTACTAGCCTTAATCTTCAAAATATTTCTATTAAATTTTTTTGCGAATTGGAAAACTGATTGTGATTTACCGCCAACATTAATAATTCCTCTTTTTTTTATTATTTTGGGTAAAATTTTAACTAAATCCTCATGATACATAAAATTAGTTTTTAAATTTGTAAAAGCTTTTTTATAAGGAAAAGGTTTTTCTGTCATAGTTATTCTTAATATTAAAGAATTTTTATACATTGCAACTGCACACTCACCCCCTAATTTCGATAGCCCATAATTATTAAATGGTTTTACAGGATCTCTTTCTGAATAATTCCCTTTTACACCCTCGTAAACATAACCAGTTGAAAAGTATATCAATTTGATATCATTTTTTTTACATACTTTTGTTATGTTAGCTGTTCCAATAATATTTAAATCAATACTTTTAGAGATATTTTTTTCATGAATGTCCATTGGCCTTGATAATCCTGCACAGTGCATAATTATTTTGGGTTTTATTTTTTTAACTATTTTTTCAATAGAAGAAATACTTAAAATATTACATTGTTTCTTTGACGCATAAAATAATTCAAGAGATTTGTTTTTTTGCTTTAAAATCTTAGAAAATCGACCATCACCTCCTGTGACTAAAATTTTTTTTTTCATTCAATTATATCTTTTTAAATTGTTTCAGTGTCATGGCATGATTATCCTTTTTTGAAACGATTTTTTTTTTGAGAGGCCATTTTATATTTAGTTCTTTATCATTAAATTTAATTACTTTTTCACTTGCAGAATCACGATATTGAGTACAGCTGTAAATAATATAATTTTCATTTTCAAGTGCTTGAAATCCATGTGCAAATCCTGGTGGAATATAAACTGATTTTGAATTTTTTTCACTAAGAGTGCATTTATAATATTTGCCAAATGTTTTAGAGTTTTTTCTAAGATCCACAGCAACATCAAAAATTCTACCTTTTATAACTGAAACAAATTTACCTTGTGATTTTTTTTTTTGTAAATGCAATCCCCTAATCACATTTTTTTTAGAAAAAGACATGACTAAAAATGGAAATTTTTTATTAATTTTCACTTCTCTTATTAGTTCTTTAAAATAGCCTCTTTTGTCTTTAAAAGATTTATTTTGAATTATAAACAAATCTTTAAATTTAGTTTTTTTCATAATTTAAGTGATTATTTTTTTAAGATAGTTTGAATATTGACAATTTCCATAAAATTTAATCGAAGCTGTAATTTCTTTTTTTGTTATCCATTTATTGTTTAAAGAAATTTCCTCAAGACAAGCTATTTTAAATCCTTGTTGATTTTCGATAGCTGAAACAAAATTGCTAGTTTTATAAAAATCTTCTATTGATCCAGTATCTAGCCAAGCACCACCTCTACCAATGAATTCAGCAGATAAATTATTACTTTTTTTGTATTTATTTAATAAATCAGTAATTTCAAGCTCATTTCTTATAGAGGGCTTTAATTGTTTTGAATACTTAACAACATTTTTATCAAAAAAATAAAGTCCTGTAATAGCTAAATCGGAAACAAATTTTTTTGGTTTTTCTTTAATCGCCAAAATTTTATTTTTTTTAATTTTTGCTACACCAAATTTTTCAGGATCTAAAACTTTATGAAGAATTACTTTAGCTCCTTTGTTTATTTTAATACATTTGTTGAGCATTTTTGATAATGATTGACCATAAAAAAAATTATCACCTAAAATCATAGCTACACTTTGTTTTTTTATAAAATGCTCTCCCAAAATAAAAGCATCAGGAAGTCCTCGTGGTTTATCTTGTTCAATGTAAGTAATTTTTATTCCTAATTTTTTTCCATTAGGTATGATTTTTTTATATTGATCTAATTGACCCTTGTTAACAATAATCAATACATCTTTTATCTTAGCTAGCATTAATATTGAAAGTGGATAAAAAATCAGAGGTTTATCATATATTGGCAATAATTGTTTGTTAACTGCTTTTGTGAGAGGACTCATTCTCGTTCCCATTCCTCCAGCTAAAATAATTCCTTTTTTAATCATTTGAACCTAATCTTTTTATAATATCTTTTTTTGAAATTGATTTATAATATTTTTTATTACTGTTATACCAGTCAAAAGTTAGTTTAATTCCCTTTGTAAAGTTAGTTTTTGTTTTCCATTTTAATTTATTTTTTATTTTATTGCTATTGAGCGCATATCTAATGTCATGACCTGGACGATCTTTTACAAATTTAATTTTTACATTATGTCCTAATTTAATTTTTTTCCTTGCAATATTTATTAATGATTTACAAATTTCTAAGTTATTTAAATTTTTATTTGATCCAATGTTATAAAATTCACCTATTTTACCTTTTTTGAATACTTTTATTAGTGCCTCACAATGATCTTTTACGTAAATCCATTCTCTAGAATTTTTTCCATTTCCATAAATAGGCAAACTTTTATTATTAAATATATTGTAGATTAATTTAGGTATTAGTTTCTCTGGGTGCTGTTTAGGGCCATAGTTGTTTGAACAATTTGTAACTATTGCTGGAATTTTATAAGTCCTAACATAAGATGAAACTAAATGATCTGATGCTGCCTTACTTGCAGCATATGGAGAGCTTGGTTTGTAAGGGTAGTTCTCATTAGATCTTCCTTTTAATATGTCTCCATAAACTTCATCTGTTGAAATATGAATTAGTCTACTTTTTTTATTTTTTGCAGTATATGCTCTAAAAATTTCTAGAAGATTAAATATTCCTAAAATATTACTATTAATGAATTCTTTAGGACCATCTATTGATCTATCGACATGAGTCTCTGCTGCTAAATTAAAAATTCCAATTGGTTTGTTTGTAAAAACAATTTTAGTTAATTTCGATTTATTATTTAAGTCACATTTTATAAATTTATAGTTTGGGTTATTAATATAATTTTTTGTATTATAGAAATTTGACGAATAAGAAATTTTATCTATATTAATTACATTAAATTTCTTGTTAAGTAATAATTCAATAAGATTGCTACCAATAAAACCAAGACCACCAGTTACAATAATTTTACGCATGATTTTTTTTACAATAATAGATATAGTAAATATATATTAATTCACATCAATAATGACTTTAAGCTTAAATAATTTAACATTTATCATTGTTACATTTAAAAGTGAACATATAATTCATGAATGTATTGAGTCTTTACCAAAAAACTCTGAGATTATATTGATCGATAACTCAAATAATAATGACATGAAAAACGATTTAGAAAAAAAATATAATAAAATCAGAGTTATTGTCCAAAAAAATGAGGGAATGGGATCTGCTAACAACAAAGGGATAAAACTATGCAAAACTGATTATGCTTTTGTGATAAATCCAGATGTTAAATTTTACAAAGATACAATACAAGCATTAATAGATTTTTCATCAAAAAATCTTGACTATGCTGTTTTAGCTCCAATATCTGATAATTTAAGATATCCAAACTATAAAATCACAAGCAAAAATGTATCAGAAGATGCTGATGATCATCTAAGCGTAGATTCAGTAGATGGTTTTGCAATGTTAATAAATAAGAACAAATTTAAAGATAACAACTATTTTGATGAAAATTTTTTTCTATATTTAGAAAATGATGATTTATGTTTAAGAAAAAAAAAAGAAAATAACAATATTTATATTGTAAAAAAAGCTAAAATAAATCATTTAGGTGGAAAATCACACTCTAATACTTATGAAACAGAAATTGAATTTTCTAGAAATTGGCATTGGATGTGGTCAAAATTTTATTTTAATAAAAAACATTTCGGATATTTAAAAGCTCTAATAATAAGTTTTCCAACTATGATAAAATCCATTTTAAAGTATTTTTACTATTTAATTAGATTTAATAGATACAAAAAAAAAATTTACAAAATGAGATTTTCAGGTTTGTTAAACTCTATATTAGGTAGAAAATCTTGGTACAGGCCAAAGGTTTAAATTTTAATGACCAGGAAAGTCTATTAAATTTTCAACTTTATAATCTTTTTTTAATAAGTTCTCAGATCCACCTAAATCAAATAAATTAATAACGAATACAAATGCAGCAACTTTACTATTTGAAATTTCTACAAGTTTGGCCGCCGCTTCTGCTGTTCCACCTGTAGCAATTAAATCATCAATTATTAGCACACTATCGTTCTCATTTAATGAATCTTTGTGCACCTCAATTGTAGCCTTTCCATATTCAAGTTCAAAGTCTACTGAATGAACATCTGCTGGTAACTTATTTTTTTTTCGAAGCATTATGAATGGTTTTTTTAAAATATAAGAAACTGCAGACGCAAATACAAAGCCACGTGACTCTATAGCAGCTATTTTTGTAAAACTGTATTTTTTTGATCTTTCTATTATTTGGTTAATAGTTTCAGAAAATGCATTTTCATCTTTGATTAATGTGGTAATGTCTCTAAATAAAATACCTTTTTTTGGATAATTTGGGATAGATCTAATATAATCTTTTAAATTCATAATAGTTAAATATAAAAGTATAAATAATTAAATTTTTAACTATGACAACTAATAAATTAGCAATAATTGGTGGAAGTGGTCTTTACGATGTTGAAGAATTTAAAGATAGAGAATTACTTAATTTAAATACCCCTTGGGGGAAACCATCGGATCAAATATTAAAAATAAACTACAATAATAAAGAAGTGTATTTTTTACCAAGACATGGAAGAGGCCATTTTATTTCACCATCAAATATAAATTTCAGAGCAAATATTGATGCACTAAAACAACTAGGTGTAACTGATATTGTTTCTGTTTCTGCAGTAGGATCTCTTAAAGAAGACTTACCTCCAGGAAAATTTGTTATAGTGGATCAATTTATTGATAGAACGTTTGCAAGAACCAAAACTTTTTTTAATGATGAGATTGTAGCACATGTTTCTATGGCACATCCAACATCAAAAGGATTGATGAATGCATGCGAAGAAGCAATTAATAAATCTAACATAGATTATCAAAGAAATGGTACTTACGTAGTAATGGAAGGCCCTCAATTTTCCACTTTAGCAGAGTCTAATTTATATAGATCATGGAAGACAGATGTAATTGGAATGACTAATATGCCAGAAGCTAAACTCGCTAGAGAAGCTGAAATAAGATACGCCTCAGTTTCAATGGTAACTGATTTTGATTGTTGGCACCCAGATCATGAAAATGTTGATGTTCAACAAGTAATTAAAGTTTTATTAGAAAATGCCGAAAATGCAAAATTGATGATTAAAAATTTAATTAACAATTTTGAAGATCATATAGATCCAAATGATCCAGCTAACAATTGTTTGGATGTTGCGATAATTACAGCTCCTGAAAAGAGAACACAAAAAACTATAGATAAACTTAAAACTGTAGCAGGAAGAGTCCTGATTAAATGAAAATTGAAGGTAAAGAATACCGAACAATTTGGTTTGAAAATAATATTGTTAAAATAATCGATCAAACAAAACTTCCCCACCAATTTATTATTAAAGAACTTAGAACTGTTAAAGATGCAGTTAATGCTATTAAAATAATGGAAGTAAGAGGAGCCCCTTTAATAGGTGGTACAGCTGCTTATGGAATAGCTCTAGCGATTCAGGAAAATAATGATCCTGAATTTATAAAAAAAAGTGCAGAGGAACTAATTCAATCAAGACCTACAGCAATAAATTTGAAATGGGCAGTGGATCGCATGATTAAGAAATTATCAGTTATTAATAGTGATCAAATTTTAGATGCTGCTTTAAATGAAGCCAAAGAAATATGTGATGAAGATGAAAAGTTTTGTGAAAATATTGGTATCAATGGATTAAAAATAATTGAAGAAATTTATAATAAAAAGAGAGAAACAGTTAATATTTTAACTCATTGTAATGCAGGATGGCTTGCAACGATCAATTGGGGAACAGCTACATCTCCAATTTATCACGCTCACAATAAAGGAATTCCTGTCCATGTATGGGTAGATGAAACTAGACCAAGAAACCAAGGTGCAAATTTAACTTCTTATGAATTAAATGAAGAAGGAATAAATAACACGATTATAGCTGATAATACTGGTGGAATTTTAATGCAAAGAGGTGAGGTTGATATGTGTATTGTTGGTACTGACAGAACTTTATCTAACGGAGATGTTTGTAATAAAATTGGGACTTATTTAAAAGCATTGGCAGCACATGATAATAATGTACCTTTTTATGTAGCATTACCTAGCTCAACCATAGATTGGAATATAAAAAATGCAAAAGACATACCTATTGAAGAAAGAAATTCACAGGAATTATCTCACGTCGAGGGTATTGATGAGAATAATAAAATTAAGAGAATTCAGATATACCCTAATAAAAGTAGAGCTATGAATTTAGCATTTGATGTAACTCCTGCAAAATATGTTACAGCTCTGATCACTGAAAAAGGAACATGTGAAGCATCAACACAAGGATTAAAAGAATTATTTAAATGAAAAATTTAAAGGAAAGAGAAGAAGTAATTGAATATTCTATTAAACTCAATACAACAAATTTATCTCCTTTAAGATCAGGAAATATTTCAGTTAGAGGTATTGAGGAGGGAATTGAAGGGTTTTTCATTACCCCTTCAGGAAAAAAATATGAATTGTTGAAACCTGAGGATATTGTTTTTTTATCTTTAAACGAAGAAAAAGATTTTTTATCTTGGTTCAATTCTGGAAAAAATCCATCATCAGAATGGCGTTTTCATCAAGATATTTATAAAAACAAGTGGGAAGCAAAAGCAATTGTTCATGCTCATTCACCTAATGCTACTGCAGTATCTACTCATGGAAAATCTATCCCACCATTTCACTATATGATTGCTCTTGCAGGCGGTGAAGATATTAGATGTTCGGAGTATGCAACTTTTGGTACCCATGAACTTTCAGTGAATATGATTAAAGCTTTAAAAGATAGAAAGGCATGTCTTATGGCGAACCATGGACAGGTTGCATTTGGAGAAAATTTATCCAAAGCTTTCGAGCTTGCTCAAGAGGTAGAAAATATTTGCCATCAATATATTATTGCTTTAAAGATGGGAGAGCCCAAGAATCTTTCTTTCGCTGAAATGAAAAAAATCTTGGAAAAAGTTAAAAATTATAAAAGCAGTTAGTTTTATGACTAAAGTTGGGGAGCATATCACACTAGATATAATTGGAACAAGTAAAGAATATGATCCATCTGTTTTTGAAAGAGTAATTCATGATATTGCAAAAGAAGCAAAAGTAACAATTTTAAATATATCTAAATATAAGTTTGAACCTCAGGGTTTTACTATTCTTGCATTGTTAGCAGAAAGTCACATAAGTTTTCATACATTTCCAGAAAAAGGTATTATTAGCTTTGACTTCTTTACCTGTGGAAAAGTAAGTCCTTCAGTTGCAATTGAAATTGTAAAAAAAGAATTTGAACATAAAAGAATAGTTAAAAAAGAATTTAATAGAGATACAAAATCTCTTTATCATGACATTTATAGTTCACCAGGATTACAAAAATCTTACGTAGTTAAAGATGTTTTAGAGGATTTTAAATCAAAAGTTGGTCAGCATATTGAAATTTTAGACTTAGAACAATTTGGTAAATCTTTATTTATAGATGGCGAGATACAAGTTGCTGCAACTGATGAACATCTGTACAGCTCCACTTTTGTTGGTTCTGGTCTAAATTTAAATAAAGATAATGAAAGAGCTGCTATCATAGGTGGTGGAGACGGTGGGGTTGCAAGAGAATGTATTTCTAAAAAATTTAATTTTATCGATTGGTATGAACTAGATCCAGAAGTAGTTGATGTTTGTAATAAGCATCTTGGGGATATTGGAAAAAAAGCTACTGAAAAAAATTCTGTAAAATGTGTTTGGGGAGATGCTTTTGAGAGTATTAAATCAGTTGGTGATGATACGTATGATCATATTTTTGTTGATCTAAATGACGATCAATTTTGTATAGACCTAGCAGCTAAAAATATGGACTCGTTAGTCAGAATATTAAAACCAAAGGGAGTTATTACTGCACAAGTTGGAAGTCAGGATAAAAAACCACATCAGGTTGAAAATTGGTTAAATGTCTTTAACCAAAACTTTGGAAATGCAAAATTATCAAGAGTTTACATACCTAGTTTTGATTGCTCTTGGAATTTTTCTTCTTCAATAAATCATTAATTTTTCTTTTTTCTTATTTAAAACTGTGAAATAATTATTCTTAATTAAAGGAGAAAATAATGAATATATTTAAAAAAACTATTTTAACAGTTCTAGCTTCTTTATTATTAATCGGTAACGTTTATGCTGATAAAATAAAAATTGGAACTGAGGGTGCTTACCCGCCATGGAATTCAAAAGATGCATCTGGTAATCTTATTGGTTTTGAGGTTGAGTTAGCTCAAGAGCTTTGTGCAATCATGAAGCATGAATGTACGATAGTTGAACAAGATTGGGATGGAATGATCCCAGCATTATTAATGAGAAAGTTTGATGCGATAATGGCAGGTATGTCAATTACTGCTGAAAGACAAAAAACAATTACGTTTTCTCAAGGATATGCAGATGAAGTTGCTTCTCTTGCAGTAATGAAAGGTTCGAGTTTAGAGGGAATGGATACACCAGAGGGTATTAATCTTTCTTTAGGTGGCTCTGATGTTAAAAAAGCTCTTAAAACTTTAACAGGTGCGCTAGCTGGTAAAACTGTTTGTACACAAACAGGGACTATTCACCAAAACTTTTTAGAGTCAGGTGATGTAGGAAGTGTAAATGTAAGAACTTATAAAACTCAAGATGAAGTTAACTTAGATTTAACGTCTGGTAGATGTGATGTTGCATTAGCTGCAGCAGTTGCATTTACAGACTATGCTGATAAATCAGGTAAGCCGGTTGTGTTAGTTGGACCAACATTTTCAGGTGGCGCATTTGGTAATGGTGTAGGTGTTGGAATTAGACAAGGTGGTGACGATGCAATCGGAAAAAGAGATGCAAAATTACTTAAAGATTTCAACAAAGCAATTAATGTAGCTCGAAAAAAAGGTATTATTAGCAAACTTGCTATTAAACACTTTGGTTTCGACGCATCTATGTAATCATTTTCAGATTTGGCGACTATAATATATAGTCGCCAATCTATATGGAACTTCTAGCATTTGGTAAAACTGGTTGGGGTGACGAGTTATTCTACGCAACCCTAATGACGATTGCTGTATCGATTACAGCAATGTTAGTTGGTTTCTTTTTTGCATTAATTTTTACGCCTTTAAAACTTTCAAAATATAAAACTTTAAATTTAGTTGGTAATTTTTATACAACGGTGATCCGTGGAGTGCCTGAACTACTAGTAATATACCTTTTCTTCTTTGGTGGCAGTGGTGCCATCATGTATGTAGCTTCAATCTTTGGTTATTATGAATATATAGAAATTAATGCATTTATTACTGGTTCAATGGCAATTGGTATTATTTCTGGCGCTTATTCTACAGAAGTATTTAGAGGAGCAATTCAATCTATAGATAAAGGTCAATTTGAAGCTGCAAAAGTTCTTGGAATAAATAAGTTTGGGCAGTTCTATAAAATAATTTTACCCCAAATGCTAAGGTTAGCTATTCCAAATTTAAGTAATGTCTGGCAAATAACATTAAAAGATACTTCTCTTATTTCAGTTACGGGATTGGTTGAAATAATGAGACAATCTTATATTGCAGCAGGATCTACTAGAGATCCATTATTCTTCTACTCCTTTGCAGCAGTTTTATATCTGTTGCTTACTTATGTGAGTATGAAATTAATTAATAAGTTGGAAGTTAGGTATAGCAGGGGGTATTAATGGATTTTGATTTAATGATCACTAGTTTTCCTAAACTTGTAGGAGCAACAATAGTTACTTTAAAATTATTATCTGCATCATTATTTTTTGGATTATTCCTAGGTCTTTTCTTTGCAATTTTAAGATTAAATAAAAATATATTTATTAATAAATTTGCTTATGGTTATTCATATATATTTAGAGGAACACCATTATTGGTCCAGATTTTCATAATTTATTTTGGGTTAGGACAAATCGAATATTTAAGAACAACATTTTTATGGGTAATTTTAAAAGAACCTTATTGGTGTGCAATAATAGCATTTACTTTAAATACTGGTGCATATACCTCTGAAATTTTAAGATCAGCTTTTCAAACAATAAAACCAGGCATAATCGAAGCTGGAAAGAGTCTAGGTATATCAAATAAGATTATTTTTTACAAAATTCAAATTCCAATTGCTATTCGACAATCACTTCCAGCATACGGAAATGAAATTATATTAATGATGAAAGGAACTTCTTTAGCAAGCACAGTAACTTTGATGGATTTAACTGGTGTTGCCAAATATATAATTTCAACAACTTTTAAACCAATAGAAGTATTTATTGTTGCTGGTGGAATTTATCTGTTCATGACATTTATTATTCATAATGTGATTAAATATTTAGAGAAAAAGTACAGCTTTCAACAATAAAAATGTTTTTATCTGATAGACAAATTAAAGAGTTTCAAAATGAGGGTGTGATAATAATTAAGGATATATTTAAAGATTGGATTGAGCCACTCAGAACAGGATTTCAAAAAGTTTTAGACAATCCAAGTAAGCACGGAAGAGAAAACGTAACTGATCAAAAGGGAAGATTTTTTGAAGATTATTGTAATTGGGAAAGGATAGAAGAATTTAAGGATTGTTTATATAATTCACTTGGAGCCCAAATAGTTGCAGAGGCAACTAATTCTAAATCTACTCAAATTTTTCACGATCACATTTTTATAAAGGATCCAGGCACACACAAAGAAACACCATGGCATCAAGATATGCCTTATTATTGTGTTGATGGCAATGATACAGGAAGTTTTTGGATTCCATTAGATGAGGTTGATTATAAAAATAATCTTAAATTAATTTTAGGTTCTCACAAATGGTCAAAGTTAATTAGGCCCATAAAATGGTCAAATAATCAATCTTGGTATGATGATGATAGTGCTTTTATGGATTTACCTCCAACAAAAGAATTTGAAAAAAATATTTTAATTCCAGAACTAAGTTTAGGAGATGCTGTTTTATTTAATTTTAAAACTGTACATGGTTCAACAGGAAACAATTCTTCTAAATCACGAAGAGCATTTTCGATGCGATTTATAGGAGATGATGTAAAATATATTGATAGAGGAGGACCAACTTCACCTCCATTTGATGGGATTAATTTAAAAACGGGAGATTTGATGAGAGATGATTGGTTTCCTAAAGTTTTTAGTAGCTAGTATATTCTTTAATTTCTTTAATGCTTGAACCAGTGTGATTATTCATTTCTAACTTAATTTTTGCTCTATCATCATTTAAAAAATGAACATCTCTAGATAATTTTATAAATTTTTCCCCAAAGTCTTTATTTTTTTCACAATTTCTTTTGTCATCCTCAATAACCCAAAGTTTGGCATTAATTTCTTTTAAATCTTGGAATAATTTATTTAGTTTGTCATCAGATTTAACATTTTTTTCTAACTGATCTCTAAGAATCGAATGTTCATTCGATATAAATTTTAGTTTTTCAGGATCTTTAATTTTTTCTTTTTTAATTTCCAAGATTGAAATTTTGTCTAAAAGCTCACCTACTGATACTTCTACTATAATTTTATTCATTAAATTTTATACTATGTTAAATTGTTAAAAATATGTCTAATATTTTAATCATTAAACATGGATCTTTGGGTGATATAGCTCAAGCTAGTGGTGCAATTCAAGATATTTCTGAGAATCATAAAGGAGATCAAATTTATTTGCTAACAACTAAACCATACTTTGATTTGTTTAAAAAAAATCCACATATTTCTGATGTTATTTTAGATAAGCGATTATCAAGACTAAACCTAATTTATTTATATTCATTAATGAAAAACATAAAAAAATATAATTTTTCTAAAGTTTATGATCTACAGAACTCAAGTAGAACAGCCTTTTATAAAAAAATTTTATTTCCAAAAGCAACAAAAGATACTTGGTCATCTACTGATACAACATTACCTGAAGGAACCACAAAAGAAGATTTTGATAAAGACTCTGTTTTATCTAGATTTGATTATCAATTAAAAAGTTCAGGCATCAATACAAATCATACTTTAAAACCTGATTTTTCATGGAGCACAACAGACATATCTCAAATAAAAAATCACCATCAATTAGATAAATATATTCTTCTTTTTCCTTTTTGCTCTCCTCATTTAACTTCAAAGAAATGGCCTTATTATAATGAGTTAATTGCTATGATTAATGAAAAATCAGAAAACAAATTTAAAGTAGTAATTGCACCTGGGCCAAATGAAATTAAAGATGCATCAACTATTAATGCACTCTGCGTTTTAGATAATGGCAAAGCTTTAGATATTTCTCAGTTAGCAACATTAATTAAAGATAGTTCATTTGTTATTGCTAATGATACTGGACCAGCGCATATGACAGCACATTTAGGTTCAAAAGGAATTGCTTTATTTGGATCTCACACAACTCCTTTTAAAGTAAGTATCGAAAGAGAAAATTTTAAAGCAATACAAGCTCCTGAATTATCTAAACTTTCAGCAGAAAAAGTTTTTGAAAGACTTTCTGAAATTATTTCTTAATTTTTTCCAATACTCTTAAAAATACAGGAACTGTGAAAAGGATAAAAAGTAATCTTATTATATGGTGAAAAGCAACAAAATCTGGGTCTAGATCAAAAGCAATTGCTATAACTGCCACTTCATAAATTCCACCAGGACTATAAGATAATATTAAAGTTAAAATATTTGTCTCTACAAAGAATGTTGCAACATATGCTGCAGCCAAACCTAATACTACCAAAATAGTAGTAGCCACAATACTATGAAGAGAATTATTAGCTATCTCTTTAACAGTTTTTTCAGCAAATCTACAACCAACTGAAGAGCCGAGAATTAGCAAACAAAAATTTACTGTTTCATCTGGTAATTTATATGAGGCTATATCTGTAATTTGTAACAAACCACTCGCAAATAATGTTCCAGATAGTAAAGCTGCAGGTATTCTAATTTTATCAAAAACAAATATAAAAAACAAAGAAGCAAAAATAAGTAAAATTAAATTGAAATGATTTTGAGCTAAATAATTGAAGTCATCATCTAACAAAATACTGTTTTCAGTATTATTAACTATAATAAATGGAATGACAGTTATTATGATTATTAATCTAATTAAGTGAGAAGTTGCAACTTGAGATAAATCTGTTTTTTCATTTTCTGCTAAAATCATTAAAGGACCCAGTGCACCAGGTGCTGCTGAAAATATTGAAGCTTTTTCTCCATAACTTGCAAATTTTTGGAGGTATTTAGCTACAACTAAAATACAAATTATTATGTAGATTAACATAATTAATGAAGTCCAAATCCAGTCAAGCATTTGATTAAATAGATTTTGGTCTATGTAATTTCCAATATGCAAACCCAAAATTATCAAGATAAAACTTAATACAATTTTTGGCATAGTAATTTTAAGACCTGATAAAGCAGCAAGTGATGTGATAATCATTGGACCCAAAAACCAAGCAAGAGGAATATTAAAATAGTCAGCAATAATTGCGCTAGGAAAAGAAATTATCAGAACTGAAATAAATTTAATTGAAAATACTTGTTTAGCATTATCAAGATAAGATTTGATTTGATGTTTAATCATTCACTAAGCTTCTATCATCAACTTTTTAAAAGATAAGAAAAAAGAAATTAAAACTAGTGAATTAAGTGAAACTTTAATCTGTAAAAAAAATAAAACATCATATTTGATTGGTATTTTTTTTGTTAAAGTAGTTTCAATTAAAAGTTGTGTTACTTAATTAGAGGTTGAATAAAGATTAAGACTATAATTAACTAACTTTTTTAAATTAGAGAGGAATAAATAATGAAAAACTTAAAAAAAATAGTTTCAGTATTATTCTCAGCAATCCTATTATTCTCAGCAACAACTACAAGCTCAGTAGCAATTGACAAATTGCACTTTGTAATTGGTGGTGGTGCTGGTGGTGGTTGGGATGGAACTGCTAGAGGTACTGGAGAGGCTTTAACAAAAGCTGGTATGTTAAAAAGTGCATCATTTGAAAATATGTCAGGTGGTGGTGGTGGTAAAGCACTTGCTTACATGATTAATACTAAACCTGCTAACACAGTTTTAGTTCAATCTACACCATTAGTACTAAGATCAATTACTAGACACGAAGGTTATGTAAAAGGTAGCGGAACTTTGTCTTATAAAGATGTTGTGCCAATTGCTGGTGTAATTGGTGACTACGGTGCTATTGCAGTTGCAAAAAACTCACCTTACAAAAACTTTAAAGATGTAGTTGATGCATACAAAAAAGATCCAAGCTCAATCAAAATGGCTGGTGGATCAGTAAGAGGAAGTATGGACCATTTAATTGGTGCTTTAGCATTCCAAGCTGCTGGTGCAGATCCAAATGCTGTTGCATACATTCCTTATGATGCTGGTGGAAAAGCTTTAGCTGGACTTTTATCTGGAGAAACTCAAATCATTTCAACTGGTTTAGGTGAATTGATGGGTGCAAGAGACCAAGTAACAATTATTGGTATTACTGCTCCTTCAAGAGTTTCTGATGCACCAGATGCACCAACTCTTAAAGAACAAGGGTATGATGTACAATTCGTTAACTGGAGAGGTTTCTTTGGCCCTCCAGGTATGAGCAATGCTGATAAAGCAGCAATTGCTAAAATGTTAGGCGATGTACAAAAAACTCCTGAATGGGAAACAGTAAGAGCAAGAAATGCTTGGGTTAATATTTATAATCCAGAAGGTAAGTTTGTATCTTTCTTAGAAAAGCAAACTGAAGAAATGACAGCTCTTATGAAAAAATTAGGAGTTATCTAACCTTTGGTTAGAAATTAAAATTAGAGCAGTGAATATAAATACTACAAAAATTATATCACTGCTCTTTTTTGTTTTTTCAGCATTTTATTTATATTTAGCTTATCAAATTCAAGTTTTCACATTCGATGAAAATGCTCCATTTAATGCTAGAACATTTCCAATTTATTTAGGATATGCAGGATTATTTTTTTCCGGATTAAAACTCATTTTACCAGACCCAAATACAATTAAAGTAGAGCATAAAAATTTAGAGTATAAAAAGACAGGTATACTTATATTAATTGCAATTATTTACGGAGCTACAATTTTAAAAGTTGGTTATTTTTTAACCACTTCATTATTTTTATTTGCTTCTTATTATTTTTTAGGAGAACGAAGATGGATTTTAATGTTTTTATTATCATTTCCATTTGTTGCTGCCTTTATGTATTTGCTTCATGGTATTCTTGATATTTATTTAAGAGATCCATTCTTACAATCAATAGGGATCATGGGATGATTGAAGGAATACTAATTGGATTAACAACAGCACTTACACTCCAAAATATATTAATGGTTATGGTTGGTTGTTTTTTTGGAACAATCATTGGAATGCTTCCTGGTCTTGGTCCTATGACTGCAATTGCTTTAATGATACCTATTACATATGGTTTTGAACCTGCAACTGGATTAATTTTAATGGCTGGAGTTTATTATGGAGCAGTATTTGGTGGATCAACTTCTTCAATATTATTAAATGCCCCCGGTGTTCCAGGAACAGTTGCAACTTCATTTGATGGTTATCCAATGGCTCAACAAGGTAAAGCTGGAAAAGCTTTAGCGATTGCAGCATGGAGTTCCTTTGCAGGTGGTACATTATCTGCAATTTATTTGTTATTCATGGCACCAAGCTTATCTAAGGTAAGCTTATCTTTTAGATCTCCTGATTATTTTGCTTTAATGATTTTAGGTTTAACAGCTATTGCTGCATTTTCATCTAAAGGACAATTTTTAAAAGCAATGATGATGGTTGTTTTAGGTTTGATGTTAGCTTCAGTTGGTCAAGACAGTTTGTCTGATATTACAAGATATACATTTAACAATATGAACCTAACTGACGGTATTAGCTTCGTACTAGTTGTGATGGCAACTTTTGCAATGAGTGAAGCTTTAACAATTATTTTAAAAAGAAATGATCCAACCAGTGCTGCTAAACAAGTTTCTTTAACTGAATTAGGCTCAATTAAAATTAATAAAGAAGAACGAACAAAAATGTATAAGACAATTCCAAGATCATCAGTAATTGGTTTTTTAATTGGTGTTCTTCCAGGAGCTGGTGCAACAATTGCTTCCTTTTTAGCTTATGGAATGGAACGAAACGTTGTAAGTGATGAAGAAAAGGAAAAATTTGGTAAAGGAAGTGTAAATGGTTTATCTGCACCAGAAACTGCAAATAATGCAGCTTGCTCAGGTTCTTTTGTGCCAATGCTTACTTTGGGAATTCCTGGAAGTGGAACTACAGCTGTTATGCTAGGTGCACTTTTAGGATTTGGTGTTCAGCCAGGTCCTAGACTTTACATGACTAATCCAGAGATTTTTTGGTCAATAATTATGTCTATGTATATTGGAATGGTAATTTTGCTGATATTAAACTTACCACTCATTCCTTATATAGCTAGAATTCTTGCTGTTCCTAAAAATTATTTGATTCCTCTTATTTTATTTTTCTCTGTTACTGGGATTTACGTAATGTCGTTTAATAATTTTGATATTTATTTAATGATTGGAATAGCTGTAGTAGCTACCTTTTTAAGATTATATGATTTTCCGATGCCACCTTTGATATTAGCTTTTGTACTTGGTGGATTGATGGAAGAAAACTTGAGACGATCTTTATTATTAAGTAATGGTTCTTGGGAATTTTTGTGGGATAGAACTTTAACTGCATGTATCTTAGCTACTACAATTTTAATTGTAGTTTGGCATATTTACAAAACTTTTAAGAAGAAAAATTAAGATTTAATATCTATTCGTTTTCTTATAATTTCTTTATCAAGCTTCATTTCACGATATGACATGATTAAAACACCTAAAAATATAACACTAGCACCAATCCAAGTGAAGAGATCAGGTGTTTCACTAAAAACATAATATCCAATTAAAGAAGCAAACACTAAACTTAGAAATGAGTATGGTTGCGTCATACTAACATCTACTAATTTGTATGCGTGATTAATGCAAAGATGTAGCAATGTACCAAATAAACCTGCAAAAAATAAATAAATTAAAGTTTGAAAACTAGGTGTTTGCCAATAAAACAACGCAATAATGAAACTAAAAATCGTCATATACGTGTATCCATAAGATAAAATCGTAATCGAACTATCATCTTTTGCGATAGTTTTTGTAATTATAATCACTATTGACCACATAAAAGACGATGCCAGTGCCATATAAACTCCAAGAGAAATTTCAATTATTCCTGGTCTTAAAATTATTAACATTCCAATAAATCCTAAAACTAGTGCAAAACTTCTATATATGTAAATTTTTTCTCCCAGAAACAAAACTGCCAATATTGTTACTATGAAAGGAACCACAAAAGATATAGCTGTCGCTTTTTCAATTGGCATCATTACTAAAGCTGAGAAATATAATAACATGGAAGGCAAGTTTAAAACTGCTCTAAGAAAATGTTTTTTATGATGATTTGTTTTAAACACTGTAAAATTAGATTTTAGCATATAAGGAAGAATAATTAGGAAACCAAATAAAAATCTAAAAAAACCTGCAACATAAACATTAACTTCTTCTTGTGCTAATTTTAAAAAGGTTAACATTAATGTTCCACAAAAAACTGAGATTATAATTAAAAAAATTGCTAATTTATTATTTGAAATCAATTTAATATCTTTTTGTATTCTTCAATTATTTTTGACCATTGAAATTTATTCACAAATTCTTTTGCATTTTTCCCAAGGTTTAAATATTTTTTATTTTCTAGCAATGAATTAATAGAAGAATAAATGTCATCAAGATTATTTCCATCACATATTAAACCAGTTTTTTCATGATCAATTGCATCTGCGGCACCACCATCTTTACCACCAATTGATGGTATACCGTATTGTGCAGCTTCAACATACGCAATACCAAAACCTTCAACTGATTTTTTATGGATTATGGATGGCATTACAAAGATATTTGATTTTGAAACTAAAGCATTTTTTAATTCATTGCTAATATCTTTAAAAAACATAATTTGTGCTTCAAGATCTAGCTCTTTTACTAGCTTCTTAATATTTTCTTCTTCTTCTCCATGTCCAACACATATGTAAACAATGTCAGGATATATTTGTTTCAAATTTCTCAAAGCCATAACTATTTTTTCATGATTTTTACGCTTATCAAATCTTGAAACTGTAATTAGTCTTGGATTTTTAACTTTAAGTATACTTTCAACTTTATCTAAAGTTTTTTTATTTAATTCTTCAGCAGGATCCACACCTGGATTTATTACAATTATTTTATTTGCATTAACACCAAGTTCTATCGCTAGATTTTTTGTAAACTGAGAATTTGCTATAACTTTTTCAACATTATTTAAAACGCTAACAACTCTTTTATTTTGACTAGAACCTTTAGGATGGTTGATTTCTTTACTGTGAATTAAACAGTATTTTTTCTTAGAAGTTTTAATAAGTTCTAAACTTTTCCAATGATCAGCAATAACACCATCTATTTTATTTTCTTTAATATATTCATTAATTAATTGTGCTTTTCTATATTTTCTAAGCAATTTAATTCCTCCAACTCTTTCTATCGAAAAAGAGGCTTGCTCATCAAATTCTTTATGACCTTCTATATAATCTGCAAAAACTTTTATCATAAAGTTTTTAGACAGTTCTCTTGAAAGGCCCCACATTAGATTTTGCATACCACCAAGCTCAGGTGGGAATGATCTAGTTACAATTAGATACATTAATCATGCTTCCATTTAATACCACAGCCCGCACTGGGTATTTGATCTTCAGGACCTTTTCCAGTTTCAGCTATTTGTCTCATAGCTGTTAGCAGATCACTTTCTCCGTCTTTAACTGGAATAAACTTTTTAAGTTCTCTTAATCGTCCTCTGTATTGAAGTTCTAGATTTTTATTGTAGCCAAAGAAATCTGGAGTACATACAGCATCATATGCTTTAGCAATTTCTTGAGTTTCATCATGTAAGTAAGGAAAATTGAAATGATTTTCATTTGAAAACTTGATCATATTTTCAAATGAGTCGTCTGGATAATTAACAAAGTCATTTGAGCAGATGGCAACTGAGTTGATACCAATTTTGCTTAATTCACTACAATCTTCAACTAATTCTTTTGTAATAGCTTTTACATATGGACAATGATTACAAATGAACATTATCAAAGTTCCATTTTCACCTTCGATATCATTTAAAGAAAGAATTTTATTATCAGTAGATTTTAATTCAAATGGAATAGCTTTTTGACCAAAATCACATATTGGAGTTTGTATAGGCATAATGTAAAATATATAGATTATGTTTTATGATTTAAAAGATAAAAAACCAAAAAACTCTGGCGAAAATTGGGTAGCTCCGAATGCTACAATAATAGGAGATGTTACTTTAGAAAAAAATACAAGTATTTGGTTTAATGCAGTGCTTAGAGGAGATATTGAAAATATTCATATTGGAGAAGGATCTAATGTACAAGATGGAAGCGTATTACACACAGATCCTGGATGCCCTTTAAAGGTAGGAAAAAATGTTACCGTTGGTCATTTAGTTATGCTTCATGGATGTACCATTGGAGACAATAGTTTAATTGGGATTGGAGCTGTTATCTTAAATAAAGCTAATATTGGTAAAAATTGTATTATTGGAGCTAAAGCTTTGATAACAGAAAATAAAATCATACCAGATAATTCTTTGGTTGTTGGCTCACCAGGTAAAGTTATTAGAGAAGTTTCAGAGGAAGAGAAAAAAGCAGTATTTGAAAACACAAAACATTATCAAGATAACTGGAAAAAATATTCGAAATCAATTTTTTAAGGGAGATAAATGCCAGCAGGTTACGTGATAGCTCAATTAAAAGTAACTAATCCTGAAAATTATAAAGAATATGTTGAAAAGGTTACGCCACTCGTAAAAAAATTTGGTGGAGAGTTTTTAGTAAGAGCTGGTGAATTTCAAATTTTTGATGGTGAAACAAATTTTCCTAGAATTATTATTCTTAAATTTCCTACATATGAAAAAGCATTAGAATGGTACAATTCTGAAGAATACAAACCAATAAAACAAATAAGATTAGATAATTCCGAAGGTACAAATATAATTATTAAAGGTATTTGAAAGAATAATTGGTTCAGTTAAATAATAGATCGTTTACCGAATAAATGATCAATCCAATTATTACTATAAATAAAATTAAGAAAGATAATTGCCCACTTAACTTAGATTTAATTTTGGTTTTACCCTCTTTAAATTTTTTAAAATGGATACTTCCAAATCTCATTACAGCTAATCCTAAAATTATAAGAAATGCTGTAAATATATATCCAGTAACCATCTATGGAACCAACCAGGTATCTTTATTATTTTCTAAATTAAATTTTGCTCTTCGATGACCTTTAGCTGCTAAATAAAGCCATTCTATAGTTTTAATTTTACACTGAATGACAGTAAAGTTTTTGTAACCTTCCTCACTTTGTTCTTTAGTATAATCAAAATTATCTAATTCTGGTCTTAGTCCAGAGGTAGGTAAATCTGACTCAGTTCCTGGACCATTATCAACTAAATAACATTTTCTACTAATATGTTGGGTTTTAGACCAAGATTCTTTTGTTACATCATTATTGTGATTAACAGTACATTCAACTTTCAATCTAACCTGTATTTTTTCATCTTTATCATAAAACAACAATGCTGCGTTTTTATTTGCTTTTAACTTTTCAATTTTATCTGATCGTATATCACTATGATATTGCACTAGATTATTTGATTGATCAGATTTTCTAAGAACTACAATTCGTCCATCAAAGTCTGATTGATTACCACAAATAAATACTGGTATTCGAAAAGGAGAACTTCTGTCTTTAACAGCATTATCTAGCATTGACCAAATTTTCTTTTTGATCTCTGTAAAGTCCTCGTAATAAGGAACTGTATCCGTCACAAATTATTTTTTCTTTTTTAATCTAGCAATCAAACCTGAGCTATCCCAACGATTTCCACCCATTTTTTGAACTTCAGCATAATAGCCATCAATAATTTCTGTTATAGGCACAGGTGAACCATTTTTTTTTGCTTCCTCGATTGCAATTTTTAAATCTTTTCTCATCCAATCAATAGCAAAACCATAATCAAACTTATCATCAGTCATAGTTCGGTATCTATTTTCCATTTGCCAAGATTGTGCTGCACCTTTAGATATAGTTTCCATAACTTTATCCATATCTAAACCAGCGTTTATTCCAAAATTAATTGCCTCTGATAAACCTTGAACTGTTCCAGCAATACACATTTGGTTCATCATTTTTGTTAACTGACCACTTCCACAAGGACCAATTAATTTTACTTTTTTACTGTAACAATCAATCACAGATTCAGCCTTTTTAAACACTTCTTCATCGCCACCAACCATTACTGTTAGTATTCCGCCCTCAGCACCAGCTTGTCCACCTGAAATAGGGGCATCTAAAAAACTAAACCCTTTATCATTTGCTTTTTTATTTAATTCTCTTGATACTTCTGCAGATACAGTTGAGTTATCAATAAAAATGGACCCAGCTTTTGCTGTGTTAAATAATCCATTTTCTCCAGTTGCTACTTCTCTTAAATCATCATCATTACCAACACATGTGAAAATAAAATCGGCACCATCTGCAGCCTCCGCAGGTGTATTGGCCATTTTACCTTTATATTCACCAATCCATTTTTCAGCTTTAAATTTAGTTCTATTAAAAACAGTTACATTGTGTCCGGCTTTTGATATATATCCAGCCATTGGGTAGCCCATAACCCCAAGACCTATGAAAGCAACATTACAAGTCATAATTTTTTTTCTATGTTTAAAAGTTTAAGTTTAAAAGTAATTGTATTTGGATTTATTTTTACATTTTTTTCAAGTTTTGGACAGAGTTTTTTTCTTGGCTTATTTAATTCTAGTATTAGAGACGCCTTATCAATTACACATGGACAATTTGGCTCAATTTATGCATCAGCCACTTTATTAAGTAGTATTGTTTTAGTTTGGATAGGAAAAAAAATAGATGATGTAAACATATTAAAATTTGCATCTTATGTAATAATTTTTTTATCAGCTTCCTGTTTTATATTTTCAAAAATTTCATCAGTTATTTTTTTATTTGTAGGAATTTTTTTAATGCGTTTAGCTGGACAAGGGTTATCAAGTCACACAGCTACAACAACCATATCTCGTTTTTTTGAAAAAAATAGAGGTAGGGCTTTAAGTACAGGTTGGTTAGGATTGTCATTGGCTGAATTTATAATGCCAGTTTTAATTGTTTTTTTATTAACTTTTATAGAATGGAGAGATATTTGGGTTTCAATTTCTATTTTAGTTATACTTGTTCTACCTGTTGCAACTTTTCTTTTAGTTAAAGATGTTAAGCTTGATACGAGAGAAGAATCTAAAATAGAAGAGAATAATAAAGAAATTAAACAATGGAAAAGAATAGAAGTTTTAAAAGATTATAGATTTTACATTATTTGTATGACGATGTTAGCAATGCCATGGATTGCAACAGGATCTTTTGTTTATCAGTCTTTTATATCCTCTTCTAAAGAGTGGGGACCTTATGTTATTGCACAATCATTTATGGCTTACTCAATTTTATCGGTGATTACTCTTTTTATATCTGGTTTTTTAATTGATAAATTTTCAAGTAGAAAATTATTAATCTATATGAATATCCCACTTCTTTTTGGCACTATAGTTCTCTACTATTTTAATGCACCACTTTCATCTTTTGTATTTTTTGGTTTAGTGGGGGTGACAAATGGTTTGGCAAACGTACTTGGTTCCTCAACTTGGGCTGAGATTTATGGTGTTAAATATATTGGGTCTATAAAAGCCTTAACAACTGCATTGATGGTATTTTCAACAGCATTTGGTACGGCTCTATTTGGCTTTCTGATTGATATTGGCTTTTCAATTGAACAGATAGCCGTTGTTTCAGGAACTTATATCTTTGGTTCAATTATTCTTCTTTATTTGGTTAAAAATAAGCTAAATCCTAATTATTTATAAAATAGCCCTTGATTTTTAAAGACTCACTGTGTAGATACTCCGCATGGCTAGAGTTACCGTAGAAGACTGTATAGATAAAGTAGAGAGTCCTTATGAATTAGTACTTGTTGCTAAAGAAAGAGCTACTCAATTAAATGCAGGAATAGAACCAACAATTGATAGAGATAACGACAAAAACACGGTTATTTCATTAAGAGAAATTGCCGAAGAAAAAATTAAAGTTTCAGATTTAACTGATAGCGCCGTTTACAAACTTAGAAAACATGTTGAGCAAGTTGACGATATTGCTGAGGATGATGAAGATATAGGTGATGATTTTGAAAACCTATATAAAGGTGAAATTTCAAAAAGTGGTACTCCAATTTTACCATCTAAAAGAGCAAGAAAAACTCCGGAAAAAATTCAAGTAACAAAAGAAGATTTAGCTGAACTATCTGAAACAGCTACAGCAGATGTTGATAATTCAGTAGGAGAAGAAACTATGAATGAGCAAGGAGAAGTTTCTTTAGATGAAGTATCAGAGTCAGAAAATCAAGAAGCAGACGTATCTTCAGACGACACTGAAGCTTCAAACTCATAAAAAAATAATATAAAGTTATACCATGAATAGGAAAGTATCAGTTGCTCCTATGATGGATTGCACAGATCGTCATGAACGATTTTTTCTAAGATTAATATCTAAAAACACTCTTCTTTACACTGAGATGGTAGTCGATGAAGCTATAGATAGAGGAGATAAAAAAAAGTTATTAGAGTTTAATATCAATGAGAAACCTGTAGCACTTCAATTAGGAGGCTCTTCTCCAAAACTTTTATCTGAAGCTACTAAAGTAGGTGAAGATTTTGGTTATGATGAAATCAATCTAAACTTAGGTTGCCCTAGTAAAAAAGTTGAAAAAAATAGATTTGGTGCTTGTTTAATGAAAGAGCCAAATTTAGTGGCAGATTGTTTAAGTAAAATGCAATCTGTTACAAAACTACCAGTAACTATAAAAACAAGAATTGGTTACGATGATGTAGAAGATTATGAAAATTTACATAGTTTCATTTCTACTCTAAAAGCAACAGGGGTTAAAACTTTTATCATTCATGCAAGAAAAGCAATGTTAGGTAAATTTACACCTAAGCAAAATTTAAATATTCCTCCTTTAAAATATGAATATGTTTATAAATTAAAAAAAGATTTTCCAAATGAAGAGATTATTATCAATGGAGGAATAACTTCAGTAGATGAAATAAAACCTCATTTAGAAAAAACAGATGGTGTAATGATAGGAAGAGCTGCATATCACACCCCTTATTTATTAGCAGATATTGAAAGAGAAATATTCAATAATGAGGATGTTCCAAGTAGACAAAATGTAATTGAACAACTCATTCCTTATGTTAAAGAAGAATTAAAAAAGGGAACAAGATTAAATCAAATCATGAGACATACTCTTGGCTTATTTCATGGTCAGACAGGTGCAAGTTATTGGAAAAGATATTTAAGTGAAAACATGTGTGTAAGAGATGCTGATGTGAAAAAAATTGATCACATTATGGATAAAATTAAATTCAATAATGTAGATAATATAGTAGGGCAGTCTGCTTAATTCAATATTAACAAACGAATATAGTTATATTATTTTATTAATGGCTTTAACAGCAATACCAGTTGGTTTTGTTGCAGGATTATTTGGTATTGGCGGAGGGTTAATAACTGTTCCCTTTTTATATTTTATTTTTGGTTCTTTAGAAATTGATCCTCAATATGTTATGCACCTTGCTGTAGGAACTTCCTTTGCAATTATAATACCAACTTCTACAGTTTCAGTTTTAACACATCATAAATTTAAAGCAGTTGATTTTGATATTGTTAAGAATTACGGTCTGTTTGTTATACTAGGAGTTATTGTTGGTACTGCTTTTGCAGCTTCTTTAAAAACTAAATCCTTAGTTTTATTTTTTTCTATAATGATTTTATTTTTAGGAATTTACTTACTTTTAATAAAAGAAAAAGAACAAAACATAATTGTCAAAATGAAATTACATTTAAAAGTAATTCTTGGTTTTATTGTTGGATTTATATCTGCTCCTATGGGTATAGGGGGAGCCGTAATGAATGTACCTATCCTTAAGTTTTTTGGTTATTCAATTAATAAAGCAATAGGAAGTGCAGCAGCTATAGGTTTTTTAATTGCTTTATTTGGAGCAATAGGTTTTTTAATTTCAGGAAATTATTTAAACTCAAGTCTTCCACTAAGTATTGGTTTTATAAATATCCCTGCTTTTTTAATTTTCATACCCATTACAACTTTTATGGCAAGGTTAGGAGCTAAAACAGTTCATAGTATTGATAAGAATAAAATTAGTAAGTTTTTTGGAATTTTTCTTTTAGTTGTTTCGATTAAATTTTTTTACGAATACTTAAAATTATAGATAGCAAAAAAAAGAGGTGACTTCAGTCTCCCTCCATCACCTCACAAATTTAAATTAAGTGATTCTTTGCATTTTTATGAACACTTAATAGTTGAAAATGTACTTTATCAACTAATATAAGTACTAACAATTTAAAGTTGTATTTAGATTTTTGAAAAACTCAATTTAACCACACACAATATTTAGGGTTTAAATTGAAATTGATAATTTAAATCATGGTTTCAATAAAAGATATTAATAAAAAAATTAAAAAAAATTTATTTGATCCATTAAATAAACCAAAAAATAAATTCTCTTCATTTCTAGAGAATATCAAAAAAAATAAAGTTAAAAAAGATTTAGCATTACAAAAAAAATTAGAAAAAGAAAAAAAAAGAGAATTAATTTTAGAAAAAAAATTAGCAAAAAAAGCTAAACAAGACGAATTAAAAGAGGAAAGAAAAAAACTTCTTTTTCAAAAAAAATTAATCATTGAAAATGAAAAGCAAGAAAAAAAGAATGAAGACAAAAGACAAAAAATAGAAGCTCAGAGAATTAAAATAGAGCAGAAAAAAATAAAAGACGAAGAAACAAGAAAACTTAGAGAAGAAGCAAGAAAGCTTAAACAGGAAGATTTAAGACTGAAGATGTTAGAGAGACAAAGAATTAGAGAAGAAAAATTTAAAATTAAAGAAGAGGAATTAAAAAATAAAGAAATTGAAGCTCAAAAAAAAAGAGATGAAAAAGAAAAAGAAAGACAAGAAAAAATAAGATTAAAAGAAATTGAAAGGAAAAATAGACTTGAGGAAGAACAAAGATTAAGAGAGGCAGCTAGAAAGTTAAAATATGAGCAAGAAAAACTTAAAGAAATGGAAGAAAGATTAAGAGATCTAGAAACTGAAAGACAGCAAGAAATTCAAAGACAAATTTTAAAAGAAGAGGCTGAGCAAAGAGCCAAGGAAGAGGAATTAAGAATTAAAGAAAAAGAACTCAAAGAAGCTGAACGTGAAAGAATAAATAAGGAAAATGAAAGACGTCAAAGAGAAAGAGAATTAAAGATAGAAGAGGAAAGACAAAAAAGAATTGAAGAAGAAAATGAAAGAATTCGACTAACTGAAATAGCTGAAAAAGAGAGAATTGAAGAGGAAGATAGGCGAATAAAAGAATGGGAAAAAAAATTTGATGAAGAGCAAAGGTTAAAAGAAGAGGAATTAGTTAGAAAATTTTACAGTGATGAAATTCCTAAACCAGAAAACAAACAAACTGATGATAATTTAGAAAATAAAGTTGATGAAAATAATTCTAAAAATTAATTTTTTAGACCAGCGAAATCAAAGATTTTTTTCACAATATAATGAAGCAAATTTTGTGGATTCTATTATATCTTCAGGTTTTTGTCTGAATATTTCGTTGATTTGATCATCAGTAAATTTCTCATTTAGTTTTTTTAAAGTACACAAACAATAAGATTTTGCTTTTTCTGGACCAATATACTGTTTTGAGTTCCCATAGCAGCCTATATAAATTTGTTGTTCAATTTCAGGGTTAAAACTTAGAACTTTTGAGCTTAAAAATAAAAAAAAAATTAATAAAATATTAAATTTTTTGATCATACTCACCGATTTTTCCAGTCTCTCTTAGTAACTCATCAATGAAATCAAAAATTTTTTTCTTTCTTTCATTAGAAGTGGGGCTTTCAGTTACAATTACTAGTGATGGCTTATTTGATGATGCTCTTATAAGCCCCCAAGAACCATCCTCGAATGAAAACCTAACTCCATTAACTGTTAAAATATCATTAATAACTTGACCATCTATTTTAGTTTTGTTTTCTTTTAAATTTTTAATTTGCTTAACTAGCTCTTCGACAACAATATATTTCTCTTCATCTTTGCAAAAAGGCGCCATTGTTGGTGTTTGAAATGTAATTGGTAATTCATTAATAATTTCACTCATTTTTTTATTTTGATTATCTAATAAGTGACACACTTGAATTGCTGAATTGATACCATCATCATACCCAAAACCTAATGGCTGATTGAAAAAAAAATGACCACTTTTTTCAAATCCTGCTAATGCTTTTTCAGTGTTTACTTTCCTTTTAATGTGAGAATGACCTGTTTTCCAATAAATTGTTTCACAATTGTTTTTAATTAATATTGCATCTTTTGAATATAAACCTGTTGATTTTACATCTACAACAAATTTAGAATTTTTATGTTTATTTGATAGATTTCTAGCTATCAGAAGACCTATTTTATCGGAAAATATTTCATTACCTTTGTCATCAATAACACCAACCCTATCTCCATCACCATCAAATCCAAAACCTATATCAGCATTGTTTTTTTTAACTACTTTTGCTATTTCATGAAGCATTTCTAGATCTTCTGGATTTGGATTGTATTTAGGAAAATTCCAATCTAGATTACAATCTAATTCTATTACCTCACATCCAATACCTCTTAGAATATCTGGGGCAAAAACACCTGCTGTTCCATTTCCACAAGCTACCACAGCTTTTATTTTTTTCTTAATTTTATTTTTACTAATTAGATCTTTTTTATAAATTTTATCAAAATCTTTTATTTGTTTCTCATTACCTTCACCTTGTGTAAATTTTTCATTTAAGGTAATTTCCTTCAATTCCTTCATTTCTTCAGGTGCATGAGTTAGTCCTTTTGCAATTCCCATTTTCACACCAGTCCAGCCATTTTCATTATGACTTGCTGTGACCATAGCAACTGCATCTGCATCTAAATTAAATTGTGCAAAATAAACCATTGGAGATAACGACAAACCAACATCTTCTATATTGCATCCTGTAGACAATAATCCTTTTTTGAGAGCTGTTTTTATTTCCTCGCTATAAGAACGATAATCATGACCTACTATGACATTAGGATTTTCTTTTTTAGTATGTATTTTTATCTGTGTTCCAAGCCCTTTTCCAAGATTCTCTATTCCGGATTGATTTATATCTTTCTCATACAACCATCGGGCGTCATATTCTCTAAAACCATAGGGATCTATTTTTATATTTTGACTCATTATTTATTTACTTACTGTTTATTATGTTAATTTCTTGAAAAATTTTTTATTTTTTTATTGATTATCATATTGTCGCGTTCTATAAATGTTCTGTTGTTTAAATGATTATATAGTATATTTACAACAAACGCCTACAACATATAGTTGTTTTCGTACTAATAACAAAATATATTAAACTTTTATGAATAAGATTCTTTCTCAAGCACTCAAAAAAGCTGTCTCTGAATATAACCCTCAGGTTAAAGAAGTTTCTAAAATAAATAAGCCTGATCTTTTCTCATTAAATAATGAAACAGAATTATTTCAAAATGATAAAGGAATTATAATTAAAATTGATCGTTCAAAAGATGCAAATCTTACAGACTTCGGTAAAGCAACTTTAAAAGACAGATACTTAGGTTTAAACGAATCTTACCAAGATTTATTTGCAAGAGTAGCAAGCACTTATGCAGATGATAATTTACACGCACAAAGAATTTATAATTATATAAGCAATCTTTGGTTTATGCCAGCGACTCCAGTTTTATCAAATGGAGGTACAAAAAGAGGATTACCTATTTCATGTTTTTTAAATGAGGCATCTGATAGCTTAGGAGGCATTCTTGATTTATGGAGTGAGAATGTTTGGTTAGCAGCGAAGGGTGGAGGAATTGGAAGTTACTGGGGCAACTTAAGATCAATTGGTGAAAAAATAGGAAGAGTTGGAAAAACTTCTGGAATAATTCCTTTTATAAAAGTTATGGACTCTTTAACTATGGCTATCAGCCAAGGATCATTAAGAAGAGGTTCTGCAGCATGTTATCTTCCAATTGATCATCCTGAAATAGAAGAGTTTATTGAAATGAGAAGACCTACTGGTGGTGATCCAAATAGAAAAGCATTAAATTTACATCATGGTGTTTTAGTTTCTGATGCGTTTATGAGAGCAGTAGAAACCGATGAACAGTGGGCATTAAAGAGTCCAGCAGATGGTAGTGTTCAACAAACTATTTCTGCAAGAAATTTATGGATAAGATTATTAACTGCAAGAATTGAAACAGGTGAGCCATATATAATTTACATTGATACGGTTAACAGACAAATTCCTCAACATCATAAGTTAGCAAACCTAACAGTTAAAACTTCTAATTTATGTAGCGAAATAACTTTACCAACAGGAATTGATAAAGATGGAAGAGATAGAACAGCAGTATGTTGTTTGTCTTCGTTAAACTTAGAAAAATATGATGAGTGGAAAGATGATCCAGACATGATTGGCGATGTGATGAGATTTTTAGATAACGTTTTATCTGATTTCATTAATAAAGCACCAGATCAATTTAAAGATGCAAAATATTCTGCTGAAAGAGAAAGAAGTGTTGGATTAGGTGTAATGGGCTTTCATTCTTTTTTACAAAAAAATAGAATTCCACTTGAGTCAGTAATGGCAAAGTCATGGAATAAAAAAATATTTAAAAATATTCATGAAAAAGTTAATCAAGCTTCTAAAGATTTGGCTGAAGAGAGAGGGGCATGTCCAGATGCAGCAGAGTATGGTTACAAAGAAAGATTTTCTAACAAGACAGCGATAGCTCCAACTGCTTCAATTTCTATTATTTGTGGAGGTGCATCTCCTGGAGTAGAGCCAGTTGCTGCAAACAGTTACACACACAAAACTCTTTCTGGATCATTTAATGTTAGAAATAGATACTTAGAAGAAATCCTTCAATCACATGGAAAAAATGATGAAGAAACATGGTCTAGTATTACTACAAATCAAGGATCTGTTAATCATCTAGATTTCCTTACTGATTTAGAAAAAGATGTATTCAAAACTGCATTTGAGCTGAACCAAAATTGGATAATTGAATTAAGTGGTGACAGAACACCATTTATTTCACAGGCACAGTCAGTAAATCTATTTTTACCAGCAGATGTTCATAAGAAAGAATTACACAAAATTCATTTTGATGCCTGGAAAAAAGGCTTAAAGAGCCTTTATTACTGTAGATCAAAATCAATTCAAAGGGCTGAGAATGTTAATGATTCAAAATCAACTGATATCTTGGCAAATGTTTACAAAAATAAATCAAACGAAAGTCAAGAACAAGAGTACGAGGAGTGTTTATCATGTCAGTAGCGGAAAATATAAATAAAGAAGCAGTTCAACCAAAAAAAAATAACAATGGTTTGTTAGTAGCCAACCCAGTTTATAAACCATTTAGATATCCTTGGTGCTATGATGCTTGGTTAACACAACAAAGAATTCACTGGTTACCTGAAGAAGTCCCATTAGGTGATGATGTAAGAGACTGGCAAAAAAATCTTAGCCCATCTGAAAAAAATTTATTAACTCAGATTTTTAGATTTTTCACTCAGGCTGATGTTGAAGTAAGTAATTGTTACATTAGACATTACATGAATGTTTTTAAACCAACAGAAGTTTTAATGATGATGTCATCTTTTGCTTCTATGGAAACAGTACACATTGCAGCTTACTCACATTTATTAGATACAATTGGAATGCCAGAGTCTGAATATTCAGCTTTCATGAAATATAAAGAAATGAAAGATAAGTATGATTATATGCAAGGCTTTGATGTTAAATCTAATCATGACATTGCAAAAACAATAGCTGTGTTTAGTGCGTTTACAGAAGGTCTACAGTTGTTTGCAAGTTTTGCAATTTTATTAAATTTCCCAAGACACAACAAAATGAAGGGAATGGGGCAGATCGTTACTTGGTCTGTAAGAGATGAAACATTGCATTGCAACTCAATGATCAGATTGTTTAAAGATTTCATCAAAGAAAATCCTGAAACATGGACTCCACAATTAAAAAAAGAAATTTATGAAGCTTGCAGAACGATAGTCGAACATGAGGATGCATTTATAGATTTAGCGTTTCAAATGGGTCCAATGGAAGGATTAACGGCTGAGGATGTTAAAAAATATATTCGTTTCATTGCAAACAGAAGATTAAGTCAGTTAGGTTTAGAGGGCATTTATGATATTGAAAAAAATCCTTTAACTTGGCTTGATACAATGCTTAATGCTGTTGAGCACATGAACTTCTTTGAAGGTCGTGCAACAGAATATTCAAAAGCGTCAACGCAAGGAACGTGGGCAGAAGCTTTTAGTTAAAACCTCTTTAACTTCTGTTTTTTCAAAAAAATCATAATATAATCCCGATATTAAAGATTATTTTATGATGCATAATTTTGGATTAGTTGTTATAGGTGCACATTTTGGTGTTTGGCTTAAAGACCAAATAAATTCCGTAAATAATGAAAAAATTTTGCTGGTTGAACCAGTTCCATACAATTACAATAGACTTAAAGAAGATTTTAAAAATAATAAAAATATCCATATATGCACAAATGCTGTTTTTTCTGAAAATAAAATAAGAAAATTTTATTATGTAAATGAAAATTCAATTCCTAAACTTGGAAAACATTGGGCTAGTGGCATAGGTTCTTTTAATAAAAATCATATTTTAGAGCATAAAACCAAAAGATTTAAAATTGAAGATCATGATATTGTAGAAATTGATATTGAATTTATTACATTTGATAGTTTGATTAAAAAATATTTAATTAAATCAATAGATAGGCTTCAAATTGATGTAGAGGGAGCTGAGTATGAAATTTTAAAATCAATTGATTTCAAGGCCATAGAAATTAAATCAATTCAATTTGAGTCAAAACACTTTGATGGTACTTTTAAAGAGGGGCCAAAATTAGAAGAAATAAAGCAAAAACTTAAATCTGAAGGATATAATCTTAATCAAATTGATAATGAAAATATCATTGCCAATAAATGATTATCTATAATTTAATTCCATAACTTTACGATGCTTGCTTCCTTTGTATTTCGCCAAAGGTCGTATCAGTTTGTTTGCTGCATGTTGTTCCATTATGTGTGCTGACCATCCTGTAATTCTCGATATTACAAATATAGGTGTAAAGAAATCAGTATCAAAACCCATTAGATGGTAAGTAGGTCCTGTTGGATAGTCAACATTGGGATGAATATTTTTTTCTTTAATCATTACTTTTTCTACAATGTCATAAATTTTTTCAAATTTTTTGTCTTTTTTAATTTTTGCAACCTTACCAAAATATTCTCTCATTGTTGGCACCCTAGAATCTCCTGATTTATAAACTCTGTGACCAAATCCCATAACAACTTCTTTATTTTTCAGAGCGTTGTTTATCCATTTGAGTGCATTTTCTGGTTTTTTAATTTTATTCATCATATGCATTACTTCTTCATTGGCTCCACCATGTAAGGGACCTTTTAAGCTAGCAATGGCGCCAGTAATTGCCCCATGAATGTCAGATAAGCTACTAGTAATTGTTCTTGCAGTAAATGTTGAAACATTAAAACTGTGTTCAGCATACAAAATTAAAGACACATCAAAAGCTTTAACTATTTCTTTTTGCGGAACTTTACCAAAACACATATAAAAAAAGTTTTCAGCAAAAGTTAATGTTTTTTTAGGTTTAATTATTTTTTTACCTTTTCTTATTCTATAAAAAGCAGCTAAGGCAGTTGGAGTTTTTGCAAAAATTCTTAAAGCTTTTCTCATATTCGCCTCTGGTGAAGAGTCTGTAGTTTCTTTATCCTCTAAACCCATTACACTCACAGCCGTTCTTGCAACATCCATTGGATGTGATTTTTTTGGCATGTGTTTGATTATTTCATATAAATTTTTTGTTAGCTCTCTGTTGTTTCTCTCTTCTTTTTCAAATTGTCTAAGTTGGATAGTATTGGGTAGATCCTTATTGAGAATTAGATATGCAACTTCTTCAAATCTACAGTATTCACATAAATCTTGAGCCGCATATCCTCTATAAGTAAGAGAATTTATTTCTGGCATTACTTTTGAAACTTCTGTTTCATCTACAACAATACCTAGTAAGCCTTTTTTAATATCATCACTCATTATTCATGTCCTTCCGTACTAAAATTATAAATTTTTTCATCCAGTGAATTGTATTTTTCATAATCTACTAATTCGTAAAGTCTTTTTCTAGTTTGCATTTTATCAATAATATTATTTTGATGTCCATTTACATAAATGTCTCTCAATCCATCTTCGACATTTTTCATGGCTAATCTTTGTGAAGTTACTGGATAAATAACAATATTGTATCCAAAATTTTCTAATTCTTTGTAATTAAATAATTTCGACTTACCAAATTCAGTCATGTTTGCTAATAGATAACCTGATAAATTTTTACGAACTTTTTCAAAATCTTTTTCATCTTTAAGAGCTTCTGGAAATATTATTTCAGCACCAGCATCAATATAGGCTTTGCATCTTTCAATCATTTTATCGATACCCTCTACACTTTTAGCGTCTGAACGTGAGATAATTTTAAAATTTTGATCTTTTTTTGCGGCAACACATTCTTTAATTTTTTTAACCATAGCATCAGTTGAAATAAGTTCTTTATTATCAAGATGCCCACATCTTTTTCTTTCAATTTGATCTTCTAAATGAACTCCTGTAATTCCAAATTCTTCAAATGTTTCTATGGTCTCTTTGCATGATTTAAATCCCGTATCTATATCAACTATTGTTGGAAGATTAGTTACTCTCGAAATCAGATATGATCTTGTGCTAACATCTTGAAGTGTAGTTAAGCCAATATCTGGAAAACCAAGATCATTAGCCATTACTCCACCAGATACATAAACTGCATCATAACCAATTTCCTCAATTAATTTTGCTGTCAATGGATTATATGCACCTGGAACTCGTAATATTTTATTTGATTTTAATTTCTGGTCAAAATCTAATCTCTTTTGACATGGTTCTTTTTCTACAAAATGCATTAAAAAATTCCTTTTTTATTATTTCGTTTTAATTTGTTTTTTTTAACTTCAATATTCAATTTATGAAGTTGACCAGGTTTTAAATTTTTTAAGTTTTGTACTGTTTTTAAAAAATGATCACTCTCTTTTTTGTCTAAAATGCCATTAGTTAAAGTTAAAAATTTATTTATATAATTTTCTCTCTTAAATGGTCTAGCACCATATGGATGCGCGTCTGCTCTATCTAGTTTTTCCGTTACTTTTTTTCCATTATTAAGTGTCACAACCACTTTAGCTCCAAAAGATTTATTTTTTGGATTAGGGTCATGATATTTCTTTGTCCATTTTTTATCTTCATATGTTTTGATTGATCTCCAAATCTTAATGGTACTTTTTCTATTAGCTCTAGCTTTTGTATATGATTTGACATGATGCCAATCTCCATCTTCTAATGCTACAGCAAATATATACATTATAGAATGATCCAATGTTTCTCTGCTAGCATTTGGATCCATTTTTTGAGGGTCATTAGCACCTGTTCCGATTACATAATGAGTGTGATGACTTGTAAATATATCTATTTTTTTAATTAGATTTAAATTAGGGATTTTTGTTTTTAGTTTTTTAGCTAAATCTATTAATGCTTGTGATTGATATTCTGCAGAATATTCTTTTGTATATGTCTCTAAAATAGCTTTTTTACTCTCACCTTTTTTTGGTAATGGGACTCTGTATTTAGCTTTTTTACCATCTAGTATTCTTGCAATTACACTGTCTTCCCCTTCATAAATTGGACTAGGAGCTCCTTCACCACGCATAGTTCTATCTACAGCTTCGATAGCAAGCTTGCCTGCGTGTGCTGGAGCATAAGCTTTCCAACTTGAAATTTCTCCTTTTCTAGATTGTCTAGTAGATATTGTTGTGTGTAATGCTTGTTGTACAGCTTGATAAATAGTTTCAGTATTTAATTTTAACATTGTTCCTAATCCAGCAGCTACACTAGGCCCTAAATGAGCAATGTGATCAACTTTATGTTTGTGCAAACAAATACCTTTAACTAAATTTACCTGAACTTCATATGCAGTAATTATTCCCCTTAATAAATCTAATCCACTTTTTTTATTTTGTTGCGCAACACTTATTAGTGGAGGAATGTTGTCACCTGGATGACTATAATCAGCAGCTAAAAAAGTATCATGAAAATCTAATTCTCTAACAGCTGTTCCGTTTGACCATGCTGCCCATTCACAATCAAATTTTAGTTTTGAGTTTACGCCAAATATAGTAGCGCCATTTTTTCTAGAATGCCTTAATGCCATCTCTCTAGATGAGATTACTGGCTTTCTATTTAATGAAGCAATAGCAACTGATGCGTTATCAATTATTCTATTGATAACCATTTCAATAGCATCTTTATCTAACTTAGCATTATCGCTGGCTATCTCAGCAATTTTCCATGCAAGTTGTTTCTTCTTTGGAAGATTAATTTTTGACGGATATACTTTAACTGTATGTAATAACAAAATAACTCCTAAGTTGTGATTTTGTTTTAATAGTTAAAATAAATTAATCAATATTAAAGATATTCAGATACTATTTTCTCAATTCCTACAAAGTCTTTTATAATGTGATTATGATAAATATCCTCAGATCTTTTTTCTGTATATCCATATTTTAGTAATATTATTGGAATTTCAGCGGCCTTAGCAGCATTTGCATCTGTTTCACTGTCACCAATCATCAATGATTTATTTTTATCACCATCTAATATTTCTATAGTAGTTGTTAAATGTCGAGGGTCTGGTTTGCAATATTCAAAAGTATTATAACCAGCAACATATTCAAAATAATCATAAATCCCAATTTTTTTTAAAAGATCAACTGCCAAGTGTTCAGTTTTATTAGTACATACTGCCATAGAAATATTTTCATTTTTGCACCAATTTAAAAATTCCTTTACACCTTTGATTAATTTACTTTCATGTAAAATATTTTTTCCATAATAAGATAAAAATTCATCAGTCATTTCATTTTGAATTTTTTCATCAAACCATTTCCATTGACCATTAGCCTTTGCCATCATAGCTTTTGCTCCTTTGCCAACAGCATTTTTTAATTCTCCTAAAGTTTTTGTAGGATATCCAAATTTTTTCATTACATGATTATGGGCGCGGATTAAATCTGGAGCGGTGTCCACTAATGTACCATCTAAATCAAATAAAATTGTAAATTTTTGTTTCATTTTTAAAGTATTTTAAAGAAATAAATTGTGAATTAATCAAAACATATTCTTAATATAAATCAATTCTAAATGGAAGTTTTAAATCAAAAAAAACTTAGAGAGAAATTTATAAAATCAGGAGTTAAGATGATAGGCCCTGAAACTATTTTTTTTTCAAAAGATACCAAGATTGGAAGTAATGTAACTATAGAACCTTTTGTTGTTATTGGATCTAAAGTTAAAATTGGGAATAATGTAATTGTGAAATCTTTTTCACATTTAGAGTCGTGTAAAATTGAAAACAAAGTTGAGATTGGTCCATATGCCAGAATAAGACCTGATACAATTTTAAAAGAAGGATCTAAAGTAGGCAATTTTGTTGAGATTAAAAAAAGTACTTTAGGAAATAAATCTAAAGTTAACCATTTGTCTTATGTAGGAGATGCTCAAATTGGAAAATCAGTAAATATAGGCGCAGGCACAATTACTTGTAATTATGATGGGATAAATAAAAATAAGACAAAAATTAAAGATAAAGCATTTATAGGCTCAAACTCTTCTTTAGTTGCTCCAATTACTATAAATAAAAATAGCATTGTTGGAGCCGGATCAGTAATAACAAAGAACGTTAATAAAAAATCTTTAGCACTAACAAGATCGCCACAATTAGAAGTTAAGAATTACAAAAGAAAGAAAAAATAATTTATGTGTGGAATTATTGGAATATCAAGTAACAAACCTGTTTCTGCAAATATAATTAATTCATTAAAAAAATTAGAGTACAGAGGATATGATTCAGCAGGTTTAGCTACTCTTTCAGATGGTCAAATTAACGAAGTAAAATCAGAAGGTAGGGTTGATAATTTAGAAAATAATTTTGATTTAAAAAACTTAAGAGGAAATATTGGTATTGGGCACGTAAGATGGGCCACTCATGGAATTCCAAATAGTTTAAATGCACACCCTCATTCCTCCCACAATGTGTCAGTAGTTCACAATGGAATTATTGAAAATTCTACAATATTAAAAAAACATTTAATAAACAAAGGTCACAAATTTAAATCACAGACAGATACAGAAGTAATTGTTCATTTAATAACAGAAAATTTAAAGACTTCTGAATTAGAAGAAGCTATCACAAAAACGTTAAAACAACTTCATGGTAGCTTTGCTCTAGGAATTGTTTTTAAAGATATGCCAGATTTAATAGTTGGTGCCAGAAGAGGATCACCCTTAGCTGTTGGTTATGGTCCAAATGAAAACTATCTAGGATCAGATTCTTATGCTTTAAAGTCTATGACAAATAAAATTACTTATCTTGATGATGGTGAATTTTGCATTGTTAAAAAAGATCAAGTTCTTTTTTTCAATGAAGAAGGAAAAAAAGTTAATAAAAAAATATTAGAACTATCATCAGATCAAGCAAATTACGACAAAGGTGACTTTAAACATTTCATGGCAAAAGAAATTGAAGAACAACCGACTACAATTAAAACTGGGATTAAAGAATACGTAGATAATTTAAATAAAGATATAAATATCTTCAATTTTCCATGGAAAATTAAAGATATTAAATCAATAACTTTAGTAGGATGTGGAACAGCATATCATTCATGCTTGATGGCAAAATATTGGTTTGAAGAATTAACAACTTTAGATGTTAACATAGATATAGCCTCCGAATTTAGATATAGAAAAAATAGATTTAAAAATGACAGTTTATATATCTTTGTTTCTCAATCTGGAGAAACAGCTGATACATATGCAGCCCTAGATCTTTGTAATAAAAATAAGATGAAAACATGCGCTGTTGTTAATGTAATCGAAAGCTCAATAGCAAGAGATTCTAATTTTGTTTTACCAATTCATTGTGGTCCTGAAATAGGAGTAGCATCGACAAAAGCATTTCTAGGTCAAATACTTGTTTTATATATTTTAGCTTTAAAACTTGGATCATTAAGAAAGGAAATTGAAAAAAAAGAATATCAAGAAAAGATTAAAGATCTGAAAGCTTTGCCTGGCTTAATAGAGAAAACACTGCTTCATGATAATGATATCCAGGCAATATCCTCTACATTTAACGAAGCAAAGGGTTCAATGTTTTTAGGAAGAGGGTATTCATATCCAATAGCTTTAGAAGGTGCATTAAAACTTAAAGAACTTTCATATGTTCATGCTGAAGGATATCCAGCGGGGGAAATGAAGCATGGACCTTTAGCTTTAATAGAAGAGGGCATGCCAGTAGTTGTTTTGGCACCTAGAGATAATTATTATAAAAAAACAATTTCAAACATGCAGGAAGTTATTGCTAGAGGAGCAAAAGTATTATTGATAACAAATAAAAGCAAAGATGAAGTTGTTTCAGAAAATATTTGGGAAACTATTGAGGTTGAGAATACAAATGATGACTTGCTTCCATTCCTTTTGACTATTCCACTTCAAAAACTTGCTTATTACTCTGCTCTTAAAAAAGGTTACGATATTGATAAGCCTAGAAATTTAGCTAAATCTGTCACTGTTGAATAAACTTTAAACTCTGTTAAAACACCCTTAGGTTGAATATGAAAAGTTGGAAAAAAAATAGTTGGAGAAAATATCCTGTAAAACATATTCCAGAATATCCAGACAAAAAAGAACTGGATAAAGTTTTGGATAAGATAGGAACATTTCCTCCGTTAGTATTTGCTGGAGAAACAAGACACCTTAAAAGTCAGTTAGCTGATGTTGTAGATGGAAAAGCATTTTTACTTCAGGGTGGAGATTGTGCTGAGAGTTTTGCAGAATTTAATCCAGATAATATAAGAGACACTTTTAAACTAATATTGCAAATGTCATTAGTCTTAACTTACTCAGCTTCATTACCAGTAGTAAAAGTTGGAAGAATAGCTGGTCAATTTTCAAAACCTAGAAGTGCTCCAACAGAAATAAAAGATGGGGTAGAGCTTCCAAGTTATTTAGGCGACAACATAAATGCTATGGAATTTACTGAAAAAGCAAGAGTTCCAGATCCAAAAAGATTATTTAAAGCGTACTCACAATCAGCTGCAACTTTAAACCTCATAAGAGCTTTCTGTCATGGAGGTTTTGCAGATCTTAAGAATGTTCATAATTGGAATTTAGGTTTTATTAAAAATTCACCTGAGTTAAAAAGATTTAAAGAATTAGAAGATAATATCGCAAATGCACTAGCTTTCATGGATGCATGTGGAATTAATTCAGATTTTAACAGAAGATTAAAAACTGTTAACTTCTGGACATCTCATGAAGCTTTACTTCTCCCTTTTGAAGAAACAATGACAAGAACAGACTCTACAACAGGAGAAAATCATGACACATCTGCTCACTTTGTTTGGATTGGAGATAGAACAAGGCAACTAGATGGAGGTCATGTTGAGTTTTGTAGAGGTATAGAAAATCCAATAGGGATTAAATGTGGTCCTACCTTAAAGTCTGATGATTTAATTGATCTTTGTAATAGAATAAACCCTAAAAATGAAAAAGGTAAAATCACACTAATATCAAGATTTGGTGCAGATAATGTTGCAAAATTTTTACCAAAATTAATTAGGGCAATAAAAAAAGAAGGTTTAAATGTAATTTGGTCGTGTGATCCTTGTCATGGAAATACAGTAAAAGCTGCTACAGGCTTTAAAACAAGACCATTTAACAGTGTGTTAAAAGAAGTTAAAAATGTTTTTGCATGTCACCAAAGCGAAGGAAGTTACGCTGGTGGTTTACATATAGAGTTGACTGGTCAAGATGTAACAGAGTGTATTGGTGGAGCACAAAAGATATCAGAAAAAGACTTATCATCAAGATATCACACGCATTGTGACCCAAGACTAAATGCAAACCAAGCTCTAGAATTAGCTTTCTTGATTTCAGATGAGATTAAAAAGAATAGCTCTTATTCTAAAAACGCAGATAGAGCGGCATCTTAAGACATTGTAAAATTTTAAATATCTAATACTTTAAAATCATGAATACTTCAGAAAAAGTAAATTTTATTTCTAATTGGATTAAAGATTATGTAGACAATATGCCAAGTAAAGCAGAGTCATTGGTTATAGGAATTTCTGGAGGAATAGATTCGTCAGTTTCTAGTACATTAAGCGCAATGACTGGTTTAAAAACAATTGTTTTGTCTATGCCAATCAAACAAAAGTCACATCAACATGATTTAAGTTTAAAACATCAAGAGTGGTTAGTTAAAAATTTTAAAAATGTAGAAGCTCATACAATTAATTTAGATGAATTGTTTTTAGCGTTTAGTTCCAGTTTATCCAAATTTGATAATGAGCACGGTATGGCAAATTCTAGAGCTAGATTGAGAATGACAACGCTTTATCAAGTTGCCGCAGCGAATAGAGGGATAGTAGTTGGAACTGGAAATAAAGTTGAAGATTTTGGTGTTGGGTTTTACACGAAATACGGAGATGGTGGGGTAGATATATCTCCTATAGCTGATTGTAATAAAACTGAAGTTTGGGAACTTGGAAAAGAGCTTGGAATTTTAAAAGAAATTATAGATGCAGCTCCTACTGATGGTTTATGGGACGATGGAAGAACGGATGAAGGTCAACTTGGACTAAAATATGAAGAATTAGAAGAAGCTATGGACAATCCTAATTCAGCTAATCGAGCTAAATACGAAACTATTAGAAAACAAAATTTGCATAAAATGGAGCCAATTCCTGTATGCAAAATTCCAAATTAATCAAATAGATTCACAAATCTATTTTTTAAGTATATTCCTAAAATAATGAGTAAAGATATTTTTTTAACAAACAATCTAACAAATAAAAAAGAGATGTTTGTTCCACTAGATAAAAACAACATAAGAATGTATGTGTGTGGTCCAACTGTTTATGATGATCCTCATATTGGGAACGCAAGACCAATAGTTGTATTTGATATTCTGTTTAAAATTTTTAAAAAAAATTATCCTAAAGTTACTTATGTACGAAATATTACAGATGTAGATGATAAAATAATTAAATCTTCAAAAGAAAATAACATTTCAATTTCAGAATTAACAAGCAAAGTAACTAAAAGTTTTAGTGAAGATTGTCATTACTTAAATTGTGAAGAGCCAACCCATCAACCTAAAGCAACAGAAAATATAGACTTGATGATTGAAATGATTTCTCAATTAATAAAAAAAGAATTTGCTTATGAAAATAATAAGCATGTTTATTTTGAAGTTAAAAAATTCAAAGATTATGGTCAATTATCAAATAAAAAATTAGATGAACTTATTGCTGGATCAAGAGTAGAAGTCAGTGAAAATAAAAAAAATTCAGAAGATTTTGTTTTATGGAAACCTTCAGAAGACGACGAACCTTCATGGGAATCTCCATGGGGAAAAGGAAGGCCAGGATGGCATCTAGAGTGTTCAGCAATGTCAAAGAAATTTTTAGGAGACGAGTTTGATGTTCATGGAGGTGGTATTGATTTGTTATTTCCTCATCATGAAAATGAAATAGCTCAATCAAGATGTTCAAATGATACAAAAATATTTGCAAAATTTTGGATGCATAATGCATTCATCACCATGTCTAATGAAAAGATGGCCAAGTCTCAGGGAAATATTTTAAAAATAAAAGATTTTAGAAATAAGATAAGCGGTCAAGTTTTAAGATTAGCTTTATTAAGCGCACATTATAAACAACCATTAGATTGGAATGATAAACTTCTGGATGACTGTCAAAACACGATAAATAAATGGTACAATTCATATTTAGATATTGAAAATAATTCTAAAGTTTCTGATGAAATTCTTCAGCCACTTTACGATGATTTAAATACTCCTGGATATATTGCTAATTTACATCAATTATATGACAAAGCTCAAAAAGGTAACGATGAAGATAAATCTTTATTTGTTTCTGCTTGTCAATTTGTAGGACTATTAAATGAAAGCAAAGAAAATTGGCTTAAATTTAAAATCAGTAAAGCTTTAATTTCTGAAAAAGAAATTTTACAAAAAATTCAAGAAAGAAATAACGCTAGAGAGAACAAAAATTACGAAGAAGCTGATAAAATTAGAAAAGAGCTCTTAGATAAAGATGTTTTAATAGAAGATAAAGATGGTAAAACGATTTGGAAATTTAAATGAGCAAGGAACAACTTTATATATTTGACACAACACTGCGTGATGGTGCACAAACCCAAGGTGTAGATTTTTCAATTGATGACAAGGAAAATATTTCATCAGCATTAGATAAATTAGGTGTTGATTATGTTGAGGGAGGATGGCCAGGAGCAAATCCAACTGATACTGAGTTTTTTAATAAAGATCATAATTTTAAATCAACGAAATTAACTGCATTTGGAATGACTAAAAAATCTGAACACAGTGCAGAAAATGACCCTATGCTCTCATCATTAATTAATTCAAAAAGTTCTTCTGTTTGCTTGTTTGGAAAATCATGGGATTTTCAAGTTGATGTAGCGTTAGGAATAAGTAATGAGCAAAATTTAACGAATATAAGTGAAAGCACAAAACACATTGTTAAATCTGGAAAAGAGTTCATGTTTGATGCTGAACATTTTTTTGATGGATATAAATCTAATCCAGAATATGCAATGTCATGTTTAAAAGCTGCTTACGATAATGGTGCTAGATGGATTGTATTATGTGATACTAACGGTGGTACACTTCCACACGAGATAACAGAAATTGTGTCTAAAGTAAGCAAGCAAATTCCTGGAAAGAATTTGGGAATACATGCTCATAATGATACTGAAAACGCAGTAGCTAATAGTCTTGCTGCAGTTCAGGCAGGAGTTAGACAAGTTCAGGGTACAATAAATGGTTTAGGAGAAAGATGTGGTAATGCAAATTTAATGTCATTAATTCCTTCATTTTTTTTAAAGAAAGATTTTTCAGATAAGTTTGAACTAAGCATCAAAAGAGAAAATTTAAAAAATTTAACTCAATGCTCAAGATTGTTAGATGAAATTTTAAACAGAAAACCTAATAAACATTTACCATATGTAGGGGCATCTGCTTTTTCACACAAAGGTGGAATGCATGTTTCGGCTGTTCAAAAGGATCCTAAAACCTATGAGCACATAAATCCAGAAGAAGTTGGAAACTCTAGAAATATAGTTGTTTCAGATCAATCGGGACAATCCAATATAATGTCAAGATTGAATTCAATAGGAATTAAAGTTGAGAAAAGTGATCCAAAAATTAAAAAACTTTTAGATGAAGTGAAAGATCGAGAATTTATTGGTTATAGTTACGATGGTGCTGATGCATCCTTTGAGTTGTTAGCTCGAAGATTAATGGGGGAGATACCAAGATATATTTCTATTAATGAATATGACGTTTCGGTAAAGAAAGATAATGCAGGAGAAATAGTTTCTTATGCAAAAGCTCAGTTAGAAGTAGATGGAGATAAAATTTTGTGTGAAGGACAAGGAAATGGACCTGTTAATGCTCTAGATAATGCAATTAGAAAGAATGTTAACAAGCTTGCTAAATATTCAGAATATTTAAAAGATTTAAGACTTGTTGATTACAAAGTTAGAATTTTAAATACTGGTACAGAAGCTGTAACAAGAGTTAGTATTGAAAGTACAGACTCGAAGGGTGTTAACTGGTTTACTATTGGAGTATCACCAAATATCATTGATGCTTCTTTCAAAGCTCTTGTTGATAGTTTAGATTATAAATTATTCAAGGATAAAGCCCCTGGAAGTTCCTAAGATACATTAATGACTGTAAATAATATTTCTTTCATTTTACACAAACCACAACTTTCTGAAAATATTGGAGCATGTGCAAGGGGAATGAAAAATTTTCATTTTAATAAACTTATTGTTATTGACCCTAAACCGATATTTCCAAATGATAAAATTTTAGCAACCTCAGTAGGAGCAAAAAATATAATCAATAAAGCTAAGAAATTTGAAAATTTAGAAAAATCTTTAAAAAATATTGATATTGTAATTGCAACATCAGCACGATTTAGAAATAAAAATATTAAACATATCCAATTAGAAGATTTAAAAAAAATAAATTATAAAAAGAAAATAGCTTTTTTGTTTGGTTCAGAAGCGTCTGGCTTATCAAATAATGAAATAAGCTATGCAAATTATACTCTTCAAATCCCAACTAACCCTGGTTTTAAATCATTAAATCTATCTCATAGCTTAATAATAATTGCTCAATACCTATCAAGCATAATTAATTTAAAAACATCCTCTTTTAAGAAATCAAATAAAGTTAAATCAGCATCTAAAAAAGATATAGTTGCTATGGCTAATCTTTGTATAGAGAATCTTGAAGAGATTAATTTTTTTAAATCAAAAGAAAAGAAGCCAATAATGCTTGAAAACTTGAGGAATATCTTTTATCGGATGGAATTATCAACCAAAGAAATACGCATTTTATCTGGAGTATTTGCAAGTTTAGGTAAAAAACGTTGATTGACAAAATGATGAGTAAGTTTATAAAGCCCACTATCAAATGACAAAAAGATTAAACTCTAAACATAAAGTAGACAGAAGATTAAAAGTTAATCTTTGGGGAAGACCCAAAAGCCCTTTTAATACTAGAGCCTATGGACCAGGGCAACATGGTCAAACAAAGACATCAAAGCCATCTGATTATGGAATACAGCTTCAGGCTAAACAAAAATTAAAGGCCTATTATGGCAATATTAACGAGAGACAATTTAGAAATTTATATAAAAAAGCAGTAATGCTTAAAGGTGATACTAGTGAAAATTTAATCGGTCTTCTTGAGAGAAGATTAGATGCTGTGATTTATAGAGCAAAATTTGCAACAACAATTTTTTCAGCTAGACAATTAATCAATCATGGCCATGTAAAAGTAAATGGTAAAAAAGTGAATATTGGAAGCTATTTAGTTAAAGAAGAAGATTCAATTGAAATAAGAGATAAATCTAAACAACTTGCAATAATTGATATTGCCCTTGCAAACAAGGAAAGAGAAACTCCAGAATATATTCAGATGGACGAAAAAAACAAAAAACTAAAGTTTGTTAGAGTTCCAAAGTTTGAGGAAGTTCCATATCCAATTGTTATGGAGCCTAATCTAGTAATTGAATATTATTCTAGATAATTATTTTCTATCCTTAAAATTTATTTTTTTACTTTCAAAAAGTTTTGTCAATTCACCATTTTCGTACATTTCTTTAACAATGTCACATCCACCTATAAATTCATTTTTAACATAAAGCTGTGGGATGGTTGGCCAATCACTAAAAATTTTAATACCTTCTCTTAAATTCTGATTTTCCAAAACATTTATACCCTTAAAATTTACTTCTAGGATTTTTAAAATATTTGAAGTAGCCATCGAAAACCCACATTGTGGAGCGTCAGGTGTACCTTTCATAAACAAACACACTTCGTTGTTTTCAATTTCATTTTTTATTAAATCATTTGTTTGTTGATCCATTTAACTCTCCTTTGTTTTAATTGCTAATGCGTGCAGTTCATTACCCATTCTACCCTTTAATGAGTTGTAAACCATTTTATGTTGCTCAATTTTACTTTTTCCAGAAAATTGAGATGAGATAACGGTAGCCGAATAATGGTTACCATCACCTGCCAAATCTTGTATTTCAACAATTGCATCAGGCATTGCCTCTTTAATAAAGTTCTCAATTTCTTTTAGATCCATTGCCATTATTTACTCATATATTTTGTGAGCCAACTTTTATTAGAAGTTGATAGTTCGTCAATTGTAACTTTTGTCTTATCATCAATATATAGTTCATTTTCGCAAATTGCTCCAAGTTCTTCAAAATGGACAGCATTTTTATCCAATATATCAGCAACTTTTTTAAAATTCTTTTTATTTATTTCTACAATGTATCTTCCTTGATCTTCAGCGAATAAGTACTCTATTTCACTAATTAAATATTTAGGTTTTTTGATTTTTATTCCTTTTTTTCCTTTAATACACATTTTTGCTATAGCTGTGATTATACCACCTAAAGAAACATCGTGTGCACTTTTTATTAAATTGTTATCAATCAATTTGAGCAATGTTTCTCCATTATTTTTTTCATTAAATAAATTTACCTCTGGTGGAGGTCCATTTTTTTCATCTAAAATAGTTCTTGCAAATAAACTTTGATCAATATGTCCTTCGGTTTTTCCAATTACTAAAACCAAATTATCAACTTCTTTAAAATCCATAGTAATCATATTTTTATAATCTTTGATTAAACCAACGCCACCAATTGCAGGTGTAGGTTTTATACCATGGTCTTTTGTTTGGTTATAAAAAGATACATTTCCAGAAACTACTGGGAACTTTAAATAATCGCTTGCTTCACCAATTCCTTGAACACATTCAACAAACTCTCCCATGTTTTCCTGATTTTCAGGACTACCAAAATTCAAACAATTGGTGATAGCAATTGGTTTAGCGCCAACAGATACAAGATTTCTGAAACTTTCACAAACCACTTGTTTTCCACCTGTTAGAGGATGTGCCCAACAATAAACTGCAGAGGAGTCTACAGATGCAGCTACAGCTTTATCGGTACCATGAACTCTTACAACACCTGCGTCTCCTCCAGGTTTTTGTATAGTATCTCCCATTACAGTATGATCATACTGTTGCCAAATCCATTCTTTGCTACATATATTTGGATTGGCTAAAATTTTTTTTAATACATCAATAATTTTTAAATGTTTAATATCCTCTTTTTTAATCTTATTTTTTTTAGGAAGTTTTGCTTTTTTCCATTTTCGATCGTACATAGGAGAGTTTTCAACTAAGATATTAACTGGTATGTCTGCAACTTTTTCTTTATCAAAATAAAGTTCTATTTTTTTTGATTTAGTAGTTTTACCAATCACCGCAAAATCTAAATTCCATTTATCAAATATTTTTTTTGCATGCTCTTCTTTGCCGTTTTCTAAAACAATCAACATTCTTTCTTGGCTCTCAGAGAGCATAATTTCGTATGGTGTCATTTTGGTTTCTCTGCAAGGTACTTTATTTAAATTGATTTCAATTCCGAGGTTACCTTTAGATGCCATTTCAATACTTGAAGAAGTTAATCCTGCAGCACCCATATCTTGAATGGCTATAATGGAGTCTCCAGCCATTAGCTCTAGACAAGCTTCTAGTAAAAGTTTTTCAGTAAACGGATCTCCAACTTGAACTGTTGGTTTCTTTTCCTCAATTTTTTCATCAAAACTAGCTGAAGCCATGCTTGCACCATGTATTCCATCTCTTCCAGTTTTAGATCCAACATAAATAACTGGTTTATTTAAGCCTGCAGCTTTAGAGTAAAAAATCTTATCTTTTTTGACCAACCCTAATGTCATAGCATTAACCAAAATATTTCCATTATAGGAGCTATCAAAACTTGTTTGGCCAGCAATTGTAGGAACACCCATACAGTTTCCATAACCACCTATGCCATGGACAACACCTCTTAATAAATTTTTTGTTTTTTTATGTTGTGGTGATCCAAAATGTATTGAGTTTAAGTTAGCTATTGGTCTTGCACCCATTGTAAACACATCTCTCATTATTCCACCAACCCCAGTTGCAGCACCCTGGTAAGGTTCTATAAATGAAGGGTGATTGTGACTTTCTATTTTAAAAACTATTGCATCATTATCTTCGATATCGATAACACCAGCATTTTCGCCAGGACCTTGAATAACTTTCTTTCCTTTGGTAGGTAGTTTTTTTAAATGTAATCTTGATGATTTATATGAACAATGTTCATTCCACATTGCAGAAAAAATCCCTAGTTCTGTAATGTTTGGTGTCCTTTTTAATAACTTACAAATTTTATTGTATTCATCTTTTTTTAAACCATGGTCAACTGCTACTTGTTCGTTTACAATCATTTTAAGTTGTTTATTAAGGTTTTAAAAAATAATGATCCATCCTCACCAGATAAAGATGTATCAATCATTCTTTCAGGGTGGGGCATCATCCCTAGAACATTTTTTTCTTTATTAAATATACCAGCAATATTTTTTATGGATCCATTAGGATTAAATTGATCTTCTATTTTTCCATTTTCATCACAATAGTTAATAGCTATTTGATTATTGTCTTCAATTTCTTTTAATTGATCATTGGTACAAAAATAATTTCCCTCATTATGAGCTACATGAAATTCTAAAACTTCATTATCTAAGTTTTTAAAATATTTGTTTTTTTTATCGTTAATTTTCACAAAAACGTTTTTACAGATAAATTCTAAATATTTATTTCTAAGCAAAACACCCGGAACCAAACCGGTTTCTACCAATATTTGAAATCCATTGCAGATACCCATAACCATGCCCCCTGAATTTGCAAAATTAATTACCGATTGCATTATTTTTGATTTAGATGCCATACTTCCACATCTTAAGTAGTCACCATATGAAAAACCACCTGGCAGTACAACCAAATCACTTTTTGGTAATTCAGCATCAGCATGCCAAACCATTTTATTTCTAAATCCAAACTTCTTTAAAGCAACATCCATGTCTCTATCACAATTTGAACCAGGAAAAGTAATTACAGATGATTTCATTAATTACTTTGGATCAATAATTTTATAATTTTCAATTACAAGATTTGCCAAAAGTTTTTTACACATCTCTTCAACTTTTGCTTTTGCTTTGTCGTTATCAGTTTCTTTAGTGTCTATTTCAAAATATTTGCCTTGTCTAACTTCGTTAACATCTTCAAAACCCATTCCATCTAGGGTTTGATGAATAACTTTTCCTTGTGGATCAAGCACATCTTTTTTTAAAGTAATGATTACAGAAATTTTCATTTTTTCTTTCTTTTAACCGAAGATAATTTAGTTATATTTACTGCTGAAACATTAGATTGTTCATGAAGTATACCCAATCTTTTAGCAACCTCAGTATAGGCCGGAATTAAATCACCCAGATCTTTTCTAAATCGATCTTTATCTAATTTTTTTTCTGTGATACTGTCCCATAATCTGCATGTATCAGGACTAATTTCATCTGCCAAAATAACTTCATTTTTTCCATCAATTTTAATTCTTCCAAATTCTAATTTAAAATCAATAAGTTTAATCCCAACACCTCTAAACATTCCAATCATAAAATCATTAATTCTTAAAATCATTTTTTTAACTTTATCTATTTCTATTTTTGACGCCCAGTCAAATGCCAAAATATGCTCTTCAGATATTAATGGATCTCCAAGTTTGTCATCTTTTAAGCAGTATTCAATTAGAGGTTCTTTTAAAACTGTACCGTCCTCAATTCCCAATCTTTTAGTAATTGAGCCTGTTGCAACATTTCTCACAATGAATTCGATCGGAATTATTTCTACAAGCTTTATAATTTGCTCACGCATATTTAATCTTTTTACTAAATGATTTTTAATTCCTATTTGAGAAAGGTTCGAAAGTATGTGTTCAGATATTCTGTTATTTAGAACACCTTTACCTTCAATGGTAGTTTTTTTTTGATTATTGAATGCAGTTGCATCATCTTTAAAATATTGGATGACTAGGTTTTTATCATTTGTAGCATAAATGATTTTAGCTTTGCCTTCGTATAATTTTTTACCTTTTTTCATTATTTAAAAACTCTTCTAAAGATAAAATTTACATTTTTAAAGTGTTTAGAATAATTAAATATAGATTTTAGTTTTTTTGCGGAAATTTTGCTCATTATAAATTTATCAGATGAAATGACTTCAATTAAGTTTAAATTTTCTGCAAAACATTTTTTTGCATAAGATTGAACTAATCTATAAGATTTTTCTCTGCTTAATCCTGTTTTAGTTAATTCTAACATAACTTCTTGAGAGAAAATTAAACCTTTTGTTAAATTTAAGTTTTCAAACATTTTTTTAGGATAAACAATCATATTATCTAAAATATTAGTAAGTCTAACCAATGCAAAATCAGTTGTTATATTAGCATCTGGACCAATATTTCTTTCAACACTTGAATGAGAAATGTCTCTTTCATGCCAAAGAGCTATGTTTTCAAGTGCTGGGACAACTGAACTTCTAACCATTCTAGATAAGCCTGTTAAATTTTCGCTTAAAATAGGATTTTTTTTATGAGGCATTGCAGATGATCCTTTTTGATTTTTAGAAAAATATTCTTGTAGTTCATAAACTTCAGTTCTTTGCAGGTGTCTTATTTCAACTGCCACTCTCTCTATTGAGCCTGCAATAATACCTAAAACAGAAAAATAAAATGCATGTCTATCTCTTGGAATCACTTGTGTAGAAATTGGTTCAACTTTCAGACCTAATTTTTTTGCCACATATTTTTCAACATTTGGATTTATGTTAGCAAATGTTCCAACAGCACCAGATATTGCGCATGTTGATACTTCATCGATCGCATTTTTTAATCTATTTCTGTTTCTTTTAAATTCCTCATAGAACGAAGCCAATTTTAATCCAAAAGTAATTGGCTCAGCATGGATACCGTGACTTCTTCCCATACACGGTGTAAATTTATATTTTTTGGCTTGTTTTTTTAAAACTTTTAAAATTTGATCTATATCTTTTAAAATGATTTTACCTGATTGGACTAATTGAATGTTAAAACTGGTATCTAAAACATCTGATGATGTCATTCCTTGATGTAGATAGCGTGCTTTAATTCCAGCTTTTTCACTTACAGAGGTAAGAAATGCTATTACGTCATGTTTTACCTCAGATTCTATTTTGTGAATTCTGCTTACATTAATTCTAGCTTTTTTTTTAACTATTGAAGCAACACCTCTTGGAATTTGACCAAGTTTTTCCATTGCTTCTGCTGCTGCAACCTCAACATCTAACCAGATTTTGTATTTATTTTCTTCAGACCAAATATCAGTTAATTCTTTTCTCGAGTATCTTTTAATCATTAATTATAAGTATGGAGGCTTCGAATAACCTTTAGCAGATTCTGTAAAGATTTCATAACCATTTTCAGTAATTCCTAGCGTATGTTCAAATTGTGCAGATAAAGATTTATCTTTTGTAACAGCTGTCCAACCATCATTCAACATTTTTACATCGTATTTACCTGAGTTTATCATTGGTTCTATTGTAAATGTCATACCAGGTCTTAATTCCATACCTGTATTTTTTTTACCATAGTGTAAAATATTTGGTGGCTCATGAAATGTTGTACTTATACCGTGACCACAAAAATCTCTGACAACTGAAAATCCTTTTTCTTCTACAAAAGATTGAATTTCATAACCAATATCTCCTAATTTAACACCAGGTTTTAAAATTTTAATTGCTCTCATCATAGATTCATAAGTAACATCTATAAGATTGTTTAACTTAACCGGAGTTTTTCCAATGCAAAACATTCTACTTGTGTCACCATAATGCTCATCAACAATTGCTGTGACATCAACATTAATAGCATCACCTTCTTGTAAAATTCTATCTGAGGGTATTCCATGACATATTACATGATTTAAAGATGTGCATAAAGATTTTGTAAAGCCTCTATAATACAAAGGAGCTGAGTAGCCACCATTGTCTCTAATAAATTCATATCCGAGTTTATCGATATGATCAGTGGATATACCTTCTTTAATATTTTCAGTTAACATATCTAAAGTTTTTGCAGCCAAGTTCCCTGCAATTTTCATTTTTTCAAATTTTTCTTTATAATCAGTCATCTATAATTTTTAATTTTTTATCTATAAAAATTTTTTTAGAACTTATATTACATCTATATGCTAAAAAATTTACACCAGCTTTTTTAGCTGTTAAATAGTTCTTATAATATTCTTTGTCTATATCTTTAGCTATTTTAAAATATTTCATATTTTGTATTTGAACTAAAAATATTAAGTATGTTTTATAACTTTTTTTTATGGCATCAATAAGGGTTAATAAATGCTTTATTCCTCTTGCTGTTGGTGCATCTGGAAATTCAGCAGTATACTTATTTCTAAATAAGGTAACATTTTTAACCTCAACAAACATTTTTTGATCTTTTTTTTCTAGTAAAAAATCAAATCTTGTTTCTTTATTAAAAAAAACCTCTGGTTTAATAATGTCATTATTCTTTAGTTCATTTACTAGATTATTTTTAAGACCATGCTCAACTATTTTATTTGCCATATGAGTATTTACCCCAACTAAATTTTTTCTAGATTTAATAATCTCCAATCCATATTTAAGTTTTCGTTTTGGGTCATTATTAGGAAGTAAATAAACTTCATTACCTTCATCTAATAAACCTTTCATTGATCCCGTGTTAGGACAATGAGCTGTGACAATTTCTTTATCAAGTTTAACGTCAGTAAAAAACCTTTTATAACGTTTGATTAGTTTGCCTTTTATTAAAGACTTGGTAAATTCCATTACTAAATTATATATTTCATATGGATAAAAAAGCAAAATTTAATGCATCAATTTTAATTATAGGTAATGAAATTTTATCTGGCAGAACTCAAGACACAAATACATCAACCTTGGCAATTTGGCTAAATTCAATTGGTGTTAATGTTGTAGAAGTGAGAGTAATTCCTGATGTTGAAGAGACTATTGTTGATACTTTAAATTTACTTAGATCAACAAACGATTATGTTTTTACAACTGGTGGTATTGGTCCTACTCATGATGATATTACTGCTCAATCAGTTTCAAAAGCATTTGGAATTAAATACGAAGTTCATAAAGAAGCTTTTAAAATTTTAGAAGCTTATTACCAACCTGGTGAATTTAATGAAGGAAGACAAAAGATGGCATGGATGCCTGAGAACGCAAAATTAATTTTAAATCCAACAAGTGGCGCACCAGGTTTTAATGTTGAAAATGTATTTTCATTACCAGGAGTACCTTCGATTTTGAAATCAATGTTAGGTGGTTTGACTAACAGAATAGTAGGGGGCGAGCCTATTAAAAGTCTTACAATTAGCTTAAGAACTGTTGAAAGTGAAATAGCCAACTCTTTAACACAAGTTCAAAATAATAATAAAGATGTTGAGATAGGAAGCTATCCCTTTTTTCATGCAGGAAAATTAGGAGTTTCTATTGTGATCAGATCAGAAGATCAAAATAAAATAGATAATTGTAATTCTCAAATTTTAAAATTTGTAAATGAAAAAAAAATTGAGGTAGTAGATAGATAATGCTTTATTTTGCTTATGGAAGTAATCTTCATCATTTTCAAATGAAGCGCAGATGTAAAGATAGTATCTTTTTAAAAAAAATAAATTTAAAAGATTTCAAATTAACATTTAGAAGCAAGTATAGAGCTGCTGATATTGAACCTAAAAAAAATTCAATTGTTCCTGGTGGATTATTTGAAATTTCAAAAAGTGATGAAAAAAAACTTGATGTTTATGAAGATTTTCCCTCTCTTTATAAAAAGTATTATTTTTTTTATTATGGAAAAAAAGTGATGACCTACACTATGGTAAATAAATCAGCATTTAGATTTCCAACTGAAAGGTATCTTAATATTGTTAAAAGAGGATACAAAGATTGTGGTTTAAATAAAAAATATCTTTCCAAAAGTTTGCGAGGAACGTAAATCTAGGAAAATTCTATTTAAGTTTATATAAACCATAATTTAACCCAAAAACTGGTTCTAAATCATCATTATCTGCATTATCAACAAAATTATAATGATTAATAGTATTTGCGTAATAATTTATAACGTCCTGCTGACTTTTTAGATATATTTTTTCTTCATCAAAAAGAACTTTTTTTAAAGTATAATTTTCTTTTACATAAGATTTTATTTTTGCTTGATTGTTTGCATCATGTAAATGAAATGGAGTAGATTCCTCAATTACAACATAATCGAAATCTTTTTCTAAAAACTCAAAAAATGATTTTAGATCCTCTATTTGATTATTTGTATAATTAAAATAAACTATACCTTCTTTAAGATTTTTATCTTTTATTATAATTTCCTTAGCATTTTGAATTTTTTTAATTTTTTGTTTGATATGATCATTAAATTTTTTTGACGAATCATCTTTTTTAATTAAATTATTATCATATAATTTTACATAATATTTATTTTGATTTACACTTTCTTGAAAACTTAAATCAACAAAGTAAAATACCTTTGAGTT
>NZ_CVSB01000010.1 GCF_001179845.1 Candidatus Pelagibacter communis | reverse complement strand
TTCAAAATCATAATTTTGATCGCTCATAACTTCTAAAAACTTATCAGGTGTTCCATTAAAAATAACTTTATAAAAATTATTTCGATTATCGAACTTATAAATTGAAAAATTATATATCAAATCTATATTAGATAGAATTTTTTCAAATTTATCAATTTTTATATTATTAGAATTATCAATAGAGATACTTAAAGATAACTTAACTGAAGTATTAATTTGATTTTGTGATTTCCAAAAATCTTCGTAGACTAATTTTAAATTATCAATAAATTCAAATAACTCTTCTTCATCATCAAAATTAACTTTAGTATAATTTAAATTTTTTAAATTGTTATTTTGATTAAAAAAGATTTTGTTATATACTCTTATTTTATTATTATCTTTAAACACAATCATAATGATGTAGTCATTTATATTGTATTTATTTATAATTTCTTTGAAGTCATAAGTTTCCAAAATATTAATATTTTGTTTTATCAATCTAAAATCATCTAAATCTTCAGTAGGTAAAACATAATTTAAAAGACTGTATTTTTTATTTTTTAAATTCCAATTGGAAAATAACTCATTCTCAG
>NZ_CVSB01000009.1 GCF_001179845.1 Candidatus Pelagibacter communis | reverse complement strand
TTTTATGAAAAAAAAGTTGGTAATTTGAATGAATTTAAAGAACTTGGTAATAAAGTTGGGATACTTTTAAAAACAAAATCAAACAATTCATATAAAAGATAGTATGCATATTTTATTAACTAGACCATTGGAAGATTGTTCAGAAATGATATTGAAATTTCAATCGTTGGGACATCAAGTTTCTCATCTTCCATTAATAAGAGTTGAAAAAGTTAATTATGAGGAAATTAACTTTTCTGAATATGGTGGAATTGTTTTTACTAGTGCAAATGCAGTAAAATTCTTAAACACAGAAAGATTAGATAAAAATATTAAATGCTTTTGTGTAGGTAACGCCACAGAAAATAAAGCAAGAAGTATTGGTTTTCAAAATACAATTGTAGCCGAAGGAAATGTTGCAAATTTAAAGGAGTTAATAATACAAAGTTATGAGTCTAAAAATAAAGAATTACTTTACGTTAGTGGTGAAACAATATCAGTTGATTTAGATCAACAGTTATTAAGTGAAGGTTTTAACGTAAAAAGAATTATTAATTATAGAGTAGATCATAACCAAAAGTTTGATGAGAAATTTGTTAATGAATTAAAATTAAATATTCCTGACATTGTATATGTTTACTCCCAAAATAGTGCATCAAGTTTCTTAAATTTCATAAAGATTTACCAAACCGAAAATTTATGGATGAATACAAATTTGATGTGTATAGGCGAAAAAACCTCGTCAATATTGAACGAAATCAAATGGAAAAAGATTTTTCTTTTTAATCCTGGAGAAGAAGAGTTTTTGTTATATAAAATTTAAAAATGGAATTAATTAATAATTTTTCTGAGATATTTTTATCAGTATGGAATAAAGGAATTCTTGGTGTTGATATTTTTCAAATATTAATTGGTATTGGAATATTTTTACTATTTTTAATTTTTAGAGGTTTAATAAGCAAATTAGTTATTAAAAAATTAGAAATCATCTCGAAAAGAACAACGAATAAATTAGATGATACTTTTGTTCAATCACTTGTAGGACCAGCAAGATTTTTACCAATTGTATTAGGATTTTTCATTGCAAGCTACTACATGACTTTCTCAATAGAAGGAAGAGAAGTGGTGGATACAATTAATAGAACTTTGATCACTATCTTAATTTTTTGGGCAATTCATCAAATCATAGAACCCATCTCATACATACTTAGTGGTTTAGATAAATTATTAACTAGAGAACTTATTGGCTGGATAATTAAATCGTTAAAAATTTTAATTTTTATTTTAGGTTTAGCTGCCGTTTTAGAATTGTGGGGGATTAAAATAGGTCCAATCATTGCAGGTCTTGGATTGTTCGGTGTTGCTGTTGCATTAGGTGCAC
>NZ_CVSB01000008.1 GCF_001179845.1 Candidatus Pelagibacter communis | reverse complement strand
CGTTTCTTTAACAAATGAATTTAAAAAACTTGGCGCTAAAGTTACAAAGTCTTCTAAAGAATTAGCAGAACAAACTGATCTAATTATTACTTCACTTCCTTCACCTGAAGTTTCTGCAGAGGTTATGGAAAGTGAAGATGGAATTCTAAATGGTTTATCAGAAAATAAGATTTGGTTAGAAATGAGCACAACGGATGAAGATGAAGTTAAAAGACTTGGAAATAAGGTGATATCAAAAAAAGCTATACCACTAGATGGACCTGTTAGTGGGGGATGTCATAGAGCAGCTACAGGCAATATTGCAATATTTGTGGGTGGAAACAGAAAAGCTTTTGAAAAAATTTTACCAGCCTTAACTGTAATGGGTAGAAAAATATTACATACTGGTGAATTAGGTAGTGCATCAGTTCTTAAAGTCATAACAAATTATTTAGCATCAGTTCATTTGGTAGCATTAGGTGAGGCATGGACTGTTGCAAAAAAATCAAATTTAGATCTAGCTAAAACATTTAAGGGTATTGCAGTTTCATCTGGAAATTCATTTGTTCATGAAACGGAAAGTCAGGTTATTTTGAATGGTTCTTATAATATTAATTTCACGATGGATCTTGTTCTAAAAGATACTGGGTTATTCGATAATCTAGCAAAGAAATTAAATGCTCCATTAGAGATTTCTCCAAAGATAGTTGAAATATTTAAAGATGGAGAAAAAAAATATGGTTCGAGAGCATGGTCATCAATGATTGTAAAAAGAATGGAAGATTTAAATAAAATTGATTTTAG
>NZ_CVSB01000007.1 GCF_001179845.1 Candidatus Pelagibacter communis | reverse complement strand
CAAACCTGGCAACACAGCTGATGACGTTGCACAAGCTTTTTGGAAAATTTTAGATAAATATGGCATAGAAAAAAAATCAAGAACAGGATATTCAATCGGAATTGGTTATCCTCCAGATTGGGGAGAACATACATTAAATATCTATAAAGGAGATATGACAGTACTTGAACCAAATGTTTGTTTTCATATGATTGCGGTTATGCAGTTTGGAGATTGGGGAGTAGAAGCTTCGGAAGCGATTAGAGTGACAAGTAATGGTTCTGAATTATTTTGTAATTATCCTAAAGAACTCAAAATAAAATAATAATTTTTTTAATGAGCAAAATAGAGATTATAGACAATTTTTTAAATAAAGATGATTTTGAGGAATTAAGAAAATTTTTAATGTCACCAAGATCTCAATGGAGATTTGTTGATTTTATTGCTCATAAAGATGGTCGAGATAATGATAAAGATGGATATTTTGTTCATAGTTTTACTGATCGTGATCCAAACACATTTAAAGAGAGATTTTTAATTAGCCCTGATTATCAGAAAGTAAGTAGATTAATGGAGTGTATAAAAAA
>NZ_CVSB01000006.1 GCF_001179845.1 Candidatus Pelagibacter communis | reverse complement strand
TAAAAGCAAAAAGTGTAAAAATAAAAGATCAATCCTCTTTTTTAAAAAAAGGAGTGTTTACTTCATGCAGTAAAGATAATGATTGCCCGCCATGGAGTATGTATGCTGAAGAAATTGAACATAATAAAATTAATAAAACAATTAATTATAAAAATGCTTGGTTAAAAATTTATGATAGACCAGTCGTTTATTTTCCAAAATTTTCTCATCCAGATCCTACTGTTGAAAGAAAATCTGGTTTTTTACCTCCAACATTTTCTAGCTCAAGAAACATTGGATCCTCAGTAACTATTCCTTATTTTCATGTATTATCTGAAAATAGAGATATGACATTTAAACCAAAAGTTTTTTTCAATAATGAAATTGTTTTGCAAAATGAATATAGACAAGAAAACAAAAATAGCAGCCATATAGCTGACTTTAGTATTGCTTCATCAGATTTTCTTTCATCAAAAAATACAACAAAATCACATTTTTTTTCAAATTCAAAGTTTGAGTTAAGCAATGACTTTTCTAATCAAAGCAATATTGAGATAAATTTAGAAAATGTGAGAAATGATGAATATTTAAAAGTTTATAAAATTGAAAGTGATCAAATTGACATTGATACAAATACGTTACATTCTTTCGTGTCATTTGATACTGAAAAAAATGATGTAGAATTCTATACTTCACTAGAAGTTTATGAAAATTTATCAAAGGATAAACAAAGTAGACATGAATTTATTTATCCAAACTATACTCTTCAAAAAAGAATTTTATCTGAAAAAGGTAATGATCTTGTTTTAAAATCGTATGGTAATCAAAGAAAATATGACACTAATATATATGAAGGAATTATTATAAATGATTTAGAATTTAATACTTTTTCACAATTTTCTAATAAAGGATTAGTTACCAACTACAAAGTATTATTCAAAAATACAAATATTGATGCAAAAAATTCAAATAGTCATAAAGACAAATTTGAACAAACATTATCCACTGTAATGCAATACAACATGGAACTACCTTTAAAGAAAGAAAGTAAAGAATTTATAAATAATTTTACTCCTAAAGTTGCACTTATGTATAGTCCAAATAAATCAAAAAACTTAAGCTCAGATAATCGAAGAATGGATACATCTAATATTTATTCTATAAACAGAATTGCAAATAATGAGACAGTTGAAGGAGGAGCTTCTTTAACTTATGGATCAATTTTTACTAAGATAAATAAAGAAAATAATCAAGATATCTTAAATTTTGAAATTGCATCGCTTTTAAGAATAGAAGAAAATCCTGATTTATCAATCTCAAGTTCAATTGGAAAAAAAACTTCAGATGTTTTTGGAAATTTAGAAATATATCCTGATGAAAATTTATCTCTTAAATATAATTTTTCTATAGACAATAATTTTGATAAGACAAATTATGATAGTATATCAACTAAATTTAAAATTAATAAATTTGTATCCTCTTTTGAATATTCTGATGAAAAAAATAATCTTATAAATGAAAGCTTCACATCAAATTCATCTTCTTTTGAAATCGATAAAAATAATAGTATTAATTTCAATGTAAGGAGAAATAATGAAAAAAGTGCTACTGAGTTTTATAATTTAATATACAATTATAAAAATGATTGTTTGCTTGCATCTATCAAATTTAATAAGGAATTCTACAAAGACTCAGATCTTAAACCAGAAAAAGAAATTTTCTTTACATTGAGCTTGATCCCATTCGGTGGTGTAACAACAGAAAATTAATGAAAAAAAAAATATTTTTTTACTTGTTAATAGTTTTTCAGTTATGCACTAAACAGTCAATTAGTTTTGAAAATAAGATAATTTTAAAAATAAATGATAAAATAATAACAACTTTCGATATTAAGCAGGAAGAAAAGCACTTATTAGTTCTAAATCCAAAATTGAACAATTTAGACCAAAATCAATTAAAATTTATAGCAAGAGATTCAATTATCAAAGAGAAAATAAAAGAAATTGAGTTAGTTAAATATTATAAAATAGAAAGTGTTTTGGATGACGCTAATTTAAAAAATATTATAAAAAATCTTTATCAAACTGCAGGTTTTCAGAAAGAAAAAGAATTTGTAAAATATTTAGAAAGTCAAAATCTTAAGTTTTCATCAGTAAAAAGAAAATTAGCAATTGAAATGCTCTGGAATAATTTAATTTTTGAAAAGTTTAATAATCGTGTTGTAATTGATAAAGTTGAGATGAAAAATAACATAGAAAAAGAAATAAAAAATTTAAGATTTACACGAGATATATTGCTATCAGAAATATTAATAAGAAATTCCAAGGATTTAAAATTAGATATTGTTTATTCAGAAATTTTAAAAAGTATAAAAGATGTCGGTTTTTCTACAACGGCAAATATTTTTAGTATATCTGATACAGCTAAAATTGGTGGCAAAGTAGGATGGGTGAAAGAAACTTCTTTATCAAAAAAAATACAACAAAATACATTTAATTTAGGAAAAGGACAAATAACAAAACCTATTAAAATTAACGAAAATTTTCTAATACTTTCAATTGATGATACAAAAATTAATAAACAAAAAATTGATAAAAATAAAATTCTTTCTAATAGAATTTCATATGAAAGAAATCAACAACTCGAAAGATTTTCTTTAGCATACTTTGAAAAAATAAAGCAAAATATTCAGATTAATGAATTTTAAACCCATACTAATTGTCCACGGAGAACCTAATAGTATTTTTTTGGAGATCTTTTTTAAAACAATTAGATATAAAAAATTTAAGAGTCCTTTAGTCTTAATTGGTTCATATAAAATATTAAAATTTCAAATGAAAAAATTAAAATTTAGAATGGATGTTAAATTAATTGATCCATCATTACTTAATAAAATAAAGTTTAACAACAAAACAATTAATATTATCGATATAAATTATAATAAAAATATAAATTTTCAAAAAATTAGCAGTAAATCTAATAATTATATAAAAGATTGTTTTGAAACATCATTTAAAATCTTAAAATCAGGAATAACGAATAAGCTAATAAATGGTCCTGTTTCAAAAAAATCATTCTTAAATAAAAAATTCTTAGGTATTACTGAATATTTAGCTAATAAAACTAAAGCCAATAATAATGTGATGCTTATTTATAATAAAGAATTATCTGTTAGCCCAATTACAACTCATCTACCTTTAAAATTGGTTGCAAAAAAAATAACCAAAAGAAAAATAATAAAAAATATAACTTTAATAGATAGTTTTTATAAAAAAAATTTTGGGTTCAATCCAAAAATAGCTGTAGTAGGTTTAAATCCACATTGTGAAAGTATTGATAAATTTAATGAAGATGAGAAAATAATAAAACCAACTATAAAATATTTATCTAATAAAAAAATTAATGTAAAAGGACCTTATTCGGCGGATACTGCTTTTTTAAAAAAAAATAGAGAAAATATCGATATAATTGTTGGTATGTATCATGATCAAGTATTAACACCTATTAAAACTTTATTCGAATATGATGCAATTAATATAACTTTAGGATTACCTTTTATAAGAATTTCACCAGATCATGGCCCAAATCAAACGATGCTTGGACAAAATAAATCAAATCCTCTAAGTTTAATTAGGGCGATTGAATTTTTGGATAAAAATTGATCAAAGCAAAAAAAAGTTTAGGTCAAAATTTTTTGATTGATAGAAATATTTTAGAAAAAATTACAAGCATAACAAACATCAAAAATAAAACGATTCTTGAAATTGGACCAGGCACAGGAAACCTAACATCATACATACTTAAGAAAAAACCAAAAAAAATGATTATAATTGAAAAAGATAATGTGCTTGCTACTAATCTTGAAAATAAATTTAATAATCAACTAACGATTATTAATGATGATGTTTTAAATGTAGATGAAACAATTCTTTTTGAAGAAAAAGTCATAGTTTTTGGTAACTTGCCTTATAATATTTCAACTGAAATTCTGAGTAAATGGATAATAAATTTAAAAGAACATTTTTGGTTTGAATGTCTGATCTTAATGTTTCAGAAAGAAGTTGCTGATAGAATAATTGCTGAATCTAACACCTCAAACTATGGAAGACTATCAATAATTTGTAATTGGAAACTAAATATAAAAAAAATATGCGATATAAAACCAAGTGCGTTTTTTCCAAAACCAAAAATAGATAGTTCCTTACTAATTTTTTATCCTAAAAAAAGTTATGTTAAAATTAAAGATCCAAATAACCTAGAAAAAATTACTAGAATTTTTTTTAATCAAAGAAGAAAAATGTTAAAAAAGCCTTTTAATCAACTTTTTAATGGCAATCAAAAAGTGCTAGATAAACTTAAAATTGATTTAACAATGAGGCCACAAAATATAAATTTAGATACTTATTACAAATTAGCTTGTGAATATGAGAATTTAAGAAGTTAGTTTATCAACATGGCTTCTAATATAATTTAAATCATAATCTTTAGAGCCATTATTTATTACTGCATTAATTAAATTAGTTATTTTGTTATAACACTCATTTAAATCATTATTTATAACTACATAATCATAATTTATCCAATGCAATACGTCTCTTTCAAATTGTTTCATTCTTTCTTCGGCCATTAATTTATCACTCGAATGTCGTTTAGATAATCTCTCAAACAAAACTTCTTTACTAGGAGGAAGTATAAAAAAAGTAATCAATTTATAATCTAATTTTTTATTCTTAATTTGATCAGCTCCTTGCCAATCAATATCAAATAGGACATTTGTTCCTTTATTTAATTTGTCTATAACTGGTGTTCTTGTTGTGCCATAAAAATTTTTGAATACTTTTGCGTATTCAAGAAACTCCTCATTTTTTATTAATCTTCTAAATTCTAACTCATCTACAAAAAAATAATCTATGTTTTGATTTTCGTTAGGTCTAGGCTGTCTAGTAGTGTGTGATATTGAGATTTCAAAATTATCTTTTTCAGATAACTTTTTAACAAGGGTAGTTTTCCCTGCTCCTGAAGGAGATGATAAAATTATCATTACCCCATCTTTGTCTGAGGGCATTAAGTATTCTAGTTAGCTTTTCCTTCGATAAATTTAACTGCATCACCTACAGTTAAAATTTTCTCAGCTTCACTGTCTGAAATTTCAGATCCGAATTCTTCTTCGAAAGCCATCACTAATTCAACCGTATCCAAACTATCAGCTCCCAAGTCGTCTATAAAACTTGATTCCTCAGTTACTTTCACTTCATCGATTCCTAAGTGATCTGCTACAATTTTTTTTACTTTACTTGAAACATCTTCTGACATGTTGATCCTTTTTGTTATAAATTGTTAATAGTTTAAAAAGCTATTTTGTCAAGCCATATACATGCCTCCATTAACATGTATTGTCTCTCCATTAATATAATTTGATTGATCAGAGCTTAAAAAATATACAGCATTTGCTATATCTTCAGGTTCTCCAAGTCTTGCTGAAGGTATTTTTGAAATAATAACCTCTTTAAATTTTTCATCAATTTTATCTGTCATTGCAGTTTTAATAAATCCTGGTGAAATACAGTTAATATTTATATTTTTTTTAGCATATTCTATTGCTAGACTTTTTGTCATTGCAACTATGCCTGCTTTAGATGCTGTATAGTTTGCTTGCCCCAAATTACCTGTATGTCCAACAACTGAGGTAATATTCACAATTTTTCCTGATTTATTTTTAAGCATTTTTTTAATTGCAAATTTACACATTAAAAACGTTGAGGTTAGATTGATATTTATAACTTTTTGCCATTCCTCTAAACTCATCCTTATTGCTAAATTATCTTGTGTTATACCTGCATTGTTAACTATGCAATCTAAAGTACCACCAAGTTCTTTAGTTGCGTTTTCAACAAATTCTTCAATTTTATCACTTTGTGAAATATCAAATTTTAATATTTTAATATTTCTATATTTTGCTTTTAGCTCATCTAGTTTTTCTACTCTTGTGCCTGAAGCTAAAATATTTGCACCTGCTTGATTTAATTTTTCAATTATTGAATTTCCAATTCCACCAGAGGCACCTGTAACAATTATATTTTTACCATTTAAATCTATCATATTTTTAGACCTTCAATATCGCTTTGACTATTAATTGTGTCAATTTTTACATTTCTATTAATTCTTTTTACCAAACCTGACAAAACTTTCCCAGGTCCAATTTCTATAAAATGATTTACATCATTTTCTATCATATTAATCACACTTTCTCTCCATCTAACTCTATTCTCTATTTGCTTAATCAAGAGACTTTTAAGCTCATCTGGATCTCTGATTTCATTAGCAGTAACATTTGAAATTAATTTATTTTGTCCATTTTTAAAATTAAGTTTATTTAATTCTTCTGTCATAATTTTTGTTGCATTATTCATCAAATCGCAGTGAAAGGGTGCACTTACTGGAAGTTTGATATTTTTTATTAAACTATCCTTTAAAATTTTAATTAAATTTTCTAAATCGTCTGTTTTTCCACTCAAAACAATTTGACCTTCAGAATTATCATTTGCAATTTGTGCTTTAAAATTTTCTTTATTTTCCATCAAAATTTTTTCAATCGCATCAACCGTTGAACCTAATACTGCAACCATTCCTCCCTGCCCTTTGGGCACAGAGTTTTGCATAGCATCTCCTCTTATTCTTAATATTTTTAAAGTATCTGAAAAATTGAGATATCCTGCACATGATAAAGCTGAATACTCACCTAAGGAGTGTCCGGCAAAGTATTTTGCTTTATTTAAATCTAATTTAAATTCATTTTTTGCTACATTAAATATCGAGTAACTTATTAAAAATATTGCTGGTTGTGTATTGGCTGTTAAATCTAATTCTTCCTTTGGTCCTTCTAGTATAAGCTTAGATATAGAAAAATTTAATGTGTCATCTGCCTGTTTAAAAAGATCTTTTACGATATTAAATTTATCGTAAAGCTCTTTTCCCATACCTACTATTTGAGATCCCTGACCTGGAAAAATTACAGAAAACATATAAAAAAAACTACTATTCTTGCCTTTTTAACTATTGTAATTAAACTTTTATAATAGTATATCCTCACTTTTTATTAAAGAACTTAAATGAATTTATACGAACATACTATTGTAGCTAGACAAGATACCTCGCCAAGTGAAATTAAGCAATTGACAGAAAAATATTCTAAAATTGTAGAAAAAAATGAAGGTAAAATTATTAAAACTGAAAATTGGGGTCTTTTGGACCTATCTTATTTAATAAAAAAAAATAAAAAAGGAAGCTATATTCACTTTAAAATTAAAGGAAAAGGGAATGTTATTGATGAACTTGAAAAAAATGAAGCTCTTGATAAAAAGTTATTAAGATATCTAACCGTTAGAGTTAAAAAATTTAACCTAGAAGAAAATTTTTTTACAAAAAAAGAATCTGATTTCAAAAAAGAGGAATACAAAAAATAATTATGGCAAAAAGACAAAGTGGAAATAAAAAAGGTAAACAAAGTAACTTTGCAAAATTAAGTATTTTTCAACCAAATAAATATAAGTTTAAAAAAACTTGTCCTTTATCTGTAAAAGATGCCCCTGTAGTTGATTATAAAAATATCAAACTTTTAAAAAAATACATGTCTGAAAATGGAAAAATTCTACCATCAAGAATTACTAACGTTTCTCAAAAAAAACAAAGGGAATTATCCGTTTCAATTAAAAGAGCTCGAAATTTAGCATTGTTATAATATGAAAGTTATTTTATTAGAAAACGTAAAAAGAGTTGGCTCTATTGGTGAAGTAATAGATGTAAAAAGAGGTTTTGCTAGAAATTTTTTAATTGCTAATAAAAAAGCTCTTTATGCATCAAAAGAAAATATAAAAGAAGTTGAAAAAATTAAATCTGAGTTATCTAAAAAAGATAACGAAAAGAAAAAAGAAGCCTCTGAAATTGCAGAGCAAATTAATGGTAAAGAGTATTTAGTCAAAAAACTAAGTACAGAAAATAATGAATTATATGGTTCAGTTAAACCAACTGATATTTCAAAAGTTATTCAAGAAGAAAACAAAATTGATATAAAGCCTTCGATGATACAACCAGTTGAAGAAATAAAAGCTTTAGGAAAATTTAAAGTTAAAATTTCTTTACACTCAGAAGTTGATGCTGAAATTACAATAAATGTTTCATCAGCTGATACAATTCAATAATTATACATTCTTTTCCCCAACACCAATTTGCAATATGATTTAATCAATTTTAATGTAAATTTATTTTCATGGAAAAAAATTTAAGTATAGTCAAAGAACAATTTAAAGAATTACCAAATAATATTGAAGCGGAACAAGCTGTAATAGGATCTATTCTTGTAAGTAACGAAATATTCGATGAAATAAGTACTATCATTGAAGCTACTAATTTCTATGATCCCATGCATCAAAAAATTTTTGAGTCTATGTCAAGTTTAATTTACAAAGGACTTTTAGCAAATCCAATTACTCTAAAAAATTATTTTGAAGATGAAAAAGATGATTTAAACATTCCTGAATACCTAGTAAAGGTAACTAAATTTTCTACATCAGTTAGGCAAGCAATAGAATATTCTAAAATTATTTACGATATGTTTGTGCGAAGAGAATTAATTAAAATTTCTGAACAAACTGTTGATGATGTTAAAGTAAACGACCTTGAAACAAATGGACAAAATATCATCGAGAAAACTGAAAAATCATTATTTGATTTAGCAGAGAAAGGTTCAGGTAGTTCAAATATAATGAAATTTGATCAAGCATTGAAACAAACTATTGATATGGCTTCTGCGGCTTACAAAAACGAAGGTGGTATTGTAGGTGTTCCCACTGGGCTTCGTGATTTAGATTACAAACTCGGTGGTTTACATCAATCCGATTTGATTATTATAGCAGGACGTCCTTCAATGGGTAAAACATCATTAGCAACTAACATCGCATTCAATGCAGCAAAGAACTTACAGGATAGTGGAAAAGAATCTACGATAGCTTTTTTTTCACTTGAAATGTCCTCTGAACAATTGTCTACAAGAATTATTTCTGAACAAGCAAGAATTAGCTCAAACGACATAAGACAAGGAAGAATTACCGATGAACAATTTGATAAGTTTTTAGAAACGTCAAAAGATATAGCCGATCTTCCTCTAATGATAGATGAAACACCAGCTATAAGTATTGCTGCTATGAGTAATAGAGCTAGAAGAATTAAAAGAAAAAGCGGTCTAGATATGATTGTGGTTGATTATATTCAGCTAATGAGAGGAACTACATTTAACAAAGATGGGAGAGTTCAAGAAATATCACAAATTACTCAAGGACTTAAAGCAATAGCCAAAGAACTTTCTGTACCTGTTGTGGCGCTTTCGCAGTTATCTCGACAAGTAGAACAGAGAGATGATCATAAGCCTCAATTAGCAGATTTAAGAGAGTCTGGTTCAATTGAACAAGATGCTGATGTTGTAATGTTTGTTTACAGAGAAGGATATTATTTACAAAGAAAAGAACCTAGAGAAGCAACTGTTGAGCATGCAGAGTGGCAAGCAAAAATGAATGAAGTTGCACATTTAGCTCAAATTATAATTGGAAAACAAAGACATGGTCCTATTGGTAATGTAACTCTGGAATTTGAGGAAAGATTTACAAAATTTAAGGATACTCAATTAAGCTAAATTCAAATATAAAGAGCTTGAATGAGAGCTCATTTTTATCAAAACATTATTCTTAAAAATCCCAAATCAATATTTGTATTATTAATTATTGCAATTTTAAGTTTTAGTTACTATTCAAAAGATTTTAGGCTTGATGCTTCATCAGAAACCTTATTAATAGAGGGTGACCCAGATTTAGCATATTTGAAAGAAGTCTCTGAAAGATATGGATCTAAGGAATTTTTAATTCTCACATATACACCAAATGAAGGAATGGCAACTGACTCATCAATTAATAACTTATTAAGTTTAAAATATAAAATTCAGAGCCTCAATTGGGTCCATAGTGTAATTACTTTATTGGATATTCCACTTTTAAATAATTCAGAGGCTCCTCTTCAAGAAAGACTAGAAAGCTTCAAAACCTTAAAAGATGAAGATGTTGATAGAGATCGAGGTTTTAAAGAAATTTTAAATAGTCCTGTTTTTCGAAATTTTGTCATTAGCGAAGATGGTAAAACTAGTGGAATTATTGTTAACATTAAACAATCTCAAAAATTAGAAGATATAGAAAATACGTCAAAAGAAGAAGTTGAGCTAATTAGAGATCAAATCAAAAAACAAAACCACCAGAATATTTTAGAAATTAGACAAGTTATTCAAAGTTATGGTGATGTTGGAAAGATTTATCTTGGAGGAATACCAATGATTGCTGATGATATGATGACTTTTATCAAAAGCGATATAATAGTTTTTGGTTTGGGAGTTCTATTATTTATAATTGCTACTTTATGGTTTGTTTTTAGAAATCTTCTTTGGATTATAGTTCCTGTAAGTAGTTGTCTTTTTTCTGTGATAATAATGATGGGATTACTTGGATTGCTAGGATGGAAAGTTACAGTGATCTCATCAAATTTCATTGCACTTATGTTGATTTTAACAATGGCAATGAATATTCATATGAGTACTAGGTTTCTTCAACTTAAAAAAGATTTTCCATCAAAAAATAATTTTGAAATTATTTCCTTAACAACTTCAAAAATGTTTTGGCCAATTCTTTATACTGTTCTAACGACAATTTTTGCTTTCTTATCTTTAATTTTTAGTGAGATAAAACCTATTATTGATTTTGGCTGGATGATGACTTTTGGTTTGATTACATCATTTATCATTACATTTACTTTACTGCCTACCCTTTTAAACTTTGCACCAACAAATAATATCTCAGTTAAAAAAGAACAAAAATCTAAAATCACAAATTTGCTTAGTTTAATTTCTATAAACAATAAAAACTCTATCCTCTTAGTAACCGGAATAGTTATAATATTTAGTATTATTGGAATAAGTAAGCTCGAAGTAGAAAATAGTTTTATAAATTACTTTAATAAGAATACTGAAATTTACAAGGGTATGAAGCTTATAGATGAAGAGCTAGGTGGCACCACTCCTTTAGAAGTTATTATAAAGTTTCCAAAAAAAGAAAAGGTAAAAAAATCTGGAGAAGATGATGAATTTGATGATTGGGGAGAAGAGGAAGATACTAATGATGAAAAATACTGGTTTACCAAAGATAAAATTGATCTAATTACAAATGTTCATAATTACTTAGATAGCTTACCTGAAATTGGCAAAGTTTTATCATTTTCATCAATTATTGAAGTAGCTACTCAATTAAATAATAATAAACCTTTAGGCACTTTAGAAATGGGAGTGCTTTACTCTAAAATTCCCGATAGTATTAAAACTGAAATCATTGATCCCTATCTTTCAATTAAAGATGATGAGGCTCGAATTAGTTTAAGAATTATAGACTCGCAAGAAAATTTAAGAAGAAATGATTTAATTAACAAAATTAATTTTGATCTAAAAGATAAATTTGGTTTAGAAGAGAAAGATTATAAATTAGCAGGTGTTTTAATACTATTTAATAATTTATTACAAAGTTTATTTAAATCTCAAATTTTAACATTAGGATTGGTTATGATTGGAATATTTTCAATGTTCATAATCTTATTTAGAAATTTTAAACTTTCATTGATTGGTGTTGTTCCAAATTTTATTGCTGCTTTTTTTATACTAGGAATAATTGGATTGTTAGGAATACCTTTGGATATGATGACGATAACGATTGCAGCAATTACAATAGGTATCGCAGTAGATAACAGTATTCACTATATTTACAGATTTAAAGAAGAGTTTAAAAAAATAAAGGATTACAACAAAACATTAAAAACTTGTCATTCAACTGTTGGCGTTGCTATACTAAATACTTCAATTACAATTGTTTTTGGATTTTCAATTTTGGTGTTATCGAAGTTTATCCCAACAATTTATTTTGGTGTGTTTACAGGACTAGCTATGTTATTAGCTATGATATCCGTATTGACTCTCTTGCCTGCATTAATTTTAATTGTTAAACCTTTTGGCAAATCATCTTAATGTTTGAAATCATAAAAGATTTTTATAAAGCAATATCAATAATTGATTTAATTTATTTAATTTTAACAATCCTTTCTTTGATAAGTTGTTACAAAAAAGGCTTCATTTTAAGTATTCTTTCAATGGCTAAATGGTTGCTGGCATACATAATTACATTAATTCTTTTTCCAAAAATTAAGCCATATGTAAAAGACATAATTGATAATGAGTATGTGCTCGATGTTGGTTTAGGAATAGTAATATTTGTAGTTGTTATCTTTTTAGTTTTATTAATTAATAAAGGAATCAGTAAAGCAGTCAGATATACAGGAATCGGTGGCTTAGATACTACATTTGGATTCTTTTTTGGTTTCATAAGAGCTTACATTATTTCTGTATGTATCTTTTCAGGTGTTCATATCGTTTATAATTATGATAAATGGCCAATTAATTTTGACAAATCATACGTCTTTCCATATTTAGAAAAAGGTAGTAGTTATCTGATAAAAGAATTTCCTAATGAAAAAACATATCAAGATTCTAAAGAAAAAATTACAGAGCTATAATCCAAGACTAAAGGAAGAATGTGGAGTTTTTGGTATTAGCAATGCCAAGGATGCGTCCGCTCTAACAGCACTTGGTCTTCATGCTCTTCAACACAGGGGTCAAGAAGGTTGTGGAATAGTTACTTTTGATGGAGAAAAATATTATTCTGAAAAAAGATTTGGCTTAGTTGGTGATAATTTCAACAAAGAAAAAGTGCTTAATAATCTTAAGGGAAATTATGCGATTGGCCATAACAGATATAGTACAACTGGAAACAACATATTAAGAAACATACAACCTTTTTTTGCTGATACCAATGCAGGTGGTATTGGAGTTGCACATAATGGAAATCTTACCAATTCAATAGCTTTGAGAAATAAACTCGTTGAAGATGGAGCTATATTTTACACTACTTCAGATACTGAAACGATTGTTCAATTAATTGCTAAATCAAAAAGACCAAAAACAATTGACAAAGTAATTGATGCAATTTTTCAAATCCAAGGAGGGTATGCATTAGTGATGTTAACGCAAAACTCACTAATTGGGGTTAGAGATCCTTATGGAATTAGACCGCTAGTAATCGGTAAGCTTGGAAATAGTTATGTCTTAGCTTCAGAGACTTGTGCATTTGATATTATTGGTGCTAAATATGTTAGAGAAGTTGAAAATGGAGAGATAGTTTTAATTGAAAATAATGAACTAAAAAGCATTAAACCCTTCCCTGCTAAAAAAGTTAGACCTTGTGTATTTGAATATATTTATTTTTCAAGACCAGACAGTCTAATAGGAGGGAAAACAGCTTACGAGCATAGAAAAAATATTGGTAGAGAACTTGCAAAAGAAAATGACACTGATGCTGATATAGTGGTTCCAGTTCCAGATTCTGGAAACGCTGCAGCTATGGGTTTTGCTCAAGAATTAAAAATGAATTTTGAGCATGGATTAATTAGAAATCATTATGTTGGGAGAACTTTCATTGAACCAAGCCAAAAAATTAGAAGCTTGGGTGTTAAACTAAAATTAAATGCTAATCAAACAACAATCAAAGATAAAAAAATTATACTAATTGACGACTCTCTTGTTCGAGGAACCACATCATATAAAATTGTTAAAATGCTTTATGATGCTGGCGCAAAAGAAGTACATGTTAAAATTGCATGCCCCGAAATAAGATATCCAGATTTCTATGGTGTAGATACACCTACAAAAAAAGAATTATTAGCAGCAAATAAAACAAATGATGAAATTTGTGAATATATTGGAGCTAAATCTTTAAGATTTTTATCAATAGAGGGATTGTATAAAGCTATTGGTTTTGAAAAAAGAAACGAGGCTTATCCTCAATTAACAGATCATTATTTCACGGGAGATTATCCTGTTAAATTAGTGGATGAATTAGGGGATAATAAAATAACTCAATTATCATTATTAAGTACAGGATCAAACAATTAAGTTATGAAAACAGTTAATTTTACTGAAATGAAAAATGGAACGAAGGAAGACTATGAGCTTCTTGAAAAATTTGAGAAAAACTTTGAAAGACAAACAGCTGAGAGAGTTTTAAATTATTTATCGAAACAAACTACAACTTTAGAAGGTTATAAAATCACCAGGCTAGAACACTCCTTACAAGCAGCAACAAGAGCTTTTAAAAATAAAGAAAGTGATGAAATGGTTGTTGCAACTTTACTACATGATATTGGAGATGATTTAGCACCAATGAACCATTCTCAATATGCTGCATCTATATTAAGACCTTATGTTTCAGAAAGAACTTATTGGATTGTTCTACACCATGGTCTTTTTCAAACTTACTACAGCGCTCATCATTTAGGTGGTGACAGAAATGCAAGAGATAAGTTTAAAGACCACAAGTATTATCAAGACACTATAGATTTTTGTGAAAAATATGATCAATGCTCTTTTAACCCTGATTACAAAAGTATGACTTTGGATGATTTTAAGCCATTAGTTAAAAAAATATTTGCAAAAGAACCTTATTATTATCTTTAAATTTAGGTATAAATCACTACTTACAGCGCATGATTGATTCAAAAGAGAAAATTATAAATTATTTTAAATCAGGTATTAAGGAACCCAAAAGCTTTAAAATTGGGATCGAGCATGAAAAGTTTTTATTTAATAATTCGAACAATAAAAGGATTGATTATTCAAAAATAAAAGAAATGTTTACAGCCTTGCTTGAATTTGGCTGGAATCCAGTTTTTGAAAAAAAAAATATTATTGCTCTTAATAAAGGTGGAAAAAATATAACTCTTGAACCAGGCAATCAGATAGAATTATCAGGAGATCAATTAAACCATATGCATGAAGCTTGTGCAGAGTCACAAGACTATTTGTTTGAATTAAAACAAGTTACGAAAAAATTAGATATAAAAATTGTTAGTGCAGGATTCGATCCAATATCTAAATTAAGTGAAATCCCAAATAATCCTAAACAACGATATGAATTGATGACTAAGGATATGCCTCTTGGTGGTGAGCTTAGTTTAGATATGATGTATCGAACATGTGGCACTCAGTTAAATATAGATTATAGTTCAGAAGAAGATTTTATTAAAAAGTTCAGAGTAGCAAATTCTATCGTGCCTATTGCTATTGCTTTATTTGCTAATTCATCAATTGTAGAGAAAAAAAATAGTAACTATTTATCTTATAGATCTAAAGTATGGCAAAGTACTTCTAGAGGTGGATTGCCTAAATTATTTTTTGAAAACATGAGTTTTGAAAAATATGCAGATTTTGTAATTAATTTTCATATATTATTTATACAATATAAAGATCAGTATATTTCAGGAAGGAAATATACTTTTAAAGATTTTATGGAAGGAAAAATCCAAGAAATTGGAAATAGACTTCCAACTGAATCAGACTTAACAACTCACTTAAGTACAATATTTACTGAAAACAGAGTTAAGAAATATATTGAATTGAGATCGATGGATACCTGTGGTTGGGATTGTTTATGTTCAGGACCAGCTTTCAATATAGGTATGCTTTATGGAAATTTAGATGAAGTTTATGAACTAATTTCAACATGGGAGATCGATAAAATAATTAATGCCTATCTTGAGGCGCCACAAAAGGGATTTAATACTCAATTAATGGGTAAAGATCTTCTTTATTGGTCATCTACACTTTTAGACCTTTCAAGAAAAGGATTAGAGAATAGAGATATTTTAAGTAAAAAAGGTAATAACGAGACTGTATTCCTAAACCATCTACAAAAAGTAATTGATAATAAGACAACAAACGCAGATCATATGATTAGTAAATTTTCAAAAAACGAAAATTTAGACGAATTGTATGATAAATAAAATTGTTGCTGTTCAAGGAAACCATCCTTCTAAACTAAATCCTTTAACGGATACAAGTGTTTTTTTAGCAAACGAAATTCAGAATAAAAAATATAAAATTTTCTATTACGATCCAAAAGACTTATCAGTTATTAATTCAAAAGTTACAGCTAAAGGTTTTTTTATTAAATTTAATTATAACAATAAAAAATTCTATAAAATTACAAAAAAACAAAATCTAGACTTAAGTAAATGTAAATTTATTCTTATTCGCCAAGATCCACCATTTAATCTTGAGTATATTTCAACAACATACATTTTGGATACAATTAAGACTAAAGTAAAAATAATCAACAATCCTACCTCTGTAAGGAATGTTTCTGAAAAATTGTATTCATCTAAATATCAAAAATACATGCCAGCTACTATATTTACTCAAAATTTGGATGAAATAAAAAAATTTTTTAAAAAAAACAAAAAAGTTATTTTAAAACCCATCTACAGTTTCAGTGGAAATGATATTCATTTACTAACCAAGTTTAATTTAAAATTAGTAAATAAATTTATAAACAAACATGATCATATTATGTGCCAAAAATTCCTTCCTAAAATAAGTAAGGGAGACAAAAGAGTTTTTATTATAAATGGAAAAGTATGTGGTGCAATTTCAAGGGTTCCAAAGAAAGGTTCAATTTTAAGCAATATGAGTAAAGGAGCAAAACCAACAAATATTAAATTAACAAGTAAAGAAATGAAGATTTCAAAGAAAATTGCAAAAGATTTAAAAAAAGAAAATATTTTTTTTGCTGGAATTGATTTTATAGATCAAAAACTCAATGGAGATATAAATGTTACATCTCCAACTGGACTTAAAACACTTTATGATCTGTCGGGAAAAAATTTAGCTAAAACTTTTTGGAAAGAGCTTAAAGAGTGAATAATTTAACTAATCAACAAAAAGGTTCATTGATGGCTTTTATAGGAGTTATGTTTATAACTCCAGACTCTTTGCTAATTAGATTAGCAAATATTGATACTTGGGGGATGCTTTTTTACAGAGGAGCAATACCATTTTTGGTGGTTTTAGTTGGTCTTCTTTTATTTTATAAAAATAATTTCTTTAAAGCATTATTCAAAATTGGTTACCCAGGTATTTTTTATGTAATTAGTTTTTCTATTTGTAATATTACTTTTATTATCTCAATACAAAACACCAATGTAGCAAATACTTTATTAATGGTAGCCCTTGCGCCAATGTTATCAGCAATATTAGGGGCTATTTTCTTAAAAGAAAAACCGGATAACAAGACTTGGGTTGCTATAATAATTACCTTTATTGCTTGTGTTTATATTTTTTACGATTCTTTAAGTCTTGGCAATTTTTATGGAGATTTATTTGGTTTAATCACTTCTTTTGGATTAGCTTGTAATGCTAACATTGCGAGATACGCTAAAAATATTGATTTAGTACCTGCTGCTGTAATTGGAAAATCGTGCGTTGCTATATTTGCCTTTTTCTTTGTTAAAGACTTTGCATTAGTGGGAAATGATCTTTTTTATATACCTTTAATGTGTGTAATGTGTGTAGCCATACCATTTGTTTTAGTCACCATAGCACCAAGATTTATAACTGCAGCTGAAGTTAATCTATTTTTCCTATTAGAAACTATCCTTGGACCAATATGGGTCTGGATGGTTATCAAAGAACAGCCTTCTAACGAGACTATCTATGGAGGTATCGTTATCATTATTACTATAGCAATTCATTCTTTACTGGCCATAAAAAAAACACAAACCAAAACTAATTAGCCAGCAATTATTTAAACTTAGAAATTACAAATGCAAAAAGAAGTAAAAAGGTCTTGGGCTCTATTTATAGGGATAGGGGTAATGATGATTGCTCATGGATTGCAAATGCAAATTATGGGTATTCGATCAGTTATTGAAGATTTTAGCGTTTTTACAACCGGTATCTTTATGTCTGGATACTATGTAGGTTACTTTGTAGGCTCGAGAACTACTCCTAATTTTGTTTCAAAAGTCGGACATATAAGAGTATTTGCTGCATTTGCATCACTTGCTTCATTAAGTGCTTTAGTTGCTGTTGTTTATATAAATCCTTTTATGTGGACAATTAGTAGATTCATTACAGGTATAAGTTTAGTAAGTTGTTATGTGGTTACAGAAAGCTGGTTAAACGATAGAGCAACTAATAAAAATAGAGGACAACTATTATCTGCTTATATGATGGTAATCTATTTTGGATTAGCCGTTGGTATGTTGTTGCTTAATGTTAGCAAACCAGAAGATTATGAGCCATTTATTTTAGTTTCTATATTACTTTCTGTTGCACTAGTTCCTATTTTACTAACAAAAAGACCTGCTCCAAAATTTAAAAAAATAGAAACAATAAGTATTAAAGAGTTATATAAAATTTCTCCACTAGGAACATTAAGTTCTTTCTTTACTGGAATTATTCATGCTGCTTTCTTTTCTTTAATTGCTGTTTATGCAACTAAAGCAAATTATACTTTGCTTGAAACCTCAGTCTTACTTTTTATTTCAACAATTGCTGGTGTTATTGGACAAGGACCAATAGGTTATTTTTCAGATACATTTGACAGAAGAAAAGTAATTGTAATAACGACTTTTGGAAGTTCTTTATTAGCATTTCTCTCAATCTTAAGCTCAAATGATCCGTTTCAAAATATTTATCATCTAAATGAATTTGCATTTAAAAAAATATTATTCTTCATTTTTGTTGGACTATATTCTAGTTTATGCCTTCCTTTGTTTTCACTTAACCTAGCTCACACAAATGACTTCGTTCCTAAATCAAAATTTGTAGCAGCTGGAGGTGGTTTACAGTTTATCTTTGGTGTAGGCGCAATTAGTGGTCCTATTTTGTGTTCTATATTTATGGAATGGTTTGGTTTAAATGGTTTGTTTGTTTTTTTAATTATAGCTCATGCAATTATTGGAACTTTCGGTTTATACAGAATGAAAGTTAGGGATACTGTGGAAAATCCAGACTCAACTTTTACTCCTGTCCCAGCTACAATAACACCTGCTGGATTGGAATTAGATCCTGATGCAAAACCAATTGAGGAACCAAATTATCAACAACAAAATAATTAATTAAAATTATCTAACTTGTCTATATAGCTAGACATTTTTGATAGAACTTGTTTTTTTGTCAGCTGATCTGATCTAATTAAAATAGAGTCTCTAACTCTAATTAGTGGACTATGCTTTCTGTTTTTATCTGTTAAAGTACGTTTTTTTAAAGACTTTTTTACCTCTTTTAATGGTAATTTCTTTTTAATATCCAACCATCTTCTATAACTTGCAACATCTAAGCTACATTTAAAATAAAATGCTAAATCATACTTAGGGTTTTTTAATAATATTTTACTAGCAATATCTCTCCCTTCAACACATATTCTTTTATTTTTTCTAATTATAGAAATTTGTACTTTGTTAACAATTTCTCTAATTTTTTTTATTTTAGCCAAGCCAGCTACATGATTGCTGATTTGCTCTGAATGTAAATTTTGTTTTGAGATTTTTTTATAAGAAATATTTTTAAATTTATTTTTTACAAAAGTAATTTGATTTTTAGGCTTATGTTTGATTATTAGCTTACTAGCATACCTATATAAAAGTCCTGAATTTATAAGAAGTAATTTGTATTTTTTAGATATAAGTTTAGCAGCTGTACTTTTGCCACTTGCCGATTCTCCATCACAGGCAATTATAAGTTTTTTTATTTTTTTCATTTTTTAAGTTTTTTATTATAAAATTATAAAATTTAATATCCTAAATTTTATCAATTTGATATTAAGCTTTTTGTTTTAAAAAAGAATATAAAAATTTATTAATGACTTTGATAAACATTTAAAATAAAAAGAATAAAATTTATAAATCAAACAATGTTAAATATTGCTAATAAAACCTTAAAGTTATTAATTGGTCAAATAAGAATAGGTGTGACAGCTAGTAAAACTCTTTTGTTTCTATGGTTAAAATATGACTTAAAATCAATCGATGGTGAGCTAGGAATTGACTTAGCTGGTGGATCAATGATGAATAAAAAATTTTTCATGACAAAAAAATATATTTGTGTAGATCTTGATAAACAAAAGTTAGATCGAGGGGTTAGAAATTTTCCTGATGCATTACCTGTTAATGATAAAATTGAAAATTTTATAAAAGCATATAATCGAGAAAAACCAAATTTGTGTGTTTGCACTCAAACTATGGGTATAAATAGCAAATTTAATCATGATCATACTTTAATTTTAATAAAAATGATTTACGATTTATTAAAACCTGGAGGGAGTATGGTATTTAACGTTGGTAATGTTGGGGTAAATTTAAGTTTAATTGAAAAGGAATTAGGTAAACTCTTTAGTAGAAAGTTCGAATACATTAAAATTAACTCTTATGGTTTTATGAACAAGACAATTAAAAAACCAAATCCTTATTTCCAATTTTTTTTAGCCAATCTTATGAATATAATTCCTCCATTAAGAACTTGTTTTGGTTTTAATAAAACAAACATTTACTGTTGTTTTAAAAAAAAATTATAATCTAGAATGTTAAAATCTAATTCCTGATTATCTAAAGTAATTTAGCATGGTAGATATTAATAAAGCACCAAACGATTTTTTTGATAATTGGAATAAAATCCAAACAATGTCATATAAAAATGTCATTGAGCTGCTTGTGAAGAGAAGTAGTGAAAAAAAGGTATTGGCTTTAATTCAATTTGAATTAGATCAATTTTCAGAAAATGTTCAAAAGGATTTGGCTATTTCTGAAACAAGTTCTTTCTACCAAGAAATATCTAATCTTTTCAGAGACTCGAACTGGTGGTCAACTGGTACAGTAACAGACGCTTGTAAATATTATTTAAACTGTGCGAGAAATAATATTTCTTATTTTGAAAACTATGTTGAAGCAGATAGTGATTTATCTCAAAATCAAAAAAATGAAATATTTGCCTTATATCAATTATGTACTTTATTCGTTTCTTGGAATGCTATTAAAGACAAACAGATCAGAGAAATAATAGATATTAGAAAAAGTTTATTTTTTAGATAAAACTAGACTGTATGAACAAAGAAAACGCAAGTAAACTCTGGAAAATTATTCAGGAAGCTGGCGATTATTTGGGGTGCTAGTGGTACACCCTACCCCACACGACCTCACACTACTTCACACTAGTTAGGCGGATAATTAAAATTTAATTGAAAATAATACGCCTAAAAACTCATCAATTTAAACAAAAAACTATATCACAGACTATAGCAAGTTGAGATAAATCAAATAGCTTTTAGAAGAAACTACCGTTTATACTTATTGTAATTAAATAATGAAGAAACTTATTGTTTATGTTAAAATAAATTTATGAAATCATTTAGCTTGAGAACAATTGGTATTTTTATTCTTGTAATATCAATAATGTATCCACTGAATATCATGCTTCAGACAGGCAATACATTAACAATGGCTCTTTTTGGTGGTATAGGCAATTTTACTTTATTAAGTGAAATTGGGTTTGTAGTTGGAATTATTTTAATAGTGATGTCTTTTTTTAAAAAAAAATCAAAAAAAAAGTAATTGAAAAAAATACTTGCTATATTTTTGTTTTTAGTACTGTTCATCAATTCCTCTAAAGCTAGTTTATTTTCCAATAAATTTTACTACGCATGTAGCGGCAAGGGTACTAAATTTGTTGGTAATATAGAAAGAGTTTATTGGGATGGAATTCGCTATGTGGGTTTAGATAAAGAAAAAATTTATTTTTTTTGGTCTTCTATTGGAAATGGAAAAAAAAAATTCTTAAGGGAGGAAAAATTATCAAAAATAGTTAATGATAATCCTGATGAAAAGTGGAGATTTGATGGCTTATATATAGATATTACTAAAAAGGGAGATTTTGTAACTAAATTATTTACTTATGGAAAAAATAATCAAATCATAAAATTTAAAGTTAGAAAAAAAAATAATAGTTTAATTGAGTTAGCTGTAAATCCTGATGAAAATAGTGAAATGCGAGGCATGTTTAAGTGCAAAAAAACTAGTAAAAATAAAATGAGATGAAGATAGGATTTTATAGGATAACTATATCACAGACTATAGCAGATTTAGATAAATCAGGTTTTGAAGTAGTGTGAACAAAGAAAACGCAAGTAAACTCTGGAAAATTATTCAGGAAGCTGGCGATTATTTGGGGGAATAGAGGGACACATTATTCCACATTAAGCTACATCAAACTACAGTACTTATGCGGATAATCAAAAATTTACATTAAGTAAATCGCTTAAAGACTCATCTATTTAATAAAAAAACTACATTACAAACTAGATACAAAAAAGATAAATCAAATAACTATTTTTAAAGCAAATTGCTGATCAGATGAATGGTTGACCTCTTAAAGCCTGCAAGAATGTGAAAGCGACCATACCTACACCTATAGTAGATGCGATGACAACAATAAGTCTTGGTCTTTGGAAGAAACGATCAGCGATAAATCCAATCACAGGGATGATCTGCATCAAGTGCGTCGCGAAGAAGTGAGGCACACGTAGGTCACCACCACTACGCACCCAACCGACGATTGGCAGGCCATCGGCATCACTTTTGACTCCACCGACCCAGTGGCCGTATGTTTGCGACATATAACCGGCGACAATTAAAGTTGTGAAAAATCCGAGGATCATGCCTAACAAAATACCAAGTCGTAGACCCTGACGCATCTCACGAACAGGGTAGCGGTAAACCAGCAGACCGATTACTACAGGAATCAGAATCAATATGACAGCTCCAATGCCCATTGCAGCGTACATCAAGGATTCGAACGTGGTCTCGAAGTTCCAGTGCGAGTGACGTCCGCGTGCAGCCTGCATAGTAAGGTAGGCCAACTCAAAAATCGCAGTGAATGTCAGGACCCAGCCCAGGACATAAACCGAAAATTTTCTCCGAACATCGTAATCAATAAAACGTGCAATGAAGGCGATGGTTATCATGTGCAGTCCAACCGACGCATAGAACTTCATTGGTTTCGACCAAATATTTATTTCGTTCAGCTGACGTGGATCATAAAGTGAAACCAGGAACGTGACTGGCAAGAACGCGATGATAATTAAACCACCCTGCCAGAGCAAATCCTCCACACGGGAAGTCACAGAAACCTTTGGTGATAGTGTCAGTGTCGTCATTGTCCAGCTCCTTTTGTTATCGATTGAGGGATATCTAGTATCAGTTTACGGGCCTTCCATAACATCAGGAACAGGAGCAACCCAAGTGGGCCAAACATGAAAGTTGAGGCTAGGATCGGAGCCTGAACTACTCGTGAAATACCAGCATCATCTGATTGCCGTGAAATCCATGCACCAATGAAAAGGTCGAACGCCAAATAGTGCACCCAACCTGCTAGCAAAATATGATCGTTGGATAATAATTTCGCTACATCCGCTAGTGTATTGTAACCACCTTCAGCGGGACCGAAGTGGCGCAGTATCAAAATCACGTAACCCAACGATAGAACTGCTGGGAAAACATACGCCGGCAAGATCGATAATAACGGCCAACGTCGTGGCCCAAAAATCAAGATCACCCAGCCAATCATCGCAATCAGTCCACTATAGGAGAACCAAGATTCAAGATCATTGGGTAGGAAATTTCGCAAGAAATACAGGACTAAGCCAGTTGCCAAAAGTGTTATGATCAACCAAACGGCGCTAAGATACAAATTTTTCTTCATGATCCAACCTTCTTTCATTATATTTAAAATCCTGTTATTATGTTTACTAAGATAACATGATTACTATAGGAAAATGTTTACTTTGTAAACATTAATTTGATATGAGCTATCACAAAAAAAATCTAAAAGAAAAACTCGTTGAGGTTGCATGGAATATTTGTGTCGCTGAGTCTTGGGAAAAAGTTAATATGCGAGAAGTTGCTAAGAAAGCTAGAGTTTCAAATACTGCTTTTTATAGACATTTAAAAAACAAAAATGATCTTAAAGCAGAGTTGGTTCGAAGAGGTTTTGAAATAATAAATAAGGGCAAGAAAAATTTAACCAATAATTTTTCTGGTTACGGAGCTCATTACATAAGATTTGGATTAAAGTATCCATATATTTACGATTTAATGTTTGGGAATACGGATTTAGATATATCTCTTTATCCCGATATAGAAGCTCTATTTGATGAAGCTTTTGATGGAGTAATTCAAGGAGTTAAAAATTTTATGCCCAATGCATCTGATAAAGATGTTATGATAAAAGCAGTCAATATTTGGGCATCTGTTCATGGATTAGTTGGAATATTGAGACGTTCGGATTTGCAGGCAAATAAAGATAAGCGTCTCAAATGGATTAAGAATAACTTAGAAGAATATTTGAAGATGACTACATTTAAATAATTAAAAAATCTCTATTGATACTGGTTACAATTTATAGGATTTTATAGGATAACTAGATACAAACTAGATACAAAAGAGATAAAACAAGAAAAGTGAGTGTGTGAACAAAGAAAACGCAAGTAAACTGTGGAAAATTATTCAGGAAGCTGGCGATTATTTGGTGGGGCAATTACCTGATCATCCAAATCACCCTAAAGGAAGAAACCCCTATGCTCATGTTGCGATTTGTGTGAAAAGTAAATTCAATGTAAGTTACAAGGATATTCCTGATGAAAAATTTGATGAAGTAATAAAGTATATTGAGTTTTTAAAAGAAAATCCTAGTTAACTTTAATTGTATTTAACAATTCATCGACATCACTATCTTTAGTATTCCAAGCAGCAACTAATCTGACCGCTTTACCATCTAATTCTTCTTCATTCATTTTATAACCTTCAGAATTTAGATATTCTATTTTTTCTCTTGGAAATTTTGCAAATACTTCGTTTGCTTCTGTAGGATAAGCAATTTCAATATCATTGTGCTTGCTTAAACCATCGCTTAATTTTTTACCCATTGCATTAGCGTGCTTTGCGTTTCTCAACCAAACATCATTTGAAATATAGGCATCGAGTTGTGCAGAAACAAAACGCATTTTTGATAATAAGTGCCCCGCTCTTTTCATTAAAAAAGCAATGTCTCCAACTAATTCTTTCTTAAAAAATATAATTGCTTCAGCTGCTAGACATCCATTTTTAGTTGCTCCAAATGACAATACATCAACCCCAGATTTCCATGTCATTTCAGCAGGACTTACATCTAAAGATACCAATGCGTTAGCAAATCTGGCTCCATCCATATGTAAATTTAAATTATGTTTATGGGTGATTTCTCCAATTTTTTTTATTTCATCTAATTGATAAACTTCACCTGTTTCACACACTTGAGTGATACTGACTGATGAAGGTTGTGTATGATGAACAATCCCTTTTCCACCTATCGATTGATCCAACTCCTCTGATGTTATTTTTCCCATCACTCCATTTAAAGTAACTAACTTTCCCCCTCCTGTATAAAATTCAGGTGCACCACATTCATCTGTATTTATGTGGGACATCTTATGACAATAAATATTTCCATAAGAAGGTGTCATTGTAGATAATGCTAAAGCATTAGCTGCAGTACCTGAGGCAGTAGGAAAAACAATTACTTCTTTTTCAAATATTTCTGAAAATTTGTCTTGTAATTCTGTTGATATCGGATCATTACCATAAGGAGTACTATCTCCTTCATTGGCTTTCAAAATTGCATCTAATACCTCGGGACAAGCACCAGCAACATTATCAGAAGCGAATTTAACTCGCTCTCTTTTTATTTTAATTTTTGCCATAATTATTGTTTTGGAAAGTAATCTTTAAGTTCACCCTCTCGGTAAACGTCTGCAGTACAACAATGTAAACCTCCACCAAAAGCGTAAGCATCTCTAAGCTCTACTGGTATAACTTCCATTCCTAATTTATCTAATTGTTCAGCTTGGTATTTTTCACTTTTTTCCACACATACAGTTTTAGGATCTAAAACTAAAACATTCATTGATAGCCAAGTTGATGAATAACATAATGGTGGTGGTTCGTTATGTGCTGGTTGCGCACTGTCTAAGATTTCCCAACCATTGTCTTCAAATAATTTTCTTTGTTCCTTAGGAAGTCTTCTTTGTGGGTTATTGATAATTAAACCCTCTTTTATTGGGGTAAAAGTTGCATCAATATGAATTGGATAAGGATCACCTGGAAAATTTACTGCATGAACTCTATGATCTTTATAATGTCTTTTAAGCCAATCAATTCCTTTTAAATTTGTTGTAAATCCATGTTGAACAACTAAATCTTTTCCAAATCTCAATACATCTGCTGCATCAAACAATGGTTCTTCCTCAGTAGTTACAAAATATTTTTTCTCAGTCCACTCTAATCTTTTTTGAACACCAATTTTATCTGACAAATAATCTTTTCTGTAATCTGCATCCGTTAATCTTGGTTTTGGAGCAGACTCGTGTCTCATGTTAGGATCTTGATTGTAATAATCTTTTAAAAGTGGTCGGTAACATAAATATTCAAACCAACGACAACGATAACTCATTGTAGCTTCTAAAATTTCGTTTCCTACTGTCAACAAAACATCTCTTGGAGGCATGCAGCCAAACATGGTTTCTGCTTCCCAGTCAGGTGTGGAAGTTTTTTGATTAAAATCAATTGGTGTTGGTCGATCAACTTTAATACCTCTTTTTTGAAGCATATTTGAAAAGTTATCTAATAATTCATTTGCTTTATCTACAGTGTCTTTAGTTCTTGGACCAAACTGACCCCGCATATCACTATCTTCAGGAACTTTAGCGTCTAATGCTGGCTCTGGTGCTGGAATACAAGTGCCATCCGCTCTTCCAACAATGACATGTTTTAACGGATCCCACTCGTTCCAACTATTAACAATAGTTTTATTCTCGCTCATAAAGATTAGTTTTTTATAATATTATGCTCAGGACCAAAAGGAAATTTTGTAATATTCTCTGCTCCATCTTTACCAATCACCAAAATATCGTGTTCTCTATATCCACCTGCGCCAGGATTACCCTCTGGTATCATTATCATTGGCTCCATCGACACGACCATATTTTCCTCAAGAACAGTATCAATATCTTCTCTTAATTCTAAACCTGCTTCTCTTCCATAAAAGTGTGAAAGCATACCAAATGAATGACCGTAGCCAAAAGTTCGGTACTGAAGATAACCAAGCTCAGCAAATAATTCATTTAGCTCATGACAAATGTCTGAACATTTAACACCTGGTTTAATCAATTCTAATCCACGTTTATGAACTTTAACATTTGCTTCCCAAGCTTTAAGTGAAGCATCATCAGCATGATCTAAAAATAAAGTTCGTTCTAGTGCAGTGTAGTATCCTGAGATCATTGGAAAAGTATTTAAAGATAAAATATCTCCTTTAACCAATTTTCTATTAGTCTTTGGATTGTGAGCTCCATCTGTATTGATGCCCGATTGAAACCATACCCAAGTATCCATGTACTCTGCACCTGGATAACTTTTAACAATCTCTCTTTCCATTCTATCTCTTGCTGCTATTGCTACTTCGATCTCAGTATTATCTTCTCTTATATTTTTAACTATTTCTTCACCACCAATATCTGCAATTCTTGCACCATTTCTAATGATTTCAATTTCTTCGTTCGATTTAATCATTCTAAGCTTCATTAGATCTTTTGAAACATCACTAAACACAGAGAAAGTAAAAATAGATCCTATTTTTTCTCGCATATCTAAAGTGACATGATCATTTTCTATTCCAATATTTTTTGGAGGTTCATCTCTTCCAATAATTGAAACAATGGCTCTTAAAAAATTATCTCTTTTCCAATCAGTATAAATAACGTTATCACAATGAGATCTACGCCATGGTTGACTTGCATCAATATTAGCTGAAATTGTTGAGATTTTATTTTGAGTGATCACACATCCGTATGGTCTACCAAAAGAGCAATAAATAAAACCTGTGTAATATGCAATGTTATGCATGGATGTTAAGATAACCATATCAAGACCGTTTTGGTCCATCACTGATCTAAGTTTACTTGCTCGATCGTTATATTCTTTATCAGTAAATGGTAATTTTACTTTTTCACCGTTTTTAAGTTCAAAAAAATCTGGTCGTTCCATATTAATTTAATGCTATATATCTTTTGTTCCATCTCATTATTAAACTGTAATAAAATATAGATACAAAAAGAAAAAAACCACCGATTATAGTATTTGTGGATGGTACTTCATTAATACCAAATAATGGCAACCAAACCCAAAAAATTCCACCTACAACTTCAGTTAAAGATAATAAAGTCAGTTCTGCTGCTGGTATCGCTTTAGATCCAATTGAATATAAAATTAAACCAAAACAGACTAGTGTTCCATGTAAAGAAAACAAAGCTCCGTTGTAGCTAGATGAAAAGAAAACCAAGTCTTTTGATAAAATCATAATTGTTGCAAATACAAAACAAAAGAAACCTGCAAAAGCTACCGTTGTGAATTTTGGCGTTTCTTTTCTCCATCTAAGCGTTACAGAAAAAACTGAGAAACCAATTGAGGAGGCTAAACCAAATACAAAACCAATTAATGATTTTTCACCTGTGTTTCCAAGTGCCATAATAATGATACCAACTGATGCAATTATTATTGATATCCAAACATTGAGAGAAATTTTTTCTCTTAAAAATAAAAATGCCAATAATGCTGTAAAAAAGGGCATTGCTGCTAAACAAAGCAAAGTAACTGCGGCACTAGTATTTGTAATTGAATAAATAAATGTAATCATAGCGATCCCCAACCCAGATCCACCGATTACTCCAGATAAACCTATTTTATAATAGTTTTTGTAAAAATTTTTTCCTTCCTCGAAAAATAAATAAAGATTTAATAGGATGAAAATTGTTAAACCTCTGCCAAAAATGTACTGCCAAGGTGCCAATTGCGGATTATCCATGTATCGAACCACTAATGGACCAAACGACCACAGCAGACCAGCAAAAAGCACGACGGGAATGGCTATTCTTGGATTTCTTAACTCTAACATAATGAGAAATCTAATTGTAAATAGAATTTTCTACAACAAAAATACGTTTCTAAACTAAATTTTGATTTGAAAGGTTGGGGAAAAAACAATCAACGATCTCTCCTTTTTTAAATTTTGATTTACCCGCTGGTAACAAAACCCAAATATTTGATTTTACAAATGATTTAATTCTAAAAGACTCTTGACCTTTTAAAATTTCAACATTTATTTTTCCATTTTTAGTTGTGCTTAACTTGCTCTTTACAAATCTTGTGAAATTCTTTTTTTTATCAAATCCATTCGTCAAAATAGCTTTGATTGATTTTTCTTCAGCTAATCCTAAAGCATTTAAAATATATGGAATTACAAAAAATCTAAAACATGCAGCAGAGGAAATGGGATTTCCAGGGAGTCCAAATATTGCCTTTTCTTTTCCTTTGATTTTTGCAAACATTATTGGTTTTCCAGGCCTTATTGCAGCACTTTTAAAGTAGTTTGATAACTTAAATTTTTTAACAACATCTGGTATAAAATCAAATTTACCTGCGGAAACAGCACCTGACGTAATAATAATATCATCTTTAGATTTAATTAATTTATTTATTTTTTGTTTAAAAATATTTTGATGATTATCTCTTAATATACTGCCGCTTTTAAAATTAAATAAAAAATTTTGATTTAAGTTTTTTATATAGTGTGTGTTGGAATTTCTTACCATCCAATTTGGAATATTATCTTTGTCTGATATTTCGTTTCCTGTTGAAAAAAATAATATATTAATTCTTTTTTTTACTTTAATATTTTTAATGCCTAAACTTTTAAAAGCTAAAATATGGTTTGGTTGAACAATTGTATTTTTTTTTATTATAACCTCCCCCTTTTTATAATCCGAACCTACAAACCTAACGTGATTAAATTTTTTTATTTTTTGGTCAATTAAAATATATTTTTTATTAGGCGCAAAAATTATTTGTTCTATAGGAATAATTGTATCAAAACCCTTTGGTATAATTCCTCCAGTCATTATTTCGGCAGTATCAAATTTTTTTATCTTTTTATTAAATGGTTTCATTCCTGCCGCTATTGAACCAATAATTTTAAATTTTTTTGGCAATTTTTTTCTTAATCCATTAGTATCTTTTGAATTAATTGCGTACCCATCAAATGCAGCATTATTCCCTGTTGGATAATTTATGTTAGAATAAATATTGGTAGAAACTACTCTATTTAGAGAATTTACACTCTTTATAGACTCATCTTTAATTTTAATTTTGGCTTTTTTTAAAATTGTCTTTGATTTTTCGTAACTAATCATTTTTGAGTATTTCTTCAGCTTTTTTTAAATCTTCTTTTGTATTTATATTAAAGAAAGGATCATTATTTGAAAACTCCATATTAATTATTTTTACCCCAGTATTATTAGCCCACAACTCTACTTTTCTTTCTCCATTTTTTAGATCCTTCTCTAACTTATCTAATAAATTAATCGACCATAAGCCAAATATATTGTGTCGTGTGTTATTTGACTTAATGAAAAATAAATCGCTTTCATTGAAATTAATATTTTGAATAAAATCTTTTAGTATTTGTCTCTTAAAAAAAGGTGTATCAACAGGGAAAGTTGCTATCCATTTGTAGTCTTTTTGATTTTCTTTTATCCATTTCATTGCTGAAAAAACTCCTCCTAACGGACCAAGACCTTTTTCATAATCTTCAATTATTGAAATTTTTTCTGATTTATGAAAATTAATTTTATTATTTGATACTATTAAAAGCTCCTTGAATTCATCACTAATTTCAGTCAACATGTGATCAATTAATAATTTACCAGCTAACTTTACTTGGGATTTATCTTCTCCAAACCTTTGTGACTTACCGCCTGCTAGCACAGTGCCTAAAATATTGTTATGATCCATCTATAAAATATAAAACATTCAATGTTGAATTAAAGAAATTAAATGGATTTAAGAATTTTAGAAATAGCAGCCCATACTGAAAATAATAAAGTTGTTGAAAACTATACTCATAAGTCAAAACACAAAAATCCATTATGTGGTGATGAGATGGAAATAAGCTTAATTGTCAAAGAAGATGTTGTAAAAGATATGGGTTATCAGTGTAAATCGTGTGTTTATTGTCAGGCATCAGTCAGTCTATTATCCAGAAAAATTAAAGAAAAAAAAGTTGATGATGTTAAAAAATTTATAAAAGTTGGTGAGCAACTTTTTGAGAACGCAAAAGTAGGTATGGAAAAACATTGGAAAGACTTTAAAGAAATTTTAGATAAAAAAAATCTTTCAAGAAAAGAATGTTTGCTTTTACCTTTAAGAACTATTGCGAAAGCATTAAAAATATAAATGATTAAAATTACAAAACCATTATTGCAAAAAGCATTAATTGCAGGTTTTTTTTCTGCATTTACAATTGGTGTGCTAACAGTCCTTACTTACAAAAGTACACTCGGATATTTTATTGCAGCCTCTTTCGGTTCTTCAATGGTTTTACTTTTTGGTTTTCCAGAAAGCCCATTTGCACAACCAAAAAATGTTTTTTTTGGTCATTTGGTAACTGCTTTAGTAGGAGTTATTTTTGTAAACTTTATTCCACTTCCTATTTATATCAGTATTGCAACTGCTGTTGGAGCAGGTGTTTTTTTAATGATTTTATTTAATATTGTTCATCCACCTGCTGGTGGAAATCCAATTATAGTTATTATTGGAAGTGCCTCTTATGATTATTTAATTAATCCAATAATTTTTGGTTGTATAATTATATTGCTATTAGCAATTATAATTAACAAATATTTATTAAAAAAAAACTATCCATTAAAATAATTTAATGAATTCTAAATACAAAGTTTTAAAATATTCATCTAATAAGTTTGAGAATATAGATGATTTAATTTCAATTGAAGAACCATTGGAGATTTCATTAAAGTTTAAGGAATCTGATAAATGGATCAATCAAAGTTTATCTATAACAATGAGAACTCCAGGTGATGATGAGGATCTTGTAAGAGGATTTTTATATAATGAACAAATCATAACAAATATTAGTGATATTGACTCAATAGATAGTTATGGAGATAAAGTTGGTCAATACAATATTCAAAATAAAATATTAGCAACTTTAAATAATTCTAAAAATATAAATATTGCAAAAATAAAAAGAGACTTTTTAACTAATTCCTCATGTGGTGTATGTGGAAAATCTTCTCTTGATGCACTAGAAATAGTTAAAAAGAATAAAACAAATTCATCAGAACCCAAAATCAAAAAAGAGGTAATTGTTAAATCGCCAGATACATTGAGAGAAGGCCAATCAGAATTCAGTAAAACAGGTGGAATTCATGCAAGTGGTCTTTTTAATAGTAATGGAGAATTAGTTGCCGTCAGAGAGGATGTAGGAAGACATAATGCTCTTGATAAACTTATTGGTTGTGCATTAAAGAACAATCAAATTGATCCGAAAAACCAATTTATAACATGCTCAGGTAGACTAAATTTTGAATTGGTTCAAAAGGTCTTAATGACGGATATAGGTATAATGATAGGCGTTGGTGCGCCAACTAGTCTTGCCATCGATTTAGCGAATAAATTTGACATTACCCTTGTTGGTTTCGTAAAGAGGGACAGTTTTAATATTTACACAAATAACAAAAAAGTTATTGTGGGCTAAATTAATAAAAGGGTATTTGTGTCAAAAAATATAAGTAATTTATCAGGCAGAATAGGCTTAAAAGACAACCTATTTAAGCAAATCTCAGAAAATACTTTAAGTGATAATCCACAAGATATTAAAGAAATTGCAAAAAAACATAACCTAGGCGTTTCAACTCTCCATGGTGCAGAATCCTTTTATGAATTTTTAAGACCTTCTCATAGAGAAAAAAAAGCGTTCGTTTGCAATGGTAGTGCATGCATGTGCGCAGGTACTCAAGATAAATTAAAAGATAAATTAAAAGAAAAACTAGGTGATGACAAAGTTGGAGAAATGTTCTGCTTAGGTCATTGTTATGAAAACCATGCTTTCCATTATGATGGAGAAAATTATGCTGGTAAAGATATTGAAAAAATAGATCAAATTTTAAATGGTGAAGAAATTAAACAAGATAAGTTTTTCTCTAAGAGTTATGCTACAACAAGTTTTTTAATGGATGACAAGTTATCATCAACAGATCAATTCAAAGAGCAATTAAGTAAATTTTTAAAAATAGATAAAAAAGAAATAGTAAAATCATTATTAGATTCAAATTTAACAGGAAGAGGTGGTGCAGGTTTTCCAACAGGAATGAAATGGGATTTCTGTAGTAAAGCAAAAGGAGATAAAAAATATGTTATCTGTAATGCAGATGAGGGTGACTCTGGTGCTTTCTCAGACAGATACTTATTAGAGGATCAACCTTTAAAAGTTATTTTTGGAATGGTAATTTGTGGTTATGTGATAGGAAGTAATGAAGGAGTTTTATACATTAGAGGTGAATATCCTAAATCTATTGAAGCAATTAATGGCTGCATCAATGAACTTAAAAAATTAAATTTACTAGGTGAAAATATTTTAGGAACCGATTTTTCTTTTGATCTTGGAATTTGTATAGGACAAGGTGCTTATATTTGTGGAGAAGAAACAGCTTTGATAGCTTCTATTGAAGGAAGAAGAGCAGAGGTTGATGTTAGACCTCCCTTCCCTGTTACCGAAGGGTTATATAAAAAACCAACTGTGGTTAATAATGTTGAAACATTGGCTGCTGCAACTGGAATTTTATTAAATGGATCAGAAAAATTTTCTTCAGTTGGAAATAAAAAATCAGCTGGAACAAAATTAGTTTGTTTGGATAGTTTCTTTAACAACCCAGGTGTTTATGAAATTGATATGGGTACACCAATGAAAAAAATATTTAATGAAATTGGTGGTGGATACAAAGAACCTGTTAAAGCTTTCCAAATAGGAGGACCATTAGGTGGGGTTGTTCCTTTAAGTGAAATAGAAAATTTAAATTTAGATTTTCAAGAGTTCACATCAAAAGGTTTTATGTTAGGTCACGCAAGTGTAGTTAGTATTCCAAAAGATTTTCCAATGGCTGAATACATTCATCATTTGTTTGAATTCTCAGCTGAAGAATCGTGCGGGAAATGTTTCCCAGGAAGACTTGGATCTTACAGAGGTAAGGAGATGTTTGATCAAGCTAAAAAGAAAACAGCTAAAATTCCTTTGAAATTACTAGAAGAATTGTTGGTTACCATGCAAAAAGGATGTTTATGTGCTCTTTGTGGAGCAATCCCAACTCCAATTCAGAACATCCTAAAATACTTTGGTGATGAAATGAAAAATGATATGGTGAAAGATAATTAATGAGCTCAGAAAAAAGAAAAATTGCTTATATTGATGGAAAACCATACGAAATTGGTCCTAAACACACATCTATTTTAAAATTTGTAAAAAGCTATGTAGGTGAAAAAAAAGTACCTACTTTATGTGATGATCCAAACCTAGCTCCTTATGGAGCTTGCAGAGTTTGCTCTGTAGAAGTTGCTTTAGAAAAAGATGGTCCAACAAGAGTGGTCGCATCTTGTCATACTCCAGTTGCTGAAAACCAACATATCTTTACTTCAAATGAAGCTTTAACAAGTCTAAGAAAAAATATTGTTGAATTAGTTTTAACAGACCATCCAATGGAATGTGATACTTGTGAGGTAAATAATAATTGTGAATTACAAACAGTAGCAAACGATTTAGGAGTTGCTGATCACAGATACAACAGTCCTAAACAACACAAAGGTATACCAAGAGATACTTCTCACGATTACATGAGAATGAACTTAGACAACTGTATTAATTGTGGAAGATGTGTCAGAGCTTGTGATGAAATTCAAGGTTCATTTGTACTAACAATGAGCGGAAGAGGTTTTGAATCTAGAATAACAACTGATAATGATATGATGTTTGGAGATAGTTCATGTGTATCTTGTGGAGCATGTGCGCATACATGTCCAACAGATGCTATTTCAGATGTTTTTCAATCTAAATCTGCAGCTGTAGATAAAAAAGTTAGAACAACTTGTTCATACTGTGGTGTTGGATGTAATTTAGAAGCATCAATAAAAGATGATAAAGTTGTTGCAATAGATACTCCAAAACAAACAGAGGTAAATGCTGGTCATACATGTATTAAAGGAAGATATGCATTTAGTTTTTATGATCATCCAGACAGATTAAAAACACCTTTGATTAAAAGAAATGGAAAGTTTGAAGAAGCTTCTTGGGATGAAGCTTATGATTTTATTAAAAAAGAAATGAATAGAATTACAAAAGATAATGGTCCAGATGCCTTTGCTGGAATTTCTTCTGCGAGATGTACGAATGAAGAAAATTATGTTTTTCAAAAAATGATTAGAGCGGCTGTGGGAACTAACAGTGTAGATTGTTGTGCAAGAATTTGTCATTCTCCAACAGCTTGGGGAATGCAACAAACTTTTGGGACTGGGGCAGCAACTAACTCTACAGAAGATATTTATCATGCAGATTTATTTTTGGTAATTGGAGCTAATCCAACAAATGCTCATCCTGTAACAGGTGCAAAAATAAAACAGCAAGTTATGAAAGGTAAAAAATTAATTGTACTTGATCCAGTTACAACTGAACTTGCAAAACTTGCTGATTATCATATTAAACTAAGACCAGGAACTAACGTTGCAGTTCTAAATATGATGTTGCACTTTATTATTAAATCAAAACTTTATAATGCAGATTTTGTTAGAGATAGAACTGAAGGTTTTGATAATTTCTTAAAAGAAATTGAAAGACAAGATGTTGATCATTTAGCAAAAGTAGCTGGTGTAGATAAACAATTAGTTAAAGAAGCAGCAATTGCATATGCTACTGCAAGAAATTCAATGGAGTTCCATGGTTTAGGAGTTACTGAACATGAACAGGGATCTAAAACTGTAATGTTAATTGCAGATCTAGCAATGATTACTGGAAACATTGGACGAAAAGGTGTCGGAGTTAATCCTTTAAGAGGTCAAAACAATGTTCAAGGTGCAGCAGATATGGGATGTCAACCACACCAAGGTGCTGGATATTTTCCTGTGGCTGATGAAAAGCATCAAGAATTCTATACAGAAAAATATGGAGTAACTCACCCAACTAAACCCGGATTAAAAATTCCTCAAATGTTTGAAGCTGCAATAAACAAGGAATTAAAAGGTTTATGGATCATTGGAGAAGATATTGTTCAAACAGATCCTAATAGTGCTCATGTAATTGAAGCTATGAATTCTTTAGAACTTTTAGTTGTTCAAGAAATATTTATGAGTGAAACAGCAAAATTAGCAACTGTTGTTCTGCCAGGTACAACGTTCTTAGAAAAAGATGGAACTTTTACTAACACTGAGAGAAGAATTCAAAGAGTGAACAGAGCTGTACCTCCTCTACCAGGCACTAAACCTGATGGATTAATTGTAACTGAGATGATGCAGAAATTAGGATTTGATCAGCCAACTTATGATGCAGATCAAGTTCTAGCAGAAATTGCTGATATCGTTCCTTTCTTTAAGGGTGTTACTAGAGAGAGACTTGGAAAATTTGGATTACAATGGCCAGTTCAAGAAGATGGAACTGATACAAAAATTTTACATACAGAAACATTTAAATTAGGTAAAGGCCGACTAAAAAACTTTGATTGGAAAGAATCATCAGAAATAGAAGCTAATCAAAAAGACTATCCTTTGATTTTAACAACAAGTAGGGTTTTACAACATTACAACGCTGCAACAATGACCAGAAGAACAAAAAATATAAATATTGTTGATGAAGATGTTTTATTAATTCATCCTAAAGATGCAGCTCATAGAGATCTAAATACTGGTGATATCGGAAGACTTTATTCAGGTAGAGGTGAGGTTGCGCTTAAAGTTGAAGTTACAGATAAAGTTAAAGAAGGAATTGTGTTTACTACGTTCCATTTCCCAGAACATATGGTTAATATGGTTACAGGTCATGGTAAAGATGAAGAAACAATGTGTGCAGAATACAAAGTATCTTCTGTTGAAGTACAAAAAATTTCTAATCAATTTAAAACAGAAGTTAAACCAAAAGAAAATCAAGCTGAAGTTAGTTAATTAAAATGACCATTGGTTGGCATTTTGATAATACTTATTCAAAATTATCAAACACTTTTAAAGAAAATATTAAACCAACTCCTGTTCATGATCCTGAATTAGTAATTTTAAATGAGGAACTAGCATCTACTTTAAATTTAGATTTTTCAAAAACAGACAAAAAAAAATTAGCAGAAATATTTTCTGGAAACTCCATACCAGAAGAAACTAATACTATTGCACAAGCATATGCAGGTCATCAATTTGGACACTTTACAATGTTAGGAGATGGTAGAGCAGTCTTATTAGGTGAGCATTTAGTAAACAATGACAACCGTTTTGACATTCAGTTTAAAGGTTCAGGAAGAACTTCTTTTTCTAGAGGTGGTGATGGGAGAGCTGCACTTGGACCTATGCTTAGAGAATATATTATCAGTGAAGCAATGCATTCATTAAATATTCCAACTACTAGAAGCCTTGCTGTAGTCAAAACAGGAGAAAAAGTTGTCAGAGAAAATCTATTACATGGAGCTATATTGACAAGAGTAGCATCAAGTCATCTTCGAGTTGGAACGTTTCAATATATTGCTGCAACTCAAAACATTAAAAATTTAAATACTTTAGTCGACTACACTATAAACAGACATTATCCAGAAATTAAAGCATCAAATTCAAAAGCATTAGATTTGTTAAATCTTGTTATGGAAAAGCAATGCCAGCTAGTAATCAATTGGATGCGAGTTGGATTTATTCATGGGGTTATGAATACTGATAACATGGCAATTTCAGGTGAAACCATTGATTACGGTCCTTGTGCATTTATGGATCATTATGATCCAAAAACTGTATTTAGCTCAATCGATAAATTTGGTAGATATTCTTTTTCTAACCAACCACCAATTACAAAGTGGAACTTAGCAAGATTAGCTGAATGTTTAATTCCATTAATACACAAAAATGAAGATACAGCAGTTAAAATTGCAACGGAAACTATAGATAATTTTCAAAATATTTATGAAACTAAATGGTTAAATATGATGAGAGATAAGCTTGGTTTATTTGGAGAAAATCAAAATGATCTAAAATTGATAAATGAATTATTAAATTGGATGGAAATAAATAAAGCTGATTACACAAATACATTTTGTTATTTAATGAATATTAATACTGGTGATAATAAATATAAAAATTTAAATTTTATAAATTGGGTAAAAAAATGGGAGAATAGAATTTTAATAAATAAAGGATCAAAAGAAAAATCAATTTCACTTATGAGAAAAAATAACCCTATTGTAATTCCAAGAAATCACAAAGTTGAAGAAGCTTTAGATGCCGCAAATAATAATAATTTGGAATTAATAAACAAATTATTGGTAATTTTAAAAAAACCTTTTAATAATCAAGATAATATTATGAATTATCAATCTCCATCAGATAATAAAGATTATCAAACATTTTGCGGAACATAATATTCAAATTTTATAATGTTTAAATTTTTCAAAAAGTTCAAAAGAAGTAAGAGTCATGAAATTATAAAACTTATGAACAAAGGAGACTTATATTTTGATATTGGTGCTCACTTAGGGGAAAAATCGAAACCTTTTATCGAAAAAAAAATTAGAACTATTATGGTTGAGCCGCTCCCGATTTGCGTAAAGACTCTAAAAAGATTGTATTCAAAAAATTCTATTGTAAAAATTATTCCAAAAGGTTTAGGCTCTAAAAATACGAAGAAAATATTATCGATAAATAAACAAATGCCAACTGTATCAACTTTTGCAAAACATTGGAAATCTGGCAGATTCTCTAATTTAACCTGGAGTGAAAAAACTCAAATTCAAATTACTACATTAGATGCTTTGATAAAAAAATTTGGAGATCCCCAATATATTAAAATAGATGTGGAAGGCTATGAATTGAATGTATTAAAAGGTTTAAGCAAAAAAAGTGGTATCATCTCATTTGAAATTACTTCAGAATTTTTTTCTGATGCAATTAAATGTTTAAAACATTTAAAGAAACTTTCATATAATAGTTTTACTTTTTCTATAGGGGAACAAAAGAAATTTTTTTCTGATTGGAGTGATTATAAAACAATAATAAATTTAATTAAAAAAGAAATTAAAAAGGATAAATTTTTTTGGGCTGATATATATTGTAAATAATTACAAGACATAAGGTTCTGGTCTAGCACTTTTCCCAAGAACTCTTTCGACTGCAAAATCACTTATATCAATTGTTTGGTATGATCCTGTTGTAATTAATTCAGCTAAAGCTCTACCAATTCCTGGGGCTTGCATTAGTCCTCGACCTGTAAATCCAGATGCCATGTATACATTGTCATATTTTGGATGTTTGCCTACAACTGCATTATTATCTAGTCTATTACAATCGTAGTAACCTGCCCATCCACCAGTTAACTTTAATTCTTCAAAGGCAGGTATTCTCTTAGCAAGAGCTGGCCAAACTAATTCCTCAAAATCATTCCAAGCTGGTTCCAAATCATCTGCATCAAATACAGAAATAGGTGATCCTGCTAAATATTCCCCTCCTTCAGGTCTCCAATAAACACCCGTTGTTAAGTCTCCACTTAGTGGCATCTCTTTTATATATGTTGGGCATTTTACTCTAAACACGGTATGCTTTTGAGGAACAACAGGAATATCTTCTAACAATTCTTTTGTCCAACAACCAGCAGCAGAAACAATTGTTTTAGCATTTATTTCTGAAATACTTTTTACTTCACCTTTAATAAATTCTGCTCCAAGCTCTATTGCTTTACCTTTAAGAGCGCTATGAAACATAAATGGATCAATCCATCCTTCACTTTGATTATCCGTGTAAGTTGCTGTCTCTATTCCTTCACTATTCACATAAGGGAAAACCTTGGATAATTCTGATCCTTTAATATTTTTTGTTCCTGCATCACATTCTTTATGATTTTCTAATGCTCTATATTGTTCTTCAGCATGTTCAGGACCAAACATTAAAAGATATCCATTGGTTACCATGCTAGCTGTTGGGTTGGGATTTTTTTCTGTTTTTAATAATTCTGGTATTTGGAAAATAAATTCTCTTGCAAATTTTCCTAATAAAATATTTTCTTTTTGGAAAAATTGTCTTCTAAAACCACCTAGAGATAATGGGAATGAAGCTGTTTTATAAGTAGGGTCTCTTTCAATAACTTTTACTTTTCTACCTTCTTTGGATAAAAAATAAGCAGTCGCCGCCCCTATAATTCCACCACCAATTACTACAACATCATCCATATCTAATTTAACATAATTAAGCTTGTATTCAGAATTAGTGCAAAGCTACACCAAAGTAAATATGGAATCATTAGGTAGGCACTCAACATCTTGACGCGTTTAAATCTTAAAATAAGATTGATTATCAATGCTATTAGTATGATTAATACCAAAAGTGCTAGAACCATATTGTTAAAAACAAAAAAAACTACACTCCAAGTTGTATTGAATACTAAATGGATAAAATAAATATAAACAGTATTCATATCTCTATTTTTTGTGTGCCAGTAAAGCCATATTGCAACTGTCATCAATGTATACAAGGTCGTCCAAACAGGTCCGAATATCCAATCCGGTGGATTAAATGATGGTTTATTTAGTAATGAGTACCATGGCTCTTTAAAAGTAACAGTAGCTAAACCGCCAATTAATGAAGCAGAGAATGTAATAGCAAGAAACAATATAAATGTTAAAAATTTATTTTTAAACATGTAAGATATATACATAACAAAAAATGAGTAAAAAAACTATTTGGATTACTGGCGGTAGTACTGGTATTGGAAAAGCTTTAGCAATTAAATTTGCAAGTAAGGGATGGAATGTTGCTATATCTGCAAGAAGAGCTGAATTACTAAATGAGCTTTCAAATTCTTATGAAAATATTTCAAGTTTTCCTTTAGACGTAACAGATAAAGAAAAGTGCAAAGAAGTATTTAACGAAATTAAAAACAAATATGAAAATATAGATATTTGTTTTTTTTCAACTGGGACATGGGATCCAAAAAAAGAAAAAGATATAGATGTCGAACAAATGGAAGATGTCTTTAAAGTAAATTTTTTTGGAACTGTGAATAGCATCAAAGCAGTTGAACAATACTTTAGAGATAAAAAAAAAGGTATAATTACTATTGTTTCTTCAATTGCAGGATATAGGGGGTTACCTAATTCAACTGGATATGGACCATCTAAATCTGCATTAAATAACTTAGCTGAAAGTTTGTACTTTGATTTTAAAAGATACAATGTACGTGTTTCTTTAGTGTCTCCTGGATTTATTAAAACACCAATGACAGATAAAAATGATTTTAAAATGCCTTTTTTAAAAACTCCTGAGTATGCTGCAGATCAAATTTATGAAGGTTTAGTTAACAAAAATATATTTGAAATACATTTTCCAAAATCACTTACAATTACATTAAAACTATTGAGTTTTTTACCGAGTAAAATTTATTTTGGTTTAGTTGGAAAACTAACAAAATATCAAAAAAAATAGTTAATCTTTTACAAATACAACTGTCAATTCAGCTACTTTAAAACCAAATTTAGTCATTGTGGCTCTATTAATTGCAACTCTATCATCTTGTTTAAAAATCCAATCATCGAAAGTTATTTTTAATTCTTTACCTTTAACTGGAACTAATAAAACATATTCAAATTTAAATGCTGGTCCATAAGAATATCCTATTGCTTTACCTACAACATCTCCTGCTGTTCCTTCGTAATTATGCTCATCAATTTTGTTTATTGTCCATTCTCGGTCTTGAACTTCACCATCATCCCAATTAAATTTTTCTTTAAGAATTAATTGCTTTCCATCCCAGGTTCCATTTAAATCTGCAGAAAATTGTCTTGTAACTTTTCCCGATCTATTTTGCAGAACACCCCAGGCCTTAACATTTCCAGATAAGTATTCCTCAATAATTAATCTTGGTTCTTTGTTTTTAAAGTCTTCTGGTTTCATAGCGCTATTATTTGAGCAACTTGTAATTAAGAATAATGAAATTATCAATGAAATTGACTTAATAATTTTTATATGTCGCATAAATATCTCCATTATTTTTATTTGTTTTGCATTGAAAATTGTATCAGATCAATATTTTTTGACTTAAATCCAGCTTCACAATAAGAAAGGTAAAACTCCCACATTCTTTTAAATGTTAAGTCAAAACCTTGATTTTTTATTAAATCCCATTTTTTTAAAAACTCATTTCTCCATATAGCCAATGTATTTGCATAATGGTCAGCATAAGAAATATATGAATTTATAGTTAAACCGTTATCAGAAACATAACGATTAATGCTATTTTTATTTGGTAAAAAACCACCAGGAAAAATATATTTTTGAATAAAATCTTGTTTGTTTTTGTATCTGTCAAACAACCTATCATCGATAGTAATTGCTTGAATAGCTGCTTTACCGCCATCAGATAAGTTGGTTTTAATAGTTTTAAAATAACCCTCTAAATAATTTTGACCAACAGCCTCTATCATCTCTATAGAGGCAATTGAATTGTATTTGCCTTTAAGATCTCTGTAATCTTTTATTTCAATATTTACTTTTTCGTTTAAACCGCAATTAAAAATTCTTTCTTTTGCGTATTCAAATTGTTTTTTTGATATTGTAATACAGTCTAGTTTTACATCGTATTTTTTACCTAAGTACTCAGCAAAACCTCCCCAACCACATCCTATTTCTAAAACTTTGTCACCATTATTTGGTTTTATTAGATCAATTAATTTTTGATATTTGTTATTTTGAGCGTCAGAAAGATTTTTCGATTTATCATCAAAAATAGCACTAGAGTAAGTAAGTGTGTCATCTAACCAAAGAGAAAAAAAATCATTACCTAGATCATAATGTTTAGCAATATTTTCTTTGCTTCTACTTTTTGTATTTTTGATTATTTTATTTTTTAAAAAATTGATAAATGGAAAATCAAGAAGTCCTGAGAATTTATATATAACTTCTATATTTCTAGCGGTTAATTCAATTAAATTTGATAAGTTGTCAGTTTCAAATTCACTTCTCATGTAGCTCTCAGCAAATCCAATACTGCCGCCTCTAATTAAATTATAATTAAAATCTGGTTTTTTGATTAAAATATTTGCATGCAATTTTTCATTTGGATTTCCAAACTTTAAAACTTTTCCATCATATGTAGTAAGCTCTAGATAACCATGACTTATTTTATTAAGAAATTTAAAAACTAATTTATCTGCAGCGTTATTTAAAAACATTAATTTTCTACTGTTATATTATTTTTAATTTTAAATTTTTTCTTTATAAATTTAATTCCTTTAATCCACAATTTAAACGCTTCAAAATGTATCGCAGAGATAATTTTAAACGTCATTAAAGGGTGTTTAAGATAAGAATTCATTAAGTTTTTACTTGTCAAATCAGATCTTTCACCATCTTGAGATGCAAAAAGAATTTTTCCTTCTTGATCGTATTGATCAATTACAACTGACAACTTATGCTCTGGATTTAATATCCTAAAAAAATAATTACAATCCATTTCAATAAATGGTGAAACATGAAATTTCTTTGAGCAATTATTTTGAATTAATTTATTTTGTCCCTTTACTTTAAAAACATATGTGTGTTGCTCACCAAATGTATTCTTAACTTCATATAAAATAGAAATTAAATTATCATTTCTATCATATACAAAAAAAATACTTAGTGGATTAAAAACATAACCTAATATTCTTGGATAGCATAAAAGTTTAACTTTTATGTTGTCTGCACTGATTTCGTTATTAATTAGATTTTTTTTTACCCATTCAAAAAGAGATGACCCATCACGATCACCATGATCTTTCTCGTAAAAACTAATAAGATTAAATTTATTTAATGAAAAAAATTTTAATTTATCATCAAGCTCATTTAGCTCTGATAGATCTATAAATAATGAAAATACTTTATATTTAAAAAAATGTTCTTTTGGTTTAAATCTCTTATGGATTACATTTCCATTATATATACAAGAACTAATCATTAAGGTTTTTCAGCATTTCAATAGATGATTTTATTCCATCTTCATGAAATCCGTAACCAAAATAACTGCCACAAAAAAGTAAATCTTTTTGATTTTGTATTTTAATAAGCTCTGATTGAGCATCTAATGCTTTTTGATCGTAATATGGATGTGTAAATTTTACTTTTCTCAATATTTTTTTCTCATCAATATTGAAGTAAGGATTTAGTGTTAAGAAAATATTTTCATCACACTTTAAATTTTGTAATAAATTTAACCAGTAGGTTATTGAATTTTTCTCTAAATTCTTGTCATCTATTGATGAATTCCAAGAAGACCAAGCTTTTTTATTTTTTGGCATGGCCCGCTGATCTGTATGTATGTAAGCTATATTTTCTTTGTAACTAAAATTCGATAGAATATTTATCTCATCCTCAGTTGGATTTTCTATTAACTTTAAGGCTTCATCAGCATGTGTTGCCAAAACTACTTTATCATAATCAAAAAATTCGCTGTCTCCGCCATAGTATAGGTCTAATCCTGATGATTTTCTTTTAACTCTTGCTACTTTGTAATTTTTGTAGTGTTCACCACTTATTTGAGAAAGTATTTTACTAACATAAGTTCTGCTTCTATTGGTTACTGTGTACCACTGCGGTCTATTTTTCAATTTAAACAAACCATGATTTTGGAAAAATTTAAGAAAGAAACTAATTGGCATCTTACTCGCTTCATAAGGAGGCATAGACCAAATTGCAGATACCATTGGTATTATATGATAATCAACAAATGTTTTTGATAATTTATTAATTTTTAAATATTCACCTAAAGTAATTTTATCATTTGATACATTTACTTGATCACTTTTTTTGTAAAATTTAATTATATCAAAAAACATTTTTAAGAACTCTATGTTAAACAAATTTGATTTATTTGAGAAAATTCCACTCAACCCTTTTCCACAATATTCAAAGTTTGTATTATCTACAGAAACTGAAAAAGACATATTGCTTTTTTCAATTTGAATATCATTTTCCTCAAAAAAATTAATTAAATTTGGATAGGTTTGAAAATTAAAAACAATGAAACCAATATCTACAGAAACTTTTTTTTCATGAAAAAAAATATCTATTGTATGAGAGTGTCCACCAAAATGATCTTCTCGCTCGAAAAGATCTACATGATGTTTTTTAGATAAATAATAAGCTGCACTTAATCCAGAAATACCTGAGCCAACAACAGCAATTTTCATTAATTATTATGCTGCATCTTCTTTAAACTCATCCATGCTTGGACAAGTACAAAAAATATTTTTATCTCCGTATACGTTATCAACTCTTGCAACTGGAGGCCAAAATTTATTTGCTTTTAAGAATTTTGCAGGATACGCAGCTTGCTCTCTTGAATATTTATGACTCCATTCATCTGAAGCTAATTCAATATCTGTATGAGGTGCATTTTTAATTGGATTATCAACTTTATCAAATTTTCCTGATTTGATCATATCTATTTCTGATTTAATGCTAATCAAAGTATCACAAAATCTATCTAGTTCGGACAAGCTTTCACTTTCAGTTGGTTCAATCATCATTGTGCCTGCTACCGGCCATGACATTGTTGGTGCATGAAAACCATAATCGATTAATCTTTTAGCTATATCTTCTTCAGTAATCCCTGTTTCAGTTTTAATAGATCGAATATCAATAATACATTCATGAGCTACATTACCGTTTGAACCTTTATATAGAATTGGGTAATGATCTTTAAGTCTATGAGCTATATAATTTGCATTTAGTATTGCAATTTGAGTAGCTAATTTTAAACCTTCAGAACCCATCATTTTAATATACATCCATGAAATTGATAAAATACTTGAACTTCCCCAAGGTGCTGCTGAAACTGCTCCTATTCCTGTGGCAGGTCCACAGTCCTTAACAACTGGATGATTAGGCAAATAAACTTGTAAATGTCTTTTACATGCAATTGGCCCCATACCTGGTCCTCCACCGCCATGTGGAATACAGAATGTTTTGTGTAAGTTTATGTGACAAACATCTGGACCAAAATTTCCAGGTCTTGCTATACCAACAAGCGCGTTTAAATTTGCACCATCCATATAAACTTGGCCACCATGTTTATGAATCAACTCACATATATCTGTAATTTTTTCTTCAAATACTCCGTGAGTAGATGGATAAGTGACCATTAATGCTCCAAGATTTTCAGAGTGCATTTCTGCTTTTTTCTTTAAATCCTCAAAATCAACATTTCCTTCTTTATCACAATCAACAACGACAACTTTCATTCCAACCATTTGTGCACTAGCAGGATTAGTTCCATGTGCTGAGCTTGGTATTAAACATATATTCCTGTTTTCTTCACCTCTATCTAAATGATACTTTCTAATCACCATTAATCCTGCATATTCGCCTTGGGCGCCTGCATTTGGTTGAAGCGAAACACCAGAAAAACCTGTAATTGATCTTAGCCAATTTTTAAGATCAGTGAATAAATCTCTATATCCTTCCATCTGCTCAATAGGTACAAATGGATGAGGCTCTGCTAATTCTCTCCACGAAATAGGTATCATTTCTGCAGTAGCGTTTAATTTCATAGTACATGAACCAAGTGCAATCATAGTTCTATTTAAAGCTATATCTTTATCTTCTAACTTTTTTAAATATCTAAGCATCTCAGTTTCTGAGTGATATGAATTAAAAACAGGATGTTCTAAATATTTTGAAGTTCTTAATAAATTTTTTGGTAAATTAGGTAAACTTACTGTTGGGTCTTCTTTTTTAATTGATTCAGCTGCATTAAAAATTTTCAACAATTGATTTACTCTATAAACATTTTTCTTTTCATCAAAAGAAACTGCCAACATTTCAGAATTTACTCTTCTAATGTTTACCTTTTGATCTAAAGCATTTTTATAAATTTGATCCGTTTTATCTTTTGTTACAATTGTAACTGTGTCAAAGAAATGATCTGAATAAATTTCATATCCAGATTGTTTCAATTTATCTGCAAAATTTTTAGCTAATTGAGAAACTCTCTCAGCAATAGTTTTTATTCCATCTGGTCCGTGGTAAATGGCATATGCGGCTGAAACAATAGCTAATAAAGCTTGGGCAGTACAAATATTACTTGTAGCTTTATCTCTTCTTATATGTTGTTCCCTAGTTTGTAATGATAATCTGTAAGCTTTGTTTCCATGTCTATCAACAGAGACCCCTACAATTCTTCCAGGCATAGATCTTTTATATTCATCTTTAGTTGCAAAGAAGGCTGCATGAGGTCCACCGTAACCCATTGGAATTCCAAATCTTTGAGAACTTCCTACAGCAATGTCTGCTCCTAATTCTCTTGGTGTTTTTAATTTAGCAAGTGCTAATAAATCACAAGCTAATATTGCTTTACCATTTTTTTTATGAATTTTACTAATCGCTTCACTAGGATCTTTTATATCTCCTAAAGTTCCCGGATATTGTAATATACCACAAACTAAATCTTCCTTTAATTGATCTAATACTTCATCTTCATTTCCGACAAGAACTTTTAATCCCATTGGTTCTGCTCTTGTTTGGATTACATCTATTGTTTGTGGGTGACAATTTTCTGAGACAAAAACTAAATTACTATCTTTTTTATTTAATCTATGACTTAATCCCATTGCTTCTGCAGCTGCTGTTCCTTCATCTAATAAAGATGCATTTGCAATATCCATTCCTGTAAAATCAACTATCATTTGTTGGAAATTAAGCAGCATTTCCAATCTTCCTTGAGCTACCTCGGGTTGATAAGGTGTATAAGAAGTGTACCAACCTGGATTTTCTAAAATATTTCTTAGAATTACGTATGGTGTGTAAGTTCCATAATAACCCATTCCTATAAAGTTAGAGTAAATTTGATTTTTTTTTGAAATTGCTTTTAATTTTCTTAATGCTTCATATTCTGAATTAGATTCTCCAATATTTAATTCATCTTTCAATTGGATTTTTTCTGGAACTGTACTTTTGATTAAATCATCAAGTGATTTGTAATTAAGTTCCTTAAGCATTTTATTTTGATCTTCATCTGAAGGTCCAATGTGCCTTTTTAAAAAATCTTTTTGAGAATTATGTAACATTAGCTAGCACTCTCCTTTGCAAATTTATCGTATTCTTCTTTGTTCATAAGACTATCCATTTCGGATTGATCTTTCATTTTAAGTTTAAAAAACCATGCTGAACCCTCTGGATCTTCATTAATTTTAGAAGGATCATCTACAATAGCTTGATTAGTATCTACTACTTCACCACTAACTGGAGTATAAACATCACTAGCAGCTTTCGTAGATTCTACCACTCCTGCAGTACCATCTTTTTCAACATTAGATCCTTTTTCAGGAAGTTCTGCAAAAACGATGTCTCCAAGCATTTCTGTTGCATGTTTTGTAATTCCTATTGTGGCTACATCTCCCTCTAAAGTAATCCACTCATGTTCTTTTGAAAATTTTACTTCACTCATTAATTTACTCCTTTCACATAATTTTTTTTATAAAATGGTAATGCGCAAACATTTGCTGGATGTTTTTTCCCTCTTACCTCAAGCAAAATTTTAGTATCAACTTTTGAAAACTCTTTATTAACATAGCCCATCGCTATAGGACCATTTACACTTGGTCCAAACGTGCCACTAGTTATCTCACCGATTTGTGTATCTGTATCATCAAATATTTTAGTTTTTTCTCTAGCAATCAATCTACCTTCGGGTTTAATCCCTACTCTTATTTGGCTTGCTCCATCTTGCATTTGGTTCATAATTTTTTTCGATCCAATAAAACCTCCGTTTGATAATCTAGATTTTGAGATTGCCCATCTAAGGTTTGCCTCAACTGGTGTTTTGTTAATATCTAATTCATGACCATATAAACATAATCCAGCCTCTAATCTCAAGGTATCTCTTGCCCCAAGTCCTATAAGTTGTGCTCCCTTTTTTATTAAATTTTCAACGAATTTTTCAGCTTTATCGTTAGAAATTGAAATTTCAAATCCATCTTCCCCTGTATAACCTGATCTTGTAACAAATAATTTTTGATTATCAGAATCGAACCAATTTCCTGTCATAAAATTTAGTTGATCAACCCCATTTATAATTGAGTTTAAAATTTCAACAGACTTAGGTCCTTGAATTGCAATCAAAGATCTATTGTTATCTAAATTCATTTTAAATTTCGAACCTAGTAAATTAGATAAAATCTCAAAATCTTTATCTTTACATGCAGCATTTAAGATAATTAAATACCCTTCTTCTATTTTGGTGATGATTAAATCATCATAAATTCCCGCATCCTCATTCATTAAAAAACTATACTTAGAGCAGTTTTGTTTTAGATTTTTTAAATCTAATGGAAAAATTTTTTCTAATTCTTCTGTTAAAGTTTCATCTCCATAAATGAATAGTTGGCCCATATGTGATACATCAAAAATTCCAGAATGCGATCTTGTGAATTTGTGCTCTTCAATAATACCTTTGCTATACTGAATAGGCATTTCATAGCCAGCAAATTCAACAAACTTAGCGTTGTTACTTTGATGAAGTTTATTTAGTGATGTTTTTTTTATTTCCATATTAACTCTTCTTTGCCCCCTCTGTCTTGGTGCCTGAGAGATTTGCTCCGTCGGCGAGAATAATTCTCTTTCCAGAGTTAATATGTACGGTCCTTTTGCCTGAGAGTTTCCGGGGTGGTTGCTCCTTCGGCGCTACAAAAGTAGTCTCTCCCGTATATAAATTTATAACACATTTAAAATGTTTATGTGAAATTTATTTGGCTAGTTTTTTAACAAGTAATGGAGACAAAAACTGTATAACTACTGCTGTTATAACTACGGCTCCCCCGAAAAGTACAGTAAGTGGTGGGTTTTCGTTTGCAAACATCCATGCCCACATGGGTCCTAGAACAGCTTCAGTTAACATAATGATTCCAACAAATGCTGAAGGAGTTGATCTTGCTCCAATTGTTATAAGTATAAATCCAAGTCCGACTTGAAAAAATCCTGCAATAAAACCTAAAAAAATATCATTTGTTGAAACCAAAATACTCGGTGACATGAACAAACCTATTAGTGTTGCAAAAATTCCAGCAACCAATTGCAAAGGTATCATGTCGACTTTTGGATATTTTCTGACAATTAAAATTAAGATTGCAAATGATATCGGCATAATAAATGCAACTAAGTTTCCAGTCATTTGACCTGGTGTTAGTGAACTTCCCAACATTAAAATGATACCAGCTACTGCTGTAATAATGCAAGTTAATGTAATTTTTGAAATTTTTTCTTTTAAAAATACGTAACCAAAAATTGCTAAAAACAAAGCTTGAGTTTGTATTATAAAGTTTGCATTAGCTACTGTTGTTTCGTACATAGCAAATACATAGCTAGCAAATCCAATGGATAAAATTATACCTCCGAATAAACCTGGAATTCCAGATTTATAAAGAGCACTAAAAATTTTTCCTTTGTAAGTAAAGATTAAAAAAATTGTAATTACTCCAATAAAGAAAAGTGATCTCCAAAATAATATTTGCCAAAGTGTAGATCCGTCAAAAGACTTAACAATTAAACCTCCAAAACTTAATGCACAAGCTCCTAAAAAAACTAAAAAAGGACCTGGTATTTTTGATAAAAAATTCATTAAATTTGTGATAGTAAATTTTGAGTTTCCATCTCATATAACTTAAATAGAGTCTCTGCATCAGATAAATTAATATCTTTAAATTTTATTTTTGAACCAGGAGACATCTGTACTAATCGGTCATAATCGACACTAGCCACGACTCCAATTTTTGGATAACCGCCAATAGTACCATGATCTGAAAGCATTATAATTGGATTTCCATCTGCCGGTACTTGGATTACACCTTTAATCAAACCCTCTGATTTTATGTTGGTATTCACAATATTATCAATTTTAGGTCCCTCTAGTCTCATACCCATTCTGTCTGAAAGTTTGGATACTGTGAATTCCTTTTCATAAAATATTTTTTTACCTTCTTCAGAAAAGTAATCAAAATTAGTGCCTTTGATCACTCTTATGTTTTCTATTTTGGTATTAATGTAATTAGTTTTTTTAATATCCTTATTTGAATTTATTTTTTTTAAATTAATTCTTTGCCCTACATCTAATTTTTTTCCATCGTTAGATCCAATGTTTGCCTTCGTATTTATAGAACAACTATTCCATTGAAATTTTAAATCGAACTCTCCACCTAATGCTAAATATCCATAAACTGATTTATTTGTAGATATGACATTTATCTCATCTCCATTTTCAATTTGATAACTTTCGTAACATTTGCCCTCAATTTCAGTATCTTTTTTTTTAATGGAAAAAATTACATCCCCAGTCACAGCAAAATTAATTTTCTCTCCTGAATATTTTATATGAGGACCTTGATACGCAAACTCTATAACTGCTGATTCTAAATTATTATTAACAAGTTTATTAGCTATAAGATAATTTCTATTATCCATAGCACCACTAAATGGAATGCCAATATGATAAAGATGATCCCTGCCTTTATCTTGAAAGGTAGTATTAATTCCAGGTCTGATTATATCTAGATAATTACTACTCATTATAATTTTTATACTGATCTAAAGTAATTTCCTTAAAAATTACTGTATCTCCTGGGTTAATTAGATTTGGTTTGTCTTCTTTTGAACTATCAAAGACATCTAAAGGTGTGTTTCCTAAAATATTCCATCCACCTGGACTTTCGAATGTATAAATATTTGCAAATTGCTCAGTTAATGCAACAGATCCCTTTGGCACTTTTACTCTTGGAGTCTCTAAACGTTGAGCTCTCATATTCTCATCTAAGTCACCAAGAAAAGGCATGCCTGCAATAAATCCTGTCATGTAACAAAAATATTCCTTATTTAAAAAATTCTCTAAAATTTTTTCTCTACTTAATTTTAATATTTCTTCCAATCTTTTAATGTCCATTGAAAAATTTTCATGACAACAAACTGGTATTTCTAATTTTTTTGAATTTATATCTTTTGAGTCTTGAGCATTTATATTTTCAACATAATTTTTTACTTCTTTAAAATTTGTTTTTTTTAGATCATAAGAAATAATTAGTTTATTATAAGAAGGTGTTAAATTATTTATCCCTTCAAATTTTTTTTTTTTAATAGTTTTAAAATATTTTATTACTTGTGAATTAATTGATTTATTTACTTCATTACCAAAATCACAGTACAAAGCTGCGTCACCAAGATTTGATATATTTTTTATCATGTCATGTTATACTTAACATTAGAGACTATGGAAATTAATATAAATTGCGATTTAGGTGAAAAATCAAAACATCATTCAAATAAGTATGATCCAGATTTACTAGAAATAGTTAATTCTGCAAATGTCGCATGCGGTTATCATGCAGGTGATGATGAGTCGATGAATCAAGTAGTTCAAATTTCAAAAAAAAATGGTGTTAGTATTGGAGCGCATCCGTCATTTAATGACCCTGAAAATTTTGGAAGGGAAAGAATGAATCTTCCGGCTAATGAGGTAAGACAATTGATTATTGATCAATATGAAATTCTTCAAAAAATTGCTCAAGATTATGGAGAGAACGTTACTCATATAAAACCACATGGTGCTTTAAACAATATGGCTTGTGAGGATATAGACTTAGCTACTACTTTAGCAAAAGCCATAAACGAGATTAGTAAGGATTTAATTTATTTGGTTCCTACAGGATCTAAAATGGAAGTAGCAGCCAAAAAACTAAACATGCGTATAGCTTGTGAAATATTTGCTGACAGAAATTACGAGGATGATGGGAATCTAGTTTCTAGAAAAAAACCACATGCTCTTATTACTGATCCAGAGGAAGCTAAAAAACATGTATTAAATATGGTTAAAAATCAGTCACTTAATTGTCACAGTGGAAAGCAGATACCTTGTGAAATAGACTCTGTGTGCATACATGGGGATAATGAAAGTTCATTGTCTACTGCGAAATCAATTAAGGAAAATTTAATAGAAAATGGGCTGCAATTAAAACCACTTAACCAAATGAAAAAATTTATATGATCAAAAAAACTTTTTATTCACTTTTGTTTTTAGTTTTACTATCAACAAATTCATATTCTGCAGGAACTGACAGTACTAGCAAAGTAAAATCAGATTATACTCAGGCTGTTACTTTAATTAAAGCGGCTAAAAAATATGAAAAAAAAGGAAAAATAGAAAAAGCCAATAAAAGATATGAAAAAGCTCAAGCATTGTTAATCAAATCAAACAAAAAAAAACCACTTCAAGCAGATACTTTAAACTATCTTGGTTTTACAACTAGGAAACTTGGAGATTTCGAAAATGGAGAAAAGTATTATCTTCTAGGTTTAGAAATTGATCCAAATCACGTTGGTATAAATGAATATTTAGGTGAATTATACGTTGTTACAAATAGATTAGATTTAGCGAAAGAAAGATTAAAAGTATTAGAAAGTTGTAATTGTGAAGAGTATAATGAATTAAAAGAAATTATAGAAGGCACAAAGAAATCTAAATATTAAAAATCTTGATTGAAGAACTCATAATTTTAACAAATATAATTTTTATCACGATTATATTAACAGCAGACAATGCTGTAATTGTTGGATCAATTGCTTCAAATTTTGTTCCAAAAAATAGAAAACAAATAATTCTTTGGGGTGTAATTGGAGCCTTTGTTTTTAAAATCTTTTTTGCAATTTTTGCGACTTTTTTATTTGAATTTTATTTTATAAAAATTTTAGGTGGTTTATTATTAATTTGGATCGTTAATGATTTAAGAAAAGATTTATTAGACATTAAAAAAGTAAAACCCACTACAAAAAAAAGCAAAGAACCTTCTTACATAAGTAGTATCGGAAAAGTTTTATTTGCAGATATCATGATTAGTTTCGATAACGTTATTGGTGTTGTAGCTGCAGCAAAAGGTTATTTTGGATTTATGATATTTGGACTTGTTTTGTCAGTAGTTCTTACTGGTGCATTAGCAACGTATATGGCTAATTATATACAAAGGCATATTTGGATAGCTTATGTTGGTTTAATATTTATCTTAATTGTTGGTCTGCAATTAGTAATTGGTGGATTGGTTGATCTTGAAATATTAAATATTAATGAAGAATTTAAAAAATACTTTTAATTAAAAAGAATTTTTTTTATTAGGAAATTTAATTTTTCTAACTTCTTTTGAATAATTAGAAACAGCTTTAGAAATATCATTTCTAATTTTTGCATATTTTTTTACAAACTTATAATTCATTGGATTTAATCCGATTAAATCATCAAAAACTAATATTTGACCATCACAATATTTAGAAGCTCCAATACCAATAGTTGGTATCTTTAAATTTTGGGTGACAAGCTTTGCTAAAGAAGTTTCAACACATTCTAAAACAATTGAAAATACTCCAGCTTTTTCTAATAATTGTGAGTCTCTTATAATGTTGTTTCTCTCTAACTTTTTTTTTCCTTTAAATTTGAAAGTTTTATCTGATTGAGGAAGTAGACCTAAATGACCCATAACTGGAATTTTGTTTTTAACTAAAGATTTGATTGTTTCATAAATTTTTTTTCCACCTTCTAATTTTACACCGTCACATTTAGTTTTTTTCATTATTTGCTTTGCATTTTTTACTGCTTCTTTAGGAGTTCGATAAGTGTTATGTGGCATATCAACAATCATTAAACTTTTTTTTATACCCATTCTCACACTTTTAGAGTGTTCAATCATGGTACTCAAAGTTACTTCTCTTGTAGATTTATAATTGTATAAAACCGAACCAAGAGAATCTCCTACTAAAATTAAATCACAATAATTATCCAATATAGAAGCAATATTTTTTGAATAGGCAGTTAGACTAACTATTTTTGACTTATTTTTTTTTGCAATAAATTTTTTAATTTTACTCATTTATAAATTCTTGGCTCTTATAAGCTTTCAAAAGCTTTTTAGATATAGATAGTTTCTTTGCAATAGGAGATTTTTCGTCAATAATTCTCCAAAAAGGAAGTTTTGGTTTTTTAGTTTTTTTTTTAATTTGTTCCTCTAATGATGCCTCTATAGCAATTCTTAAAAAAATCCCTGTAGATACTGGACAAGTTTTGTTAGCTTTAGCTTTTTTAGCTAAATCTTCTCTCATTTGAATAACTGTCTTTTTTTTACCTTTAGGAATTTTATTAATATATTTTGCTATTGAACTTGGAGATGAAACTAACATCGTTTCACCTTTCTTAATATCTGCAAAATTGAAAGTTAATTTTTTGATTTTTTCTTTGTATGGTTTGTTAAACTTAGCAATCCACATTAGAAAAATATTACCAGATACCAGTATTCTCCATTGAGGCCCAAGGTTCTTGTGGATCTAAATATCCGTCTTGGAGTAATTCGATTGAAATATTATCTGGTGATCTAACAAAAGCCATATGACCGTCTCTTGGCGGTCTATTTATGGTATAACCCATGTCCATAAGTTTTTGGCATGTCTCATAAACATTATCTACTCTGTAAGCTAGATGACCAAAATTTCTTGATCCCTCTCCTAGATCATCACCATCCCAGTTATATGTTAATTCGATCTCAGTGTTTTTATCATTTGGTGGAGCAAGAAAGATTAAAGTGTATCTTCCTTTTTCACTATCTTTTCTTCTTGTTTCTTTAAGTCCAAGACCTTCACAAAAAAACCTTAGAGATGCATCAACATCACTAATTCTAATCATAGTATGTAAATATTTCATAATAATACTTATAGTTAAAAATTACTCTAATTCAATAGTGCTTGGTGGCTTTGATGTAACATCATAAACAACTCTATTAATTCCCCTTATACTATTTACTATTTTATTTGAAATAGTTTGCATAAAAGACTTTTTAAATTCATAATAATCAGCTGTCATTCCATCTTCAGATGTAATTGCTCTTAACAAACATAAATATTCATATGTACGATTATCTCCCATTACACCTACAGTTTTTACTGGAAGTAATGCTGCGTATGCCTGCCATATCTTATGATAAAGACCATGATCTTTTAAAGCTTGGATAAAATAATAATCAGCCTCTTTTAAAATTTTTATTTTCTCATTTGTTATTATACCAGGCATTCTGATAGCTAAACCTGGTCCAGGGAATGGGTGCCTTGAAATAATTTCCTTACTTAAATTTAGCTCTAATCCTAATTTTCTTACCTCATCCTTAAATAAGAATTTTAGTGGTTCTACTAATTTTAAATTCATTTTTTTTGGTAAACCACCAACATTATGATGAGATTTTATTTTCGAAGTTTGGCTTCCAGTAACAGATTTGCTCTCAATTAAATCAGGATAAAGAGTTCCTTGAGCTAAAAATTTAACATTTTTTATTTTCTTAGCATATCTCTCAAATATTTTAATAAATAAATTACCAATTATTTTTCTTTTTTTCTCTGGATCAGAAATATTTGTTAATTTTTTTAAGAATACCTTTTCAGCATTTACATAAATTAAATTCATTTTTAAACGCCTCTTAAAAGTTTGAACTACTTGTAATTCTTCATTTTTTCTTAGAAGGCCAGTGTTTACAAAAATACAATAAAGTTTTTTACCAATAGCTTTATTCAACAATTGAGCAACTACACTACTATCTACACCTCCTGACAATGCACAAATAACTTTATTATTTCCTACTTGTTTTCTAACATCTTTAATAAGCTGATTTTTTTGATCTTTAGAGGACCAATTTCTTTTAATTTTACAAATAAAAAAAATAAAATTACTTATTAATTTTTTTCCGTTTTCAGTGTGAGTTACCTCTGGATGGAATTGCACTCCATAATATTTTTTTATTTTATTTTCAACAATAGCAAATTTTGAATTAGTGCTTGATGCAATAACTTTAAAATTCTTAGGAAGTTTTGAAACTTGATCAGCATGGCTCATCCAAACTTGTTTAGATTTTTCATTTCCAAAAAAATTAGTTGTTAAAAGACTGTTATTTTTTTTATAAACATTAGCTAGACCAAATTCTCTATGTTTTGATTGTTTTACTCTTCCGCCATTAAGTTTTGACAAAATTTGATGCCCAAAACATATTCCAAGAACAGGTACATCAAGCTTTAGAATTTTTTTATCAAATGAGTACTTATTTATTTGATAAACATTTAATGGACCACCAGATAATACTATCCCTTTAATACTGTGATTTATGTCTTTTAGTTTTATTTTTTTGTGACTAACTATTTCTGAAAACACACCTAATTCTCTTACTCTTCTTGCAATTAATTGAGTAAATTGAGAACCAAAATCTATTATTAAGATTTTATTTAGATTTTGATCAAGACTCATTATTTTCAGGTTCAATATTTTTTAATGACTCTTGAATATCTTTGTTTTCATCACATAAATTTTTACAAACTTTCACAAATTTATCAGAAAGATCTTTAACTTTTTCATAATTTGATTTTTCTAAAGCAATTTTCATTAACATTAATAAAGCTTCCTCATTATCTGGCTCAATTAAAAGTGTTGTTTCTAAATTGTATTCTTCTTTTCTTTGATTTTCTTCTTGGTTATAAATTTTTGCCAAATATAAATATGACTTTGCATCTTTTGGATTAAAAACAATATTTCTTTCAAATAAAAAACGCGCATCTTCATATTTTTCTTTTTTAAATAATTCTAAAGCTTCATTAAAAAAATTTTCTTTACTAAAAGACGTGCTGTTAAAAGAAACTGTTAAAAGTATTAATCCTATTAGTTTTAAAAATTTGCTCATTAATATTTGCTATCGTTTTTTACCACATCTACATTATGAACCATACTTTCATAAAATCCAGCTTTTGTAATTTTCACAAATTGCGGTTTATTTCTTAATTTAATAATTGTTTTTGATCCAAGATAACCCATGGAAGATTTCAATCCACCAATTAATTTATAAATTATGCTCCCAACATCTCCTTTATATTTAACAAAACCTTCAACACCCTCAGGCACATATTTTGAGGAGTCTTTTTGTTTTTTTTGAAAGTATCTATCAGCTGACCCTTTGTTCATAGCTCCAACAGAACCCATCCCTCTAAAACTTTTGAAAAGCTGTCCATTTTTTTTAATTAATTTACCTGGGGTTTCATTTGTGCCTGCAAATAATGAACCAATCATTACAGCATCAGCTCCTGCAGCAAATGCTTTAGCCAAATCTCCAGAATATTTTATCCCCCCATCTGAAATTATTTTAACATTTTTATTCTTTAAAACAGTTCTTACAGCTAAAATTGCGCTCAATTGAGGAACTCCTATTCCAGCTACTAATCTTGTAGTGCAAATAGAGCCTGGCCCTATCCCAATTTTAATTATATCTACTCCTAATTTTATTAGGAATTTTGCAGCTTCTGGTGTTGCAATATTTCCTGCACATAAAGCAATTTTATTGCTTTTTATTTTTTTTATATATTTGATTATTTCAGCAACTTTTTTTGTGTGGCCATGTGCTGTGTCTACTACAATCAAATCTACACCTTCTTTAACAATTTCTTTAGCTCTAAAAAATTCACTGGCTGATGCACCTACAGCTGCTCCAACAATTAGTTTTTCTTTTTTTACTTTTTTTATTTCTGATAATTGTTTTTTTATATCAAGGTTTCTGTGAATTACTCCAATACCGCCAGCTTTAGCTATAGCTATTGCCATTCTGCTTTCTGTTACAGTATCCATTGCAGATGATATAAGAGGAATTTTAAGTTTTAAATGCTTTGTTAAAGATACGCTTGTGTCTGCATCAGAAGGTAATATTTCTGAATACTTTGGAGCTAGTGTAACATCGTCAAAGGTAAGTGCTTCTTTTATAGGAACCATGATCTTTTATATATGATTCCTTTTAAATTAAAAGTCTCTATCGAATTTTTCTACAAATTATAAAACTTTCTTTTGAATCTTTTCTGCTAGATTTTGGTTTAAAAACCTTAACTTCTTTAAAATATTTTTTTCCCTCTGCGACGATTTCGTTAAATGTGCCACCCATAAAAATTTTTGAAATAAAATATGCATTTTCTTTCATTAAGTCTTTTGCAAAAAACATCGCCTCTTTACACAGTTCTCCAGTTTGAATTGAGTCTATATTTTTAATTCCTGTTGTATCTACAGCCATATCAGACATTACAACGTCAACTTTGCCATTGATGTTTTTCTTGATTTCTTCTTGAATTTTTTCTTCAGTAAAATCTCCTTGAATTTGAACACTATTACCTATGGGTTCAATTTTTTTAAGATCTATAGATATTAACTTGCCACTTTTAGCTGTTTTCATAGCATATTGTGACCATGAGCCGGGAGCAGCACCAATATCAATAACTGACAAACCTCCTTTAAATATTTTAAACTTTTCATCAATTTCCATTAATTTATAAGCAGATCTTGCCCTATAACCATCTACTTTAGATTGTCTAACATAGATATCTCTACGCTGCTTATTTACCCAGTTTTTAGAGATTTTATTTTTTTTCAATTAATTACTATATCTTAAACTTTTGAGTATTTTTTTATCTTTTAAAGTTTTAATTTCAATTTTTATGCTTTTATCAATTCTCATGTCTTTACCATCTTTCCAAATTCCTGCAGCTAAGTGCATAATTCCGATTTTATAATTTGGAAGAAATGGTTCAACAAAAGTATCATTGTCCTGGTCATATTTTGGTAAAAGGTTGCTTGTAATCCAATTGCAATTTAACGGTAAAAACTCTGTTTCTAAATCATCAATATATACCGACATATTAATTGCGAGTCCTTCACTCCCAAAAATATTTCCAGCTTTTAACGTTTGAGATAAATTCTTCTGCCATGAAGCCCAACCTGGAGAATTATTTTCTAATGAAAATACACCTATGTTAATGTGAGGAGCGAAAGCTAACTTCCTAGCTTTCTCATAACCAATATTTGATTTCACTGCATGTTTGAAATTTTGTGATTTGATTATTGCAAGTTTGCCAAATAACCAATTTACTCTTGAAGTAATTTTATATCCAGGTCCTATAGTTTGGGTAATACCTAATTTTCCATTATCACAAGCTTTAAAATAAAGCTCTATACACTCCCAATCATTTACCCATGCATCACAATCAATCCATAAATATTTTTCATAATCAGGAAAATATTTAGGTAGAAATGCTCTAGATACTTGGCTTTTTAACCACTCTTTACCTTTAACTTTATATCCAGGAACTTCTATATCCCACTCAGCAGATTTAATTTCATCAACCTTTTTAAGTAAAATTTCTTTTTGGTCATCAGTCAATCCTGCATCTAAAATACAAATTGCAACATTCTTGCTTTCATTAAAACTTTTTATTGAATCTACTAGTTCGTTTAGTAAAGGAAAATAATTTGCGTCAGCTAAAGATACAATGACATTTTTTTTCATTAAAGTACGTCTTCAAGATCATCTTCATCTTGAATTTTGTCATTTTCATGAATTTTTTTCATTTTTTGATAGTGAAAAAAACTAATTGGTATCAAACTTAGGTAAATTATGCTGCTTATAGCAATAACATTAAATGTATATATTAATAAAAGTCCAAAAAATAGGACAATTGTAAATAATAAAAAAATTGTTGCTTTTCTTTGGATCACTATTTTTTTAAAAGAGTAAGTTGGAAATTTACTAATCAATAATAATGATGTTACTATAAAAAAAACTGGAACGATTATGTCGTAATTAATTTTTACATAATCAAATCCACTTAAACTTATAATTAAAGGTGTTAAAACTAATATGCCCCCAGCAGGTGATGGAACTCCTTCAAAGAAATTATCTCTCCACGAAGGTTCTTGATTGGAGCTAACATTAAATCTTGCAAGTCTTAAAGCTACACAAATCACATATACCAAACATAATAGCCATCCAAACCTCCCAAAAGTATTTAGTTTCCAAAAATACATTATAAATGCTGGCGCAACACCAAAGCTTATCATATCAGTAAGTGAGTCTAGTTCTTTACCAACCTTTGAGGTTCCTTTTATCAACCTTGCAATTCTTCCGTCTAAGCCATCTATTAAAGCAGCAAATATTATTGCAATGATCGCTAAATGAAACTCTCCACTTAATGCAAATCTAATTGAAGTTAAACCTATGCAAACTCCTATTAGTGTAAGCATGTTTGGAAGAAGCATTCTTGCATTCTTTTTATCTGTAACTAATTTAAAATTATTCTTTGGCTGTTCCATAAATTAATTTTTAGCCAGCAGTGTTTCTCCTGAAATTGCTGTTTGACCAACTTTAACTAGTGGTTCATAATTTTCATAATAAACGTCTGCTCTACTACCAAATCTAATCATGCCAATTCTATCGCCTTGACTTAATTCCTGATTTTTATTTGTCTCGCAAACTATTCTTCTTGCAACTAGTCCAGCTATTTGAACGACTACAATATCATTCCCATGTTTATCTTTAATTTTATAATAATTTCTCTCATTGTCTTCGCTTGCTTTATCTAAAGATGCATTTAAAAATTTACCTGGTTTATATAAAATATCTTCAACAACACCTGAGCACGGTGTTCTGTTTACATGACAATCAAAGACGTTCATAAAAATACTTATTTTTTTAAATTTTTTATTTTCTAGTCCAAGTTCTTTTGGACCATCTACCTCTTCAACTTTAATCACTTCTCCATCTGCAGGGCTTACTAGGTAACTATCATCACCTATAATTGTTCTCTCTGGATCTCTAAAAAAATAATAAACCCAGACAGTTAGTAAAATTCCTATTAATCCTAAAAAATTGTTAATAATAAAAAAAATGATAGTTATGAATACAGCTATTACTATGAACTTGTACCCTTCTGTATGAATCTTTGGAAATATCTTACTAAACATATTCTTCTATTTGCTAATTTTCGATTAATATGTATATAAAACGATCAAATTCAATTAATAAGATAATTTTTATTTAATGAGCAAAATCAAGGTAAAAAACCCAGTTGTTGAGCTGGATGGCGATGAAATGACTCGTATTATATGGGAGTTCATCAAAAATAAATTAATCCTCCCATATTTAGATCTTGGTATTGAATATTATGATTTAGGCATGAAAAGCAGAGATAATACTGATGATCAGATTACGATCAACTCTGCTAATGCTATTAAAAAAATTGGTGTTGGAATTAAGTGTGCAACAATTACCCCTGATGAAGCGAGAGTAGAAGAATTTGATTTAAAAAAAATGTGGAGATCTCCAAACGGAACTATAAGAAATATAATTGGAGGAACAGTATTTAGAGAACCAATTATTTGTAAAAATATTCCAAAACTTGTTCCCTCTTGGACTGATCCTGTAATCATTGGAAGACATGCATTTGGTGATCAATATAGAGCAACAGATTTTAAAGTTCCTGGAAAAGGAAAAATGGAAGTGAAGTGGACATCAGAAGATGGAAAAGATGAAATTAAATATGAAGTATTTAATTTTACAGGTCCTGGTGTGGCTTTATCAATGTACAATTTAGATAAATCTATTGAAGACTTTGCAAGATCTTGTTTCAGTTATGGGTTAATTAAAAAATGGCCTGTTTACATGTCTACTAAAAATACAATTCTAAAACAATACGATGGAAGATTTAAAGATATTTTCCAAGAAATTTTCGACAAAGAATATAAAAGCGAATTTGAAAAAAATAATTTAACTTACGAACATAGATTAATTGATGACATGGTTGCATGTGCAATGAAATGGAGTGGAAAATATATTTGGGCTTGCAAAAATTATGATGGAGATGTGCAATCAGATACTATGGCACAAGGTTATGGATCTTTAGGATTAATGACAAGTACATTATTAACTCCAGATGGAAAAGTAATGGAAGCAGAGGCTGCACACGGAACAGTAACTAGACATTATAGAATGCATCAACAAGGAAAAGAAACTTCAACCAACCCAATCGCATCAATTTTTGCTTGGACTAGAGGGTTAGCTCATAGAGGTAAACTAGATGTTAATGAGGAACTTATCAAATTTGCACAAACTTTAGAAAAAGTTTGTATTGAATGTGTTGAAAGTGGATCAATGACAAAAGATTTGGCAATTCTTGTTGGTCCAAATAGTAAATTCTTAACTACTAATCAGTTTTTAGATGAAATTGATGGAAATTTAAAAAAGAAATTAAAATAAACTCTTAAGCTTTTCGAAAGCTTCTTCAATTTTTGATTGATCTTGTCCACCAGCTTGGGCAAAGTCTTTTCTTCCTCCACCACCTTTACCACCAATTATTTCAGATCCAACTTTTACAAATTTAACTGCATCAAATTTGCTTGTTAATTTATCTGTTACTCCAACAGCTAATCCAACCTTGTCATCTTTATTTGCAAACACAACCACAATACCTTCACCTAAATCTTTTTTACCTTTATCTACAAGTTTTCTTAATTCTTTTGGAGGTAATCCATCTATTTTTTGAAGTCTTAACTTAACTCCATTAATTTCTTCGTCTTTAATAATATTTTTAGATTTATCCTCTAAAATTGAATTTACTGAAATAGTTTCTAATTGTTTAGTTAGGTTTTTAATTAAAGTTTTTTGATCAGCTTCATCTAAACTTGGTTTTCCTCCAAGTTTTATAATTTGCTGACTTAAATCTTTAATTGTTTCCTCGTCTTTTTCTGCAGATAGGTTTGATAATTTCTCTTTATTTTTTAAATATTCTTCCAATTGTTTATCTCTTAAGGCCTCAATTCTTCTAACCCCTGCAGCAATTGAAGACTGGCTGACAATCTTAAATTTACCAATATCACCAGTGTTTTTAACGTGTGTTCCACCACATAATTCAGTAGAAAAATACTTACCATTCTCATCTCCCATCGAAAGAACTCTTACTTCATCTCCGTATTTTTCACCAAATAATGCTAAAGCACCATTTTCAACTGCCTCATCAGGTGTCATTAATCTAGTTTTAACCTCAGATTTTTTTGAGACCATTTTGTTTACAAATTCTTCTATTTTATTGATTTCCTCATTCAAAATTGGCTTCATATGGCTGAAATCAAATCTTAATCTGCTTGGTTCTACCAAAGATCCTTTTTGGGTTACATGAGTACCTAGAACTCTTCTTAAAGACTCGTGTAATAGATGGGTTGCTGAGTGATAAGCTCGAGTATTATCTCTTCTTTCCACATCAATTTTTAACTCTACACTTTCCTGTAGTTTTATTGAACCACTCTTAACCTTTCCATAATGAACAAATAAATCTCCTAGTTTTTTTTGGACATCGGTTACTTCAAATTTAAAATCATTTGATACTATTTCACCAGTATCACCGACCTGACCTCCAGACTCACCATAGAAAGGAGTTTGATTCACTATAATCATTCCTTCATCATTTTCTTTTAACTGATCTACTTCTTTATTGTCTTTTAAAATAGATAAAACGACACCTTCAGCTTGATTTGTTTCGTATCCTAAGAATTCGGTTGCTTCTAATTTATCTTTTATTCCAAACCAAATATCTTCAACCGCTGCATCTCCAGAACCTTTCCAATTTTTCTTAGCAAGTTCTCTACTTTCCTTCATCAAAGATTGAAACTTTTCAGTATCAATTGACATTGATTTGTTTCTTAAAATATCCTCAGTAAGATCTAATGGAAAACCGTAAGTATCATATAATTTAAAAGCTACTTCACCTGACAACACTTTATCTATTTTAGATATTTCATCATTTAAAATTTTTATTCCTCTGTCTAATAAAACTAAGAATTTTTCTTCTTCCATTTTTAAAGTTTCTTTAATTAAAGATTCAGCTCTAACTAATTCTGGATAGTTTCCTGACATTTCATTTTTAAGTGTGTCAAACAAATTATAAAAAACTGGTTCCTTAGACCCAAGTAAATGAGAATGTCTCATCCCTCTTCTCATAATTCTTCGAAGAACATATCCTCTTCCTTCATTTGAAGGTAAAACTCCCTCAGCTATTAAAAACGAACTTGCTCTTAAGTGATCAGCTATAACTCTAAAACTTGCAAGATTAGATTTATCTGGTGTAACTTTTGTAATTTCAGATGCTGAAGCAATTATTTTTTTAAAATGATCTGTTTCATAGTTATCATGTGAACCTTGTAATAAAGCTGCAATTCTCTCTAATCCCATTCCAGTATCAACTGACGGTTTTGGAAGATTAATTCTTTTATCTTTGGTAACTTGTTCAAACTGCATAAAGACCAAGTTCCAAATTTCTATAAATCTATCTCCATCCTCATCTTTAGTTCCAGGTAAACCTCCTGGTAAATGATCGCCGTGATCAAAGAATATTTCAGAACATGGACCGCATGGACCTGTCTCGCCCATTGACCAAAAATTATCTGAGGTTGCTATCCTTATAATCCTATCATCGCTAAAACCCGCTATTTTCTTCCAAAAATTAAAGGCTTCATCGTCTTCATGAAACACAGTTACATAAAGTCTATTTTTATCTATTCCAAAATCTTTTGTAATTAAGTTCCACGCATAATGAATTGCTTGCTCTTTAAAATAATCACCAAAAGAAAAATTTCCTAACATTTCAAAGAATGTATGGTGACGAGGTGTGTAACCAACATTTTCTAAATCATTATGCTTACCACCTGCCCTTACACATTTTTGTGACGTTGTGGCTCTAACATAATCTCTTTTTTCTAATCCTGTAAAAACATTCTTAAACTGGACCATTCCAGAGTTAGCAAACATCAATGTGGGATCATTGTTCGGAACCAAATTACTAGACTCCACAATCTTGTGATCGTTCTTTTCAAAATACTTCAAAAAAGTATTTCTTATTTCATTGAGTGTTTTGTCTGCCATATTTTTAAAATACAGCTTTTTTATTCTATGTCTAGATACCGAAGGGAAAAAAGGCGCTTAAATTAAGCGCCTTTTATTAATAAAGATGACCTATTAATTCTTTTTAGATGATGGAGGAGTGGCTTCTGCTTTTTCAGCTTCTTCTTTTTCAGCTACTTTCTTTTCTTTCTCCAATTTTTCAGGATCGATTGGATTTCCTTCTATTTTCTTAGAAATCACACCTGCTTTTTCTCTAATTGCCATTTCGATTTCTGCAGCAACTTTAGGATTTTGAGCTAAATAAGTCTTAGCATTCTCTCTACCTTGACCAATCTTCTCTCCTTTATAAGCATACCATGCGCCTGATTTTTCAATTATATCTGCTTTAGAACCAAGATCGACTAGTTCGCCCATCTTGCTAATTCCTCTTCCATACATCAAATCAAATTCAACAACTTTGAATGGTGGTGCTACTTTATTCTTAACTACCTTCACCCTTGTAGAGTTACCAATAATTTCATCTTTATCTTTGATGGCACCAATTCTTCTAATATCCATTCTTACAGATGAGTAAAACTTAAGTGCATTACCACCTGATGTTGTCTCTGGACTTCCAAACATAACTCCAATTTTCATTCTAATTTGGTTAATGAAAATCATCATTGTATTTGTATTTGAAATTGAACCTGTTAATTTTCTTAAAGCCTGACTCATTAATCTAGATTGAAGACCAACATGATGATCTCCCATCTCTCCTTCAATTTCAGCTTTTGGAGTTAAAGCTGCAACTGAGTCAATAACGATTACTGAAATAGAGCCTGATTTTACTAGTGTATCAGCTATTTCTAACGCTTGTTCACCTGTATCTGGCTGTGAAATTAAAAGTTCTTCAGTATTTACACCTAATTTTTTTGCATAAACTGGATCTAATGCGTGTTCTGCATCAACGAATGCACAAATTCCACCAGATTTTTGAGCTTCAGCAACAACTTGTAATGCTAAAGTTGTTTTTCCAGATGACTCTGGTCCATAAACTTCAACAATTCTTCCTTTTGGTAATCCACCTATACCTAAAGCTAAATCAAGGCTTAAAGAACCTGTTGAAACAGACTCGATATCCATCGCTCTTTTTTCACCAAGCTTCATTACTGAGCCTTTTCCAAAATTATCTGTAATTTGAGCTATCGCAGCGTCTAACGCTTTGTTCTTTTCTTTAACGTCCATTTCTTGATCTTTAGTAGATTTAACTACTTTTAGGTTATTTTTCGTCATTTTTTGCCTCTTTTTTTAAATTTTTTAACACTCGAATCATGAAATAAATGTACACATTTTGTTCTCATTAGCAATATATTTATTTTCAGGCTCAAAAAATCAAATAATTACTTAAGTTTTAGATATTGGCTGTTTAGCAAGCCTACTGCTTTAAGCAGATTATATTGAGCCATTAAATAGTTTTTCTCAGAACTTGCTAAAGAAATTTGAGCTGAAAGCAGTAAAGCATTTGATTGAATAACGTCAAGAGTTGTTCTTGATCCCCTTTCATACTCTGCTGCTATTCCTTCATTAGCTATTTCAGCTGCATTTACTTGAACTCTAACTGAATTTAAAAAACTTTCTGAAGATTCTAGACTTGACCAAGCACTTGCTACATTTGTTTCATTTGTTCTTACAGCATCATCTAACAATAATCTTTTTCTTGTAGTTAAATTTGAATTTTTTGAGATAGTTGATCTTTTTTTTCCTCCTGAATAAAAAGGCCAGCTTACAGTTGCTTTTAAAACATCTTTTTCTCTTTCATCTATCGTAGAGGTAAAATCATCTGAATAAGATCTTTCTAAAGATAATGATGCAGTAGGTTTTAAATCTGACTCTGAAATAGCTAATTCTTTCTCTGCTTTTAATAAATCTAATTTAGCAATTTGAATATCTGGATTATTTTGCTTTGAAAGATTTAGTGCTTCATTTAAATTTTGTGGAATATTGACTATGGCATTTGAGTTTTTTTGCAATTGTTCAGGATTATTTATTTGGCCAATTATATTTTCATAATTCAGTTTATTTATTAATAGATCACTTTTAGCCTTTGCAAATTGTGCTTGAGCTCCTGCAAGTGATGATTCAGATTGCGCTAGATCTGTATTCGTAATTTGACCTCTATCTCTCCTGATTTTATCATTTTCTACCTGTCTATTTAAAAGATTTAAATTTTTTTGATTAATATCTAATTTTTCTCTCGCTAAAATTAAATTAGTAAACGCATCTATAGCTTTATGTAAAATATCTTGTTCTTTTTTAAGTAATTGTGCTTTAGCTAAATCAAGAGCAACAATATTTTTTTGCAAAGTTAAATCTCTTCCAAAGTCTAATAAAGTTTGTTCTAATTTAATGGAAGTAGTTAAGGGGTCTACATCAGTTATAGTTGCATTTCCTCCACTTTGGTTTGTAAGTTTATTAGTTTCTTCAATACTTTTAGATCCGCTTAAGGTTAACGATGGCATGTAATCAGCTTTAGAAATATTAATATCTTCTTCAGATGCTTTAATATTTTCTCTTTCAGCATTTAATTGAATATTATTTTGATAAGTTTGATTTAATGCATCATATAAAGTAACTGCAATAGCATTACTAAAATAAAATATTGATGCGATAACTATGATAAATATTTTTTTCATTTCGATTTATATACAGCAGTTTTAATTTGATGGTTACTGTTTAAATTTAAAATTATAGAGGCATATTTTGGCATATTTTTGAACATGTTCTGAGTAATTCTTTGATAAGTTTGCATAAAATTAATTACATCCCCTTTGCTCATTATTTTATGACTACCTTTTTTCTTTGTTTTTAACCATAGTTTGTGTTCCTGCTTTAATCTCCACTTTTGTAACAAACTAAAGTTTTTTGCCTTTAAGTAAATCATACAATTTAACTGAGAATATAACTTCTTATACTTAGTTTTTAATTGCTGGTTAACAAATTTTCTCCAAACAAGTTTATGATCATTGGCCTTTTCCATAGAGTTAATAGATTTTTTTAATGTCTTTTCAGTTTCTGCTCTTGCTCCAACACACCATCCTTCAAAAATAATTACATCTGGTCTTTTGTTGATTTTGCTCCATTTATTTTTAGGAAATCTATCATCAATTGCCTTATTAAAACTTGGTAATTTCATTTTTTTAAATTTTTTACTTTTTGATTTTTTAAAGAAATTTAACATCATATTAATGTCATGTGTACCTGGTACACCTCTAGTTAATAACATTGGGTGTACTTTTTTTGATAAAGCTATTCTTTCTTTTCTAGTTTTATAAAAATCATCGATAGAAATCTTAAATACTTTTAGTTTAAAATACTTTTCTAATATTATCCTTATTATTGAACTTATTGTTGTTTTGCCTGTTCCCTGTCCTCCAGCTAAACCGACAAAGTAAGGTTTTTTTTTATCTGCTTTTTTTGAAATCCAAAAACATATTGGAATTAAAAAATTCTTAATCATCCTCTCTTTATTGCCAAACTTTTCAGTTGATGTCTCTTGTGTTTTAATGAATTTAAAACAATCTTTTTTAACTTTCTTAAAACACTCTTCAGATAATTTCATTGAAGTTTTATTTTTCTTGATCCATTGGATGGTTAAGACCATCAAAGAAAGCTACTTCTTTTAAATCTTCTACTTTGACATCGTCTACACATCCCATATTAAATCCAGTCATAGTCGGTGCACTTCTAGGATTGTGATGAGTATAAATTCCACACTCTTTGCAGAAGTAATGATTAGCTACTTTAGTATGATATTTATATAAAGTTAATTTATCCTCTCCTTTAGTAATTTTAAAATCTTCGTTTTTAACCATCCCCATTGTTGCATTTTTTCTTTTACAAATAGAGCAATTGCATCTTACAATTTTTGCTAATTCGTTTACTGATGAATTAATTTCTGCTTCTACGGCGCCACAATGACAATTTAGTTTCATATAACTCCTTTTTTATTTTAAATTACTTTTAGCTGCAATCTTATTTCCGTCAAAGTCACGGATATAAGCATAATAATTTCCATCACTTCTTACTCCTGGTCCTCCCTCATCAGTAGCTCCTTTTGACATTGCAATTTCATAAAATTTTTCTACTACTTCTTTAGAGTCTGCTAACAAAGTTATTTGTGTTCCATTACCGAAGGTTGCTGGTTCACCATTTACTGGGTTTGTTACATAGAATAAAGTTTTGTCAGGATCGCTTGCATGAGAGTAACCAATATATTTTTCTGTTATTACAGTTTTTTTTAATTTTAAAGGTTCGAGAACAGCATCGTAGAACTCACTCGATTTTTTATAATCGTTAGAACCAACCATCACAAAATCTAAAATATTCATAATTTATTTTTACTTATTTATTATATACCTCGTAAACTTTTTCTCTTTCACTTTTGTTCATTCCCTTGGTTTCTTCTATAAACTTATTTCTTAATTCTCTTGTTTTTAATATGAAAAAACAAACAGTATCTTTGCTATGGTAAACTGCTTTTAATTCATCATCTATTTCGTTTAACTCTTCTGGAATATCTGCTTTAATACAAATCATAATTTTCCTTTATAAATCACTTTAAGACTACTTATTGTAAAAGTTATCCACATGTCCACCAAATGTTGTTTTCGATGTTCACGTTTTGATTCACTTTTGATTCAGTTACAGACTCAAAATACAACCTCTTGAGTGTATTGTATAAATGGTCTATAAAGTAGAACAAAACAAGAACATGAAACTAACAATCCCTTATTATCTACATAAAGCAGGCGCTGGCTTTCCTTCCCCTGCTACTGATTATATCGAAGAAGATATTGATCTGAACATGCATTTAATAAGAAATGTTCCAGCAACTTTCATCATCAGAGTTCAAGGAAAATCAATGGTCGATGTTGGAATTAATGATGGTGATTTATTAGTTGTCGATAAAAGTTTAAAACCAAAAAACTTTTCAACGGTGATTGCGAATGTTCATGACGAACTTGTGGTTAAAACTTTAGTTCAAGAAAGAGATAAAAAATTTTTAACTTCTGGATCTAAAGAATTTTCTGACAGAATTTTAATTAACAAAGA
>NZ_CVSB01000005.1 GCF_001179845.1 Candidatus Pelagibacter communis | reverse complement strand
ATAACGAATTCAAAATTTGAGAAAAATTTTATTAAAAAAAACTTTCAATTAAATAATGTAATTTGTATTCATCCACCTTCAATTAAAAATATAATTAAAAAGAATTTTAATAAAAAATCTAAAAAGATACTTAACATAATTTATGTTGGCAGGTTGGCAAAAGAAAAAGGTGTTTTTATAATTTTGAAAGCACTTAAAAATTTAACTAAAAAATATAAATTTTCATTAAATTTATATGGAGATGGACCCGAAAAAAAATCTATAAAAGAATTTATTAAAATAAATAATTTAAATAAGAAAATTTTTTTAAAGGGTTTTGAGAAAAATAAAAATTTAATTTTTAAAAATGCAGATTTATTTATTAATGCTTCCCTTTGGGAAGGGTTGCCAAATGCTTTAGTTCAATCAATTAATTACAATGTTTATCCAATTTGTAGTGATGCTCCTGGAGGAAATATGGAAGTAATTAAAAATGGTAATCTTGGACTTTACTTCAAAACAAACGATGAAATAGATCTTCAAAAAAAAATAAAAAAATTTTTAAATAAAAAATTAAAATTAAATAGCAAAAATAGAATTAAACATTTACATAACTATACTGAACTTAAATCTAATCTAAGATATCTAAAAACTCTTAATAAGTTTTAAATTATATCTTCTGGTTTTTGATATTCA
>NZ_CVSB01000004.1 GCF_001179845.1 Candidatus Pelagibacter communis | reverse complement strand
TCATGATAGGGGTGGAAGAGTAGCTCACCGAATGGCAAGAGATTATAGAAATAAAATTATGGCTTTAAGTGTATTAGATATTTGTCCAACTCTTGATATGTATGAGCATACAGATATGAAATTTGCAAAAGGCTATTTTCATTGGTTTTATTTAATACAGCCAGCACCTCTTCCAGAGAAAATGATAATGGCAGATCCTAAAAGATGGTTAAAAAGTCGTTTTAATAGGTCATCCAAACTTGCGGTTGAAAGAGTTGAGAAAGAGTATTTAAGAGCCTTTAAACAAAAAAAAAGAATTCATGCAACCTGTGAAGATTATAGAGCTGCGGCTACTATAGATTTAGAGCATGACAAAAAAGATCGGAAAAAAAAATTAAATATTCCAATACAAGTTTTGTGGGGAAAAAGGGGAGTTGTTGGAACGCAATTTAAATCGGTTAAAATTTGGCAAAAATACACACAAAAAAAAGTTTATGGAGCAGAAATTAATTCAGATCATTTCATTCCAGAGGAGAGTCCCAAACAAACGATTAATCACTTAAAAAAATTTTTTTTAAAAAATGTTAAAAATAATTCCAAATAAAAAAAATATTGGGTCAGAAATAATTGTAAATTTAAAAGAAATTACAAATAAAGATATTTTTCAAATTAAAAAAGCACTTAACCAATATGGAATGTTATATTTTAGAAAACAAAAACTAACTTCTAAACTTTATATAAAGTTTGCAAAAAATTTTGGAAAATTGGCTAACTATCCAAGATT
>NZ_CVSB01000003.1 GCF_001179845.1 Candidatus Pelagibacter communis | reverse complement strand
AAACCACGATGGCCTTTAGACGAAAATGCTCCCTTTCTAAAAGGTGCTGGTATCAAATTGTAAAAATATTAACAGAATTAGGTAAATTAGATGTAATTTGAAGACTTGTGATTAATTAAAAAAATTTTTTTAAAATTGTTTCAAAAAAAAATTTTATTGCATATATAAAATGAATTGATGACCTTTCATTTCCATAAATTGTTTTAATTGGGATTTCTTTTATTTCTAATTTTTTTTTAACTAAATTTATTCTCATTTGGTTATCAAAATTAAAGGTATTGGTTAAACTTGATATTATATTTTTTTTTACATATTTAAGATTATAAATCCATAATCCAGTATGACAGTCAGTGAAGTTAGTTGAATAAACAATGTTAAACAATTTTGTTAAAAAAATATTTCCTATAAATTTATAAATGGGCATATTTCCCCTAAGTGCATTTCTTTTATGAATCATTCTTGATCCACATACAGCAGCACTATCGTGTTGTTCTACTTTTCTGATAATTGGTAATATATATTTTGGATGAAATTGCCCATCTCCATGGACCATGATAGCGTAGTC
>NZ_CVSB01000002.1 GCF_001179845.1 Candidatus Pelagibacter communis | reverse complement strand
ATGATCACTGGTGCTGCACAAATGGATGGAGCTATTTTAGTTGTAAATGCAGCTGATGGTCCAATGCCACAAACAAGAGAACACATTCTTTTAGGAAGACAAGTTGGTATTCCTGCAATTGTTGTTTACTTAAATAAAGTGGACCAAGTTGATGACAAAGAAATGATTGATCTTGTAGAAGAAGAAATTAGAGAACTTTTAACTTCATATAAATATCCAGGTGATAAAACACCAATCGTTAAAGGTTCAGCTTTAGCAGCAGTTGAAGGTAGAGATGATGAAATTGGAAAGAATTCAATTTTAGAATTAATGAAAGCTGTTGATGAACACATCCCGCAACCTGCTAGAGAAGTTGATAAACCATTTTTGATGCCAATAGAAGACGTGTTCTCAATTTCTGGAAGAGGAACTGTTGCAACAGGTAGAGTTGAGTCTGGTGTAATTAAAACAGGAGAAGAAGTTGAAATAGTTGGAATTAAAGAAACTAAAAAATCAGTTTGTACTGGAGTTGAAATGTTTAGAAAACTATTAGATTCAGGTGAAGCTGGTGATAATGTTGGAATTTTATTGAGAGGTATTGAAAGAACTGATATCGAAAGAGGTCAAGTTCTTTGTAAGCCTGGTTCAATTACTCCGCATACTAAATTTGAAGCTCAAGCGTATGTACTTAAAAAAGATGAAGGTGGAAGACATACTCCATTTTTTACTAAGTACAGACCACAGTTTTATTTTAGAACAACAGACGTTACAGGTGAAGTTGAATTACCAGCTGGTACTGAAATGGTTATGCCAGGTGATGATGCTAAATTCACTGTTAAACTAATTACACCTATTGCAATGGCAGAAAAATTAAACTTTGCAATCAGAGAAGGTGGAAGAACTGTTGGAGCAGGAGTAGTAACTAAAATTATAGAGTAACTCTATAAATAGGAGTGTAGCTCAATTGGTAGAGCGCCGGTCTCCAAAACCGGAGGCTGAGGGTTCGAGTCCCTCCGCTCCTGCCAATTTGAGTGGTAAAATTATGAGA
>NZ_CVSB01000001.1 GCF_001179845.1 Candidatus Pelagibacter communis | reverse complement strand
CCCATCCATTAATATAATACTTGCAACTTGTGTAATTACATTTTGTTGAAAATAAATTTCTGTTATTGGCAAAAGCAAAGTCACGTGGTTTGATAATGCGACTGTTAAAGCCCAAATAATTGACTCTGGGATTGATCTTTTAAAATATTTTGAAGTAATTAAGTAAGCGATAATTCCACATATCGATTGCATAATTAAATAAGAGAAAATTTGTTTAAAATCCACTTGTCCAATTTCATTTTGTGCTATTAGCTTAATTATCAATGCTGGGACTGCGATATAGAACAAGAAAAGATTTAAAATTTTAGCATGACTAAGGTCTAAGACTTTCAACTTACCAAATACAAACCCTAAAAAAGTAATAAATATAAATGGAGTAAGTCCTAAAAAAATTGTGAACATAAATTATTTAATTGTTATTCTATGCATAATTCTATTTCCTTTGAAAGGTGTTGCCTGATGAAGCATAGATCTGTTATCCCATATAGCCAATTGATTTTTTTCCCAAGGCAATGAAAACTGAAACTTCTTTTTAATTTGATGATTAAATAAAAATTTTTTTAACTTTTCTTGATTTTTTATCTTTGAACTAAAACCAACAAAATGTCCTGGGCTACAATAAATCGAATAATTTGTGCTGATTTTTCTAATTATTTTATGTGAAGATTTAAGTTCTTTAATATTTTTTCCTTTTTCTTTTACTCTTTCTTTTGTTGTAACAGAAATTGGACCCTCAGAGGAATATTTAGCTTTAATATTTTTAAATTTTCTTTTTATTGAATTTGGTAATTCTTTATAAGCAAGATATTGAGAACAAAATTCCGTGTTAGCCTTTCCTTTTTTTGGTACAAGTTTTGAAAGCAACATTGTAAATCTTGGTGGCTTTTTTGTATAAATGGAGTCGGTATGAAATTGCTCACCAAAACTTGGTCCTTTATCTGTTGATTTTCTTTGCACTACCGTAATTTGAGGAAATTTCTTATTTAAACCTTTCAATCTTGGATAGTTAGCCAATTTTCCAAAATTTTTTGCAAACTTTATATAAAGTTTAGAAGTTA